>DASZEU010000411.1:0-12515 GCA_035940535.1 Candidatus Angelobacter sp.
CCGCCATCGTTGCCGTTGATGATGCGGTCGGGGTTCTCAGGATCAATCCATAGAGAGTGGTGGTCAGGATGGACGCGTCCGCCGATGGTGCGCGCGGTCTTGCCGCCATCTTCCGAAAGAACGATTCCAAAGGAGAGGAAATAGATTTTGTTTTCGTCCTTGGGTGAAACCACAAGCTGGCTGAAGTAGAAGCCACGGGCATTCATGTTGTGGTTGTTGCTGACCATCTTCCAGTGGTCACCAAAGTCGTTGGAGTCCCACAGCACACCCTTCTTCGATTCGATCAGCGCATAAACATGGCGCGGATTGCTGGGGGCAGCCGCCAGACCGATGCGCCCGGTCGGCCCTTCAGGAAGGCCGTCGTTGAGTTTTTTCCAGGTGAGTCCACCGTCGACCGAGCGGAAGATGCCACCGGCAGCGCCGCCACTCTCCAGCATCCAGGGATGGCGTTGCATAGTCCACAGCCCGGCGAAGAGAATCAAGGGGTTGTCAGGATCCATGATGAGCGAGCTGACTCCGGTGGTGTCGTCGACAAACAGTGTCTTCTGCCAGGTTTTGCCGCCGTCGGTAGTGCGGAAGACGCCGCGCTCAGAGTTCGGCCCCCAGACATGTCCGAGCACGCCAACCAGCACAATGTTGGGATCGTGTGGATCGATCACGATGTTCGAGATCTGTCCTGCATCTCGCAGCCCCATGAATTTCCAGGTGGCGCCGGCATCGGGAGAAAAGTAGACACCCTTTCCGGTAATCATGTCGTTGCGGGGGTTTGACTCGCCTGTTCCCACCCACACAAGGTTCGGGTTGGAGGGCGCCAGGGCAATTGCGCCGATGGATACGGTAGGCTCTTTCTCGAAGATCGGCTTCCAAGAGAGGCCGCCATCCTGGGTCATAAAGACTCCGCCGCCACCCGCCCCAGCGTAGTAGATATTGGGTTTGCCCGGTATTCCAACCACTGCGGAGACACGCCCGCCACCCACAGCAGGACCGAGATTGCGGAACTTCATGTTCTCCAGAGGATCGAATGGCTTGTTGTTCTCGGGCTTCTTAGGGGCCTTGTTGTCGGCAACTTGAGTGGTTTGTTCAGAGTCGGGCTCTTGTGCGGTTATGGCGCTCTGGTAGCCAACAACAAACAGGAAAGGCAGCAACGATCTCAAAAGCTTCTTCATGGGACAACTCCAGATGAGAAAGAGAAGTTAACCGCGAATGATATCGCAAAGGCCCAGAGAAATGCACTGAGTGGGCGCTGCCTGCCCTTAAAACCAGGCCCAATACATTCGAAACGGGCGATCATCCGCAGTCATCTTGTCTTGGATTGGATTCTCCTTGACTGGTTTGGTTAGGTCTGCTACAATGCAATTGTAGTATCACTAATTTTGCAGATAGTAACTGCCCAGGCAGAACCAAAACCACACTCTTTGACAAATGAATATTAGGTTGGGGTGCACTCCACGGGGTGGATGCCGCTACAAATCGGCTATGGTCCGAACCCATTTAAAGGATTCAAAAACAAAGACTTCCATCGAACTTAAAGGACAAATTGTAGCGGCGTAGCGGGTGTAGCGGCTCACTTCTGGAGAGATTTGGGAGGTAAAACTCAAGTCGTCACAAAACGATCCCAGGTCGTCACAAATTGACTTTAGGTCGTCACAAATCTCTCTTAGGTCGTCACAAAACGGCCTCAGGTCGTCACAAAGTTCCATGCCTCATTAAGAGATTCCCGAGTGTTTTCAACATTTTATCTCGGTGCCCCGAGTGAAATGTGGGCAGGATTCGGATCTTTCCGCGGGCTTCATTTTGACAGACTGCTCGAACCGCTTTTTGGCGGCATCGTGCCCGTGAGTGGATTCTCACAATGTGGATGGCATGTAACTGAGAGCACGACGGCATCGTTCAAAGAAGGAAGTGAGCGCTGCCGCATCAGGCGACATATAAACAAAATTACACAGTAAAAGGCGCTCTTTCTAAAACCAGAGAGCGCCAAGTGTTGTTTCAGCACGTGGGGCAATCAGGGCAGATAGTGTCAGTGGCGGTGCCGTGGCCTCCTCCTGTGAGTTGGCATCCTCCTGTTCCGGTGCCGCTCACATAGGCCAATTCCTCCAAGGTGAGTTCACGGGCGCCGGTACGAGTAAGGACTCGTTGGATCTGTTGGTTCCGCATTTTAGTTCTCCTTTGTAGTTTGCGTGGTTTCGGCGCAACTTCTCGCCGAGGACAGACATTATTGCACATCAGAGTTGTCAAGATATTCCCATCAAGTGAATGACAATGGAGTTCGATCCGTCCGCTGCGCACATAGAACATAGCGAAGCCTAAAGGCTCTCCCAACTATAATCAGGTGTGACCGCAGAGATCCACGCAGCGAACCGAAAGCGCGGAAAAATGATGAATGTTGACCTCCCAACCTGGCTTGCCACCCAAGTCAAAACCTATGCTGAGCAAGAGCGGCCAATCTACGCGAAATATGCTGATTTCATAAGAGGCATGCTGCGGCAGGTGTGCAACGCTGTCGCACCTGAAGCGAGCGTGGAAACGCGCCCCAAAGCTGTATCGAGCTTTGCCGAGAAAGCGCTTCGGAAGCACCAAAAATATGACGATCCCGTGCATCAACTCACCGACCTGTGCGGAGCGCGCGTGATTACAGACACGCAGGAAGAAGTGGAGCGTGTCTGCCAGTTCATTCGCAAGAATTTCAAGGTCGATGACGCGAATTCCGACGACAAGGTAATCTTACTTGGGGCGTCGCAGTTTGGTTATCGGTCTGTCCATTTTGTCGTGCAGCTATCGGATACCTGCTCGGAGTTCAAAGAAGCCCACGCGATAGTAGGGGAGCGAAAAGCCGAGATCCAGGTCAGGACCGGAGTACAGAATGCCTGGGCCAGGCTGGCCCACGATCGCATCTATAAGAGTCAGTTCAAGGTACCCGATCCGATCCAGCGGGAAATGAATCGTGCTTCGGCGCTGCTGGAAGAAGTGGACCGGGATTTTTCTCTAGTGCTAAACAGCCTGGAACTTTATTCCACGAGCCAAGCTGCTTTCTCCACAACTACCGAAGCAGAGAATGAGATACAGACGCTACGCATGATTTCCGAAAATGTCCAGGAACGTCACGAGTGCAGGCAGCTTGCAGTTCGCATCGCTTCGGTTGCCAAGACGATGTCCGATTGGGAAAAAGTGGTTCTGGCCTTGGAGCGCTTCGCCGGTGATCAAGATCCGGTGGTGCTCCGGGAGCTAGGCTCGGCACTTTGCCGCAAGAATGATAAAAACATGGATTCCCCGGAGTTTCACAGAGGCATCTCACAGTTGCAACAGGCATTGCTACAAAGCCCTAATGATGCCGCGACTCATGCTTATTTGGCTTGGAGTCTAGAAACAAGGGACGAGCCGAGAGCCCGCAACCATTATGCAAAAGCTTATCAACTCAAACCGTTCAATCCTTATTACCTGATGGCATATCTGGAATTCCAAATTGCCGTTGAACGCCAGTTTGGAGGGCTCTCTTTATTAGCACCAGCCCTTGAGGCGGCAGTGGAAACCTGTCGCAAACATGCATCCGCCGGAATCGAGGTCCCCAAAGCGCAATTTACCGAAGCCAAATTGCTGTTGTTATTAAATCAGCCTCATGCAGCACTGGCAGCTTGTGCGCGAGGAGTCTACAAAGCAGTGGCTAGCGAATCTGTGCCTGCCAGCACACTCGGAAGCGAATTGCAGTCCATAAGACGACTTACGCCTGTGAAACAAGCGATCCAAGGGCACCATTGGCTTGAACGATTATTGGAATTGGCCATAAGCGCCAAACGCGGTAATAGTTCTAAGGAACGTACGGACCTGAATTTGACAGAACCTCTGACTGTTGTTGCGGGAGGTTCTGAACCGGAGAAAATCCCCGCGCAACAAGAAGACTGTCTTCGATTCGCGTTCGACCGGTCCGATGGTACGGTTATTTGTGGCGCTGCCCGCGCCGGGAACAGCGAAGTGATAGCGTCATTGCGGGAGAGTGGGGCCGGCTTCCAATCTATCGGCTACCATCCACAATTTCTTCCTGCTGGTATGCAACTCGAACAAAGGCACTCACGTCTTGTCGAGAGTCCGGGCACGGGCTTTAGCCCAGAGGACACACTCCAAATTTGGGCGGATTTGCTGGTACATGGAATTCAGCCTGGTAAGGTGCGAATGGTTGGCTTTGCAGGTGGACCATTAGCGATGTTGGAATACCAGATCGCTCTAGCGCTTGGAGGCCATGTCGGGGTGGTTGCAAATAGTGGTGGCGCAGCAGATCATCTCTTGAAGGATCCATTTTGGAATACCGCGAAAAGGCTGACTCCGCTGCGTTATGACCGAATCAGTATCAGAGTATTTGTCCGGCCAATGCAGAAACTCAATGTTGAGTGGCTCGATGTAGTGGCAAAGGTCGTTCATGAGAAGTACCGCGAGGATAACAAACACAAGGTCACTGATCCCTCGATGCTCCCGTGGGACGAACTCAAAGACGATTTGAAAGAGTCGAACCGCTATCAAGTAAGCTACTCGACCGAAATCCTGCGTACGGCTGGGTTTGGTGTCAGGAAAGTGCAAGATCAAGAGCTAAGGGTTACCGCATTCGATCCCCAAGAACTTGAACTGATGGCTGAAATGGAACATGAACGGTGGATGGTAGAGCGGTTCCATGCAGGATGGAAGCTAGGCCCACGTGATCCGGCCAATAAGCAGAGTCCCTATTTGGTTCCGTGGGCGCAACTGACCGCACAAGTCAAGCAGTGGGACCGGGATGCCGTAAAAAGATTTCCAGAGGTGCTGAAGGCAGCGGGGCTGGAAATATATCGACTTCCGCGGTAAGAATTTGGTAATTGAGTAATCTGGTAATTGGGCTTTTTGAGGCTCCGTATGCTCTTGTCCGTGCCTTACGTTTGGATAAACCGTGGCTAAAGCCCAATGTCACTTACTTTTCGTGAGGCTGAGCATCAATTTCCCCTTTTAAAACGCGCTGTCATCCTGAGCGAAGCGAAGGACCCCGAAAATACGTAAATATTCCACGTCAGATTAAGAGGCAACTCGGTACCGCTCGATTCTTCCGCCAGAAGCCAGTTGCGCGAAGGTCGTATAAATCAAACGCACGGCTGGTGTTCCTTGTTGCAAAGTAAGTAACATTGGGCTAAAGCCCAATTTTATGCATCTCAGGACGCGGCCCTAAGGGCCGCTCTTCCACCGTGCGGGACGAGTAAACTTCCCTCGCCTTACCTCAAACGCATAGTTCCCTGCACGATCTGCGCGAAGTGACAGCTTTTAGAACTGCCAGTTCACATTCACAAATCCCGTTCCGCTGGTGGGAACTGTGAAAGTATGGTTGTTGCCGTTCTCCCACGTAACGGCGCCGTTGGCGGCGATCTTGATGAACTTGAATTGGATGGATTGTCCTGCTGGAACAGAGACATTCAGGAACCAATTTGGGAAGTTGGGATCGAGCATGGGGCCGATGGCTGTGTCAAACGTAGTACCCCAATTTCCCAATTCCACAGTATTGCCGGTGAGAAAGATGAAGTCGCCAACGTTGGTCTGGATGGCGTTGTTCACGGTAAACGTGACCGGGACAAGATTCGCGGTCAGTACTTTGAATTGAATTGTATTAGCCAGGGTTCCGCTGGAGTTCTTAAGCTGGACGCTATATAAGCCGGGCGCAACTCCGGGAACTTTGAACGTCACCTGCGTGTCCGACCAGCTTACGATGCTGGCTGCTGTGCCTGCAAAAAGCACGCTTCCCGTGGCTCCGCCAAAGCCTTTTCCAGCAATGGTGACCTTCACGCCGGATTGGCCGACCGTCGGGCCGATAGAGCCGACTTGTGGCGCCGTAGCTGAGGTTGTGGACTGCCATACAGCTACAGTGTGGGCTGGTAGTGTGAATGCGGTCACGGGATTGTTGCCGCCTGTTCCACTGTTGACAGAGATCCCAGAGCCTCCCAGAAGGCCAGAGAGGTAATCGGAATAGCTGCTTGGTGGAAGAGCAGTATTCAGCCCGGTAATGTTGAACGAAGAGCTGTCGTTCTTGTTGATCGCTACCAAAACAACGTCGTTAAAAAACTTTCGCTCGAAGATATAGACGTCGTTGTTAATCCAGCGTTGCTGCGATCCGCCGTAAGCAATCGCGCTGTTGTTCTGGCGCAGAGTGGACAACTGGCCGATCAGCTTGTAAGGAGTGGTGCTGGTGTTGAAAGAGGTCATCTGGTTGCGATTGAAGGGATCGCCGCCGCCATTGGTATCGTTGTGGAGAAACTGCTCGTCGCCATAGTAGATGACTGGGATTCCCCGCGTGGTCAGCAGAAATGCAGTAGCTTCGTTCAGGCGATTGGTGTTGTTGTTTACGGAGAGGAACCGGGGAACGTCGTGGCTGTCGATGAAGGTAACCAGGTCATTCTGCCAGGTGAAGTTTGTGTTTTCCGTATTCAGCGTGCCATCCAGCTCCGAGAAATTGTTATTGCTGGCGAACACATCGCGGATCGCGGTGTTGAGCGGAAAATCGAGCAGCGACATGCCGCTATTGTTAGCGAACTTGAAGGCGTCATGGTACAGGGGATCGCCTGTGCCTCCCAGGAACCATTCACCGAAAAAGAAGCTGGGGCCAAAGGTGAAAGCTGAGTTGACCATGCTGTATTCCCATCCCCAGGTGACATGCTTCACGGCGTCGATGCGGAAGGCGTCCACGCCGTGCTGCTGAAGCTGTTGCAGGGCGGCCTTCAGATAGCCATCGACGGTGGCATTTTCCTGGTTGAGATCAGAGAGGCCAAACAGCGTATCGTACTGGAGTTGGTAACGGTCGTTGAAATCCGAAATGTTCGGATTGTGATGAAAGACTCCGTTGGGATCGTTATTGAATGCGGCCACGAATGTCCCATTATCGAACAGTGAACCGAATTCCCCGTGCGAATTGTCGTTGCTGTGATTGGGCGCGAAATCCACGATTACCTTAATGCCATTGGCGTGGGCTGCTGCGATAAGGTTGTCAAAAGCCGCAAAGGTGTTGTTGGCGTCTCCAAAGTGCTCTTCGATCCGCTTGAAGTCACGCGCCGCATAGCCGTGATAGGTGGCGGTGGGATTGCCTTGGGCGTCAGGAATATTGAGATTTAGATTATCCACCGGAGGAGAGATCCAAATGGCGGTGGCACCCAGTCCCTTAATATAGGACATCTTCTGCTGGATGCCCGCCAGATCACCGCCCCAATAGAGCCGCCAGTTGGTTTTGGTCGGATCAAAAAGGCCGGCGCTCTGTGGAGGATTGTTGTTGCTGGTATCGCCGTCAAAAAAACGATCGGTGATGATCTGGTAGATAACCTGCTTCTTGAAATCCTGCGCGCAGCACAGCGCGGTGGTAAAAAGCAGGACGAGGAAAGTCTTCAATACACGGCGGAGTGAAAGCATTGGGGCTCCTCCCATTTGGGACCACAACTCTTATTACGACGGAAGGTGGGTGGTTTGTACCACTAGGTCTACAGTGTTATTTGAAGATAGTGACACCGAATTGCTCTGCTGCTTTGCGCATTTGTTTGTCGAGAGTGGCAAGGCGCAAGCCTTGTCTCAGCGCTAGATCGACATAGGCAGCATCGTAGGCGGTAAGCTCGAATCGAACCGCCGCCGCTGTTCCGTCTCTGAGCACAGTTAAAGGTGACGACGCTTCGACTGTAATTGTTAGGCGTGACAGTGCAGCGAGAAAGACCTGTTCATCAGCGGGTGTGATGCGTTTACGAATATAGGCAAGAGCAAGCCCATTGGCAATTTCTCGACTCCAGATTTCAGGGACATGCAAGCCATCTTGTTCAGCAACCATTAAAGCTGCGTCAGCATATAGGCTAATTTCGTCGGGGAGTCCCCAAGCGAGAGCAATAGAGGCATCAATGACCAGAGCGGGCATTCTTATTGAGACCGGCGTCCGTAATTAACATAATCGCGGGTTGTCCAGCCTTCAGGATCAGGTTTGATGCGTGCCCGCAGGGAACGCATTTCAGCAACGACGCTGCCCGATGGAAGTTGTGTCTCCTGCTGAACCAAGCTCTGAACCCACTTTTCAAGGCTTAGTCCTTGGGCTGCCGCTTTCGCTTGCAGAGCTGCCGCTTGTTCATCAGACAGTTGAATAGTCACAGTCATGGTTTGTGTCCACTTCTCCCTAGAGGTAATTCTACTTCATCAGTTCAGTTGGTTAAAACTCTGCTGCATCTCCGGTAGTGGGCCATTTTGAATCAACTCTGATAGCTCCTTTTTCCGCAAGCTCTAAAGTCATGCCCTGACACACGTATTCATGCAAAAATGACCCACTACCGCATCTCCTCTTATTTTTGGAAATGCTCACGAACCACCTTGGGCAGTTCCGGCAATTTTTTTTCCTTGATTGCGATGGCCAACCGCACAAATTGAGCATTGGTCCAAGCGAGCGGAGTGGCAGAACCTGTGCCTTCACCGAACTTGAGCCACGGTTTAGGAGACTCCCGACGGTCCCATATTTGTTCGGCCAGCATACCGCCGGCGTTAGCCATCTTCTGCATAGTGTCCAGGTAAGGGTGAGCGTCTCGTCCGCTGGCCAGTTCGTACTCGCCGCGCTCGCCGGCGAAGATGATCCAGAGACGTCCAATACCGGTCCCATCGTATCCTTTGCCATCGGCTTTTTCGCCATATCCATCATGATTGTAGCGGTACCAAGCCTGACCATTGGACGTGTCTACCTTGATAACCTTATCCACGACTTCCAGAGATTTAACCACCAACGGATCATTCGGCGGCGCAATGCCCAGACGGACAAGCTCCAGAAATCCAGCATCCACAATTTCCCGTTCGTCCCAAGTGCCGCCTCCATTGTGGATGGCAATGGGCCCACCTTCTTCCGGCTTGCCTTTTTGCGCAATGCGAATGTAATACTCGCTGGCATACTTTCCGCTATGTGTGACGGTCCATTGTGGTAGCTTGCTCGCCCAATCGTCGGCAACTTCGCTCCAGTGCTTGCGAGAGGCTTCATCACCGTTTACTCGTGCGATGTCAGCAGCGCAGATCAGCCCCGCGATTTCGGCAGCAATGGTTGAAGGCGAATATCCGGTCTCTTCTTCCCACCGTTCCTGGGGAGTGGCGGGACCGTGAGCCACTACGAAATCCGCAGCCGGCTTGATGTGCTTTTCAAAAGTGCTCTTGTCGGTTTTGCCAAGCTGCCAGGCCAAAATGCTCGGATAAGAAACCTCGTCCATCTGAAGCGAGGGCCAGTAAGGCTTGCCATCGAGCCATGAGTTCTGTGGGAATGAGCCGTCTGGCTTTTGTTGCGTCTCAAAAAGATAGTTCAGAGCACGCTCGGCCGCAGAGCGGTCTCCGATGGCCAGAAATGCGGTGGCAACTTCATAGAGATCGCGCGCCCATACCAGATGGTAGCCACCTACGTCTTCCTTGCTGGCGTCAACATCGTTGCCCCAGGGAATCGTGAGTGAAGCAGCAATGGCCCCAGGATGTGTCTTGTCTTCATGCGTCTTCAATATCATGGCAGAGATTTGATATTGCCGGCGATAAGCAGGCTCTACCGGTTTCAGCTTGGCAACATATTCATGCCATCCGCGCTGATATTCTCCGAGGGCTGCCGCAAAGCTTTTTTTCAGGCTGGCCTGAGCCGCCGCCTGAGCGTCATCTGGGTTTGAGCCGAAACCCAATGCCAGCGTGACTGGTTTGCCTTGAGAGAATGACGGTGGAAGTTCGCCAACTTCCGCAACATTGCCATCTGGCGCAGTCGAATAATGTTGAGTGAGCTTGTAGCTGCTCTTCAACTCCGTCCAGCCATCACTGGAGTCCACGTAGCCCGTGGAAACCGTAACAAAAGTTGGTGATGAGGCGAGTGCGCAGGCGACATCGCCCTTGGAATCAAGCAAAACATTGTCGCGCGTCGATCCGTTGTCGTACAGGCCGCTGTTTTTTAGAGCGGGATCAAAATAGACAAAAGCAGTGAGAGGCCCGCCCTTCAACACTTTGAGCCGCAGCTTGATGAGAAGCGTATTGTGGCCAGGATCGGTCACGTAGGTTTTATGTATTTGGTATCGTCTACTTTTCGAAGTATTGATCTGAGTAAAGACCAGGGAGGAAGGGTCGGGCACCTGCACGGTATGCTCCGTGTCCTGGCTTTCGAGTTCGGCAAAGCTCTTGCCATCGGTGACGATCAGTTCCAGGGTGCGAGTGTTGGCCCGGTCAATCGCAGGATAGTAAACCTCGTTTAAAGCGCCATTCTCGCCAATGGTGAACCAGACTTTTGAATCAGCGGTCACAGAAGTTCCCACGCCGACCTTGTTGCCATTGGTCCAAGTTGGCTTGGCGCCCGGAGCGCCGGGGGCCTGTTGTGCGTGCATCGGAAGAGATGAAATCAGCAGTAGTGTGAATATGTGGGGCTTCATGATGTTCCTTTTTGCTTTTTTTGGGCTAGTGACGTCGGCTTCCTACTCAACTTGGTAAATATTTAACGATTTGGCGGGCAGATCAACTTTGATTTTTGACGTTGGTGTCAGAGTAGCATCGTGTTCGGCCTTGATTTTCGTCAATGTTCGAGCTTGAGCCAAAGGCGTGTCGCTTATTTCTATCTCCACAGTCCGCTGGTGATCTGCATTGTTCAACAGCATGAGCAGTTGTTCGGGCTGACTCTTGGTTTGTTGGCTGCCGCTTTTAAAATCGCGGAGGTAAACGTAGGTTTGATCGTCGGTGAAGATATCGATTTGTCTGCCCCATCGCAGCGCCGGGTGCTGTTGCCGAAAGTGGAGCAAGGAGCGCAGTTCAGTAAAGACCTGTTGTTCGTCGTGGCTCCTGCCGTCCGCGGTAAAGGCGTTATGTTGGTCTCCGGGGAAGCCGCCTGGGAAATCGCGGCGGTTATCAGGATCGCCTGAGCCGGGCATGCCGATCTCATCTCCGGAATAAATCTGGGGAATTCCGCGCATAGTGAGCAAGAGCGCGTAAGCCAGGTTTAATTTTTTCGGGGTGGCGCCCGCCTCTCCCATAAATCGCGGAGTATCGTGATTGCCGAGAAAGGTGACGAGTGATTCCGGATGAGGGAAGAGCCAGTCATATTGCAAAACTTCTTCCAGTAGCTTGGGCGAGCCATTATGCAAAACTACTTGGCGCAGTGCGTTATATAAAGAAAAATCGAAGATCGTATCGACCCCAGTATCAATCCCAGCCGTAGTTTTACCTCCAACGAAGTAGGAAGCAACGACCGGATTGAACCCCGACACTTCGCCGATGGTCCGGAAACTTGGATGAAGACGATGCAGTTCTGCGTGAAAATCGTGCCAGAATTGGCGGTCTACGTAAGGGAAGGTGTCGAGGCGAAAGCCGTCTAATGCGCCCGTTTCCGCCCACCATACAGCGTTCTGGCGAAGATACAAAGATGTCAGCGGATCATCGGTACCCATATCCGGCAAGATGCCGACAAACCATCCCTCCACAACCTTGCGCCATTCGCGTGGCGAAGCATGGGGATCGGCGAGGCATTCGAATGCGGCGTTGGAGGTCAGATGCTTCTCGCGTGTTCCATGCAGCCAATGCGGCGTGGGCGGATCAGCAGCCCAGGGATTCGTCGGGCCAATATGATTGGGCACAATGTCTAAAATTACTTTGAGTCCCAGCGCGTGCGCCGCCCGCACCAGCGAGCGATAGTCTTCCAGCGTGCCAAAGTGTTCTTCGATGCCATATAGGTCTACAGCTCCATAGCCGTGGTAGTCGCGGCCAGTGTGATCGTCGTTGTTATAAATAGGGGTGATCCAGAGGGTGGTCACCCCAAGATCTTTCAAGTAAGGGAGATGTTGCTGGATGCCGCGCAGGTCTCCGCCATGATAGGCGCGAGCCTGGCTTCGATCATAAGTGCCGGATGCGGGAAAATTGTTCGATGGATCGCCATCGGCAAAACGGTCCGGCATAATCAGGTAGATGACATCATCAGGGCTGAACCCATTGAATCCCTGGGATGAATTTCTTCGCCTCTCCAGGGCCCAGCTTGCGGCCTGATGTCCGTGAGCGGTGGTGATAGTCAGAGTCACTTTTCCGGGAGCAGCGGTCTTGCTTATATCGAGCCAGACAAACAGGTAATGTCCGTTGCGGCCTTGCATGGTGCGGCGAACCCGGATGCCCGGTGTTGCAGTTGAAACTTTGGCCTGCTCCAGGTTTTCGCCAGTCATCAGGAGCATGGGATTGGATAGCCCGATCCACCAGTTAGGAGGATCAATTTTAGAGATTCTTGGACCAGTGAGCTGTTGGGCGCTTGCGCTCAGCGCGATTGCGAGCAGCAAGGCGGCGTAATATTGGCCGAGTTTCATGCGAACGTGGTCTTTGGGACTCTGCATCGTGTCGAGATGGAGAAACAGGTGAAAAGATGGTGGAAGAGCGGCCCTTTAGATTTCTGAGGACGTCTGTCAAGTACTAAATCGTTGTTTTTTCGACAAGCCATCCAAGGAAATCCACTGGTTCTTCACAGTTTTGTCACAGCGCTGAAACCGGGACCATCTTTGTAGCGATCAGCGGTGAGTTTC
>DASZEU010000412.1:0-4178 GCA_035940535.1 Candidatus Angelobacter sp.
GCAAAATCCAGCTTGAGTTTTCCTGAATACGGCGACAGAAATGACGAGACAAAGCTGGTCACCTGCTGGGAAAAATGCCGCATCACCGCCTGGAGCCGTTCACGGTCCGGCGAGTCCGGCGAAACTCCCTTCAACACATCCACGCCTGGACGATAGGAGATATTCTTATGAAAGCGCGATCCGCTCTGTTTCTGTGAGAGCAGGAAATCCCGGTCTGCATCCGGGAAATCGAAAGGAACTCCGGGAAAGAAAAGCACCTTGCCTCGCTCCAACTGGTCGCAGTACCAAGGGCCGGACTTACGTTGATCGTCAGCAACTACCAGCAAAGGTGAAGAGGGCATGTTCATTGTCATATTTATGATACTCCGCTACTCCTCTTCTGATGAATAGGACTTTTCGAGGCGGCCACAACGATGTTCCGCGGGCGGTTCGATTCTGTGTGGAAGAACGGTTTCCGGGCCAAGCTCGCGCAAAAATTCAATGTGCAATACTGGATGCAGTTCGATGCAATTCTCCGCTACCCCGATTTGGTTGTGGTAGATGTCGAAGAATCCTACTCCCTGCACCCTTACCAGCCAGGAAGGGTTGAGTCGCCGAAAATGAGCTTGAGGCGCCAACAAACGGCTCACCAGTTCCCGGCGAGTCTCAAGAAATTGTTGTACATGCGATGAACTGCAAGCTCCAGTGCAATCGCTGGAAGGAACCTCGGCGATCAGCGTCCGTTGCGGATCGGCGGGATCAGCCAGGACAAGATGGTAATCCCGGTCACCATGATTTCCGGTCTCTTCCTTCCAGCCCATCAAGATGGCTTCCACAGAATAGACGCGGGTTTCAGCCTCAGCCCGGGAATCATCAAGAACCTTGGGTGCTGCAAGCCCCACCAGATCTGAAATGCTGTTGGATCTGGGGTTCCAGTCGATTCGCCGGCTTTCCGCATCAGAAACGGTCTTGATCTGCCAGCGCTCCGTACCGCAGTGTTCGCCGCAACTGATCTGCGGATTGGAGCGATCCGGATTGGAGCGATGAAGATGAAGATAACGGTTCAGCACCACTACAAGGATCAGACATATCAGAAGAATTCTTAATGGCGATGGAGAGGTAGATCGTTTAGGCATATATAGGCATATAAAAATTTAGACAATCGTAATTTATGGGATTATGCCGCTACACCGCTACAGGGGGTGGAGTGGACGATCAGCCTTTGACACCGGCCTCGCTAGCCAGAAAGTTGGTTTAAAGTTGGTTAAAAGCTGACAATGGGGCGGGGTTGCAGGACCGAACCTGATTCCGGCAAGAGGCGCCAAATTTATAGTTGAGATTTTCTAATCTTTCGGCCAGCGGGGAGCAAATGTTTTTGACATAGCTCCGCCAACCCCGTTCAATAAGCCACGACAGTTAACGTCCTCGCGAATGACGCGAATTGTTTGATTCTTACTACTTGTGTATACCACAAGTCGAGCGGATTTGCAAGATTATGGTCAAGGTAATAGTAGTATCTCT
Source organism: Candidatus Angelobacter sp. (assembly GCA_035940535.1). Classification (GTDB taxonomy): domain Bacteria; phylum Acidobacteriota; class Terriglobia; order Terriglobales; family Acidobacteriaceae; genus Angelobacter. The sequence goes on from DASZEU010000412.1 coordinate 1,501, forward strand.
AAGGACAGAGCGTTTCAGAGAGAAAAATTGATGCTTATCCGATAAAAAGTAAGTGACATTAGGCTATAGAGCTTGCGGAAAAACTCATTCTTGCGAGTGACAGAGAAACTCAGGGGCTAAAGCCTAATGTCACTTACTTCGTGCTTTTTGAGGCTCCGTATGCTCTTGTTCGTGCCTTACGTTTGGATAAACCGGGGCTAAAAGACCCATTGTTCGTGAACGCTTTGGGCACATGGCTAAAGAAACTTGCGGAAGGTCGTTCTCGTGAACAACAACAGCCGCAAGGGCTTCTATCTGAAGCCCAACTTCTTTTACGTCTGCGGCACGAGTGAACTCGCGCCCTGACACAGTTCTCCACACAGAATGACCTGTCACTAACCTATCGGCGTTTATCCGCAAAAATCCGCGGTAACCCTTTCTTTCAGGCTAGGAACGCCGGTGTTCTCGGTCCCAGAGCCATCCACCGGCGAAGAGCGCAACTATATAAGCCACGATAACGGCAATCAAGAACCACTTTCCATTTTCATACACGGCGAATCCCAATGCTGTCCCAAAGATCATCTGCAGGACGCCGAAACGGAAATCGCCACTGGTGAAGCGCCAGCGTTTTTGCTGCAAGCGAAATACTACGGAGGGATAGCGTCCGGCGGTCACTGCCACCAGCCCAAATGTTAGTCCCGGCCCGGGGCTCAACGGCAGAACCAACGCGAACAGAATTCCCAGGAAAGCAATGTCTTTTGCCAGCAGGATTTGCCATCCGCGCAAGGGGAGCAAGCGATAGCGGGTCAACCCTGAGGCTGAGTCGAGTCCGAACAAACATTGGGCGTAGGTGCTCAAGGCCACGCCCACCAGAAATGCCATGATCGGAAGCGCTCTTGGTTCGGGATGTGCGCTCAACCAGCGATATGCGGTTCCGGCCATCGCTACTAAAATCGCTACGTATAGATCAAGTGTAGTTAGCATCTGGCGGACATTGTTGCGGACCAATCCGCCGAGAGTTCCGGGCAGTTGCGGCACGTAGCGATATGGATTCCAGCGCGGCGCTCGCTTGGCCAGCGAACTTACCAGCAGCAGAAAACTCTGTGCGGCCACTGCGATCACCAACAACATTCCTGCAGCCACAAGGTTGCCGGTCGTGGCCAGGACCAAAATGGCTGCCCAAAGGACCGGACTCAAGCCCAGGCTAGCCAGGCGCAATCTCCACCACTGTCCGCTGGTGAGAGGCCACAATCTCAAACGGATTGCCGGTATCTTGGCGAGCGGATCGGAGGACAACGGAAATAGAAGTACAAAGCCCAGCAGCGCTAAGAAGGGAGCTGCCCCGGCTGGTTTCTTGCCGCTGGCCAACGAACTGTAGGTCAGCAGCATGGCGAAGAGAAAGAAGTTGTTGAATTGAATGGAACGCAGGGTTCCCAGGTCACGCTTGATCACCCGCCCCAGGGCTTTCAGGATGGCGATGATCGCAGCCAAGCCAGGTCCTCCAGTGGCGCCGATTCAACCAGTTCGAAATAAATCTCTTCGAGCGAACGCGATACCGTCTGCGCGGACGAACTCCACACGATCCGCCCCTCGCGGATCATCATGATCTCGGTGGCAAGCCGGTCAACAATCGAAAGTATGTGCGAGGTAAGGAAGACGGCAATGCCCCGGCTGGCGACGGACTGCAATAACTGCTGGATGGTCTTGGAAGCTACGGGATCGATGCCCTCGAATGGTTCATCGAGAAAAAGTACACGCGGATTGTGCAGAAGGGCGACCGCTAAGGCCGTTTTCTTTCTCATACCATGGGAGCACTGATCGAGAAAGGTATCGCGCGCATCATCGAGGCCCAGAATCCTCAAGAGCAAGCCGGCACGGTCGTGAGTTTCGCCGGCGGTGAGTCCGTAAATCGGGCCGGTCAGTTCAAGATGCTCTTGGATCGTCAACGAATCAAATAATCCCAGGTCTTCCGGCACAACGCCGATCGTCCGGCGCACCTGAAGAGACTGACTTTTTACGTCGAGTCCGGCAATTCGTACTTCACCAGAGTCTGGTGGCAGCAAGCCGGTCAATATTTTGAGCAAGGTTGATTTTCCCGCGCCATTGGGGCCCAGCAAGGCACAAATCCCAGAACGGATTTCAAAAGATACGTGTTCAACAGCTACCAAATCTTCGAAGGTCTTGGTAACGTCGCGGCAATGGATCATCTGGAGAGCACCATCTCGATTTTGTGCATGGTCATTGCAAAGATTCTACTGCAAGCCACAGCCGAACCCCTTTCAACCACATAGGAACACGAAGGAAACCAAGATCAAAAACTCACCGCAGAGGTCGCGGAGGCCGCAGAGAAGAATACAAAATCATGACAGTTGCATTCCGTTGGCGCGGGTGGCTGGAAGCGATTGGGAACTGCGGCGTTGGAGCAGCCGCCACAGTTCCAGCAGAAAGATCACTATACAAATGCTTACGCCGATGGCGAAGCCCAGGCGACAGCCGTGATTCACAGTTTCTATCGCTCGTTGATGCTGTATCACCTTGTCGGAGCTATCGGTTAGGACGACCCAATTTCCAATCTTGAGAGAAAAGCACAGAACCGCCACAAAGATGCCAGTAGAGACCGTCCGCCATGCGGCGGGCAGCCAGGTCCATTGGGGACGAAACAGGTTCACAATGGGCTGCACCATTCCAGCGATCGCCAG
>DASZEU010000413.1:0-11215 GCA_035940535.1 Candidatus Angelobacter sp.
CATACGCACGGTACTGAACCGATGCGACACCAGGATCGTGACACCGCCTTCGGACGCCGGCTGGCCGGTTGTGTTCTGGCGGCTTCTGCGTGAGGCTGCGGCGTAGCGCTCGAAGAGCGCGTGCTCCGTTTCTGCGTCGAGAGCTGCCGTGGGTTCGTCGAGGACCAAGAGCAAAGGACGGTCACGCATAAATCCCCGGGCAAGAGCAAGCTTTTGCCATTGGCCGAAGCTGATCTCCGCACCTTCGGGCCACGTGGGGCCGAGTTGGGTTTCGAGTCCGGCGCCGAGTTGTTCGATTACGTCCCCTGCCCCCGCCCGGTCAACGGCTGCGGGCACTGCGACTGGATCATCGAGGCGCGGCACATCCCCCACGCCCACGGAGTGTCGCGCTTTTAATTCGAAGCGGAAGAAATCCTGAAATGCTCCAGCAAGGCGCGAGCGCCAGGTATCCGGCGACATGCGCGCCAGGTCTGCGCCGTCAACCAGGATTCGTCCGCTAGTTGGCTGATAGAGGGCGTACAGAAGTTTTACCAGTGTAGTCTTGCCCGCTCCGTTCTCTCCCACAATGGCGACCACTGCGCCGGGCTTCAGATGCAGGTTCACATCGTCGAGCACCAAGCGCTCGGTGCCGGGATAGCGGAACGAAACATGTTCGAAGCGGATGCCCTCCCGTAGTTGTTCGGGTACAGGCGTGTCGGTATTCTGCACCAAGGAAGCAGCGTAGTCCTCAAGCCATGCCAGGCGTTTGGAGCCATCGAGCCAGATTCCGCGCAGGAAGCCGATCTCGCCCACCGTAGCGGCCACGTAGGCGGAGAGACGCGAGCCTGCCGCCAGCACCAACAAAACGTTACCAGCCGGAGCCTTCAGCACTGACGATACGAACACCAGCGCTGCGACATAAGCGCCTCCAAATACCGCCCATCCCAGCGAGTGCCATATTGCGCTGCTCCAGCGCGCAGCGGCCAATGGGCCATACCAGCGATCCCAAGCTTCACGACGCTGCCCCACCAACCGCTCGCCGATACGGGTTACGCGCACCTCTTTGCCGGGCGACGCGGTGGTAGCGATATCGAAGAGATGCCGGGCCAGGCGATTGGCCGATGCGCCGCGCTCTTCCACAGCCCGCTCCACACCGGGACGCCAGGTGGAAGTGAGAACGGTAGGCAGCGCAAACACCGCCAGCAACGCCAGCGCCGGATGAATGGATACCAGCAGAGCAATCGTCACTCCGAGCCGCAATATCCACCCACAAGTGGTGAACAGCGACATGTACATGTGATCGAGCACGAAGATCTGGTTGCGCAGCACGGAAAGACGATCAAGGTATTCAGGCCGCTCATGATGTTCGAGAGTTGCGACCGTAGCCAGGAGTTGGGCAACGTGCGACTCCAGCGCAATGGTGACCTGATCGCGAAAGCGGCGCTGGGTGCGGTCACTCATCACGCGCAGGAACCAGGTGGCAACTGCTGATGCCCCCAGGCCCACTGCGGCAGTAATGATCAAGGCGCGACGGCCTCCGAAGACGCCATCGGCCAGGTACTTGAGCCAGAGCGCAAGCAGTGCGTCTGGTAGCGCTGCGAGCAGCGCCAATCCGAAAGATATGCTGAGCAGGAGCGGCTCGGCCCGGTAGCCGCGCTTGAGGGCGCGCCACATCGACGATAACGCTGGAGGCAGATCGTTCTTCGGTTTAGGCGAGCGCATCAAGGGCCACTCCTTGATCTTCTTCGTCGCCAAAACGTGACGCTTGCAGTTCAAACATTGTCCGGTAGCGGCCGCCGAGCGCTATCAATTCCTCGTGGCTCCCGAGTTCCACGACCTTGCCATGCTCCAGGACGCAGATGCGGTCGGCGTGGCGAACCGTGGAGAAGCGATGCGAGATCAATATTGTCGTGGTGTGGCGCGTGGACTCCAGGATGCGGTCGAAGATCTCGGCTTCGCCGCGGACGTCGAGTTGAGCTGTAGGCTCGTCGAGCAATACCAGCCCAGCGCCAAGACGTACAGCGCACAGTGCACGAGCTAGGGCAATTCGCTGCCATTGGCCTCCCGAAAGATCGGTGCCACCGGGATAACCGCGAGCAAGGATGGTGTCGAGCCCCGCCAAACCAGCGGCCCCGGCTTCTGTCAGGGCTGCCTGAATCACTTCGTCCGGAGCGCCTGAGGGGGCCACATTGTTACGGAGCGGCAACTCGAAACGGATGAAGTCTTGAAACACGGCGGTCAGACGAGAGCGCCAGCCCTCGATATCGAGCGAGCGAAGATCCACGGAGTCCACTTCGATAGCGCCCTCTTGGGGATCGTAGAGCCGGCACAAGAGCTTGGCCAACGTGGTCTTTCCGGCCCCATTCTGGCCAACGATCGCCAACGATGAGCCAGCGGGAATCGTGAGATCAAAGCCTGCGAGCACTGGCTCGTTGCTGGTCGGATAGGCAAATGTAACGTTGCGAAAGCGGATCCCACTCGCTGGCATGTCCTGAGCGGGCCGATGGTCTTGCGGGAGCGCCCCTGCGGGGTTCATTACATCCTGGAGGCGCAACACAGCGGCGGCGGGCGCCGCTGCGCCATCAAGGGCCCAAGAGAGTCCGCCGAAAGCGATCATGCTCGTTCCCACAGCAGCGCTGGCAAACGTAACGAGCTTTCCAAGGGTAAGGGAGCCGTTGGCTGCCGACGCCCCCATCGACCAAAACACAATTATGTTGGCGGCCAGCACCAGCAACAAACTCCAGATCACGGGACGTTCGCGCAGGCGCGTGGCCTGCCAACGAAGCTCGAAAAGACGGCGGCGACGCGCGCGGAAGCGATCTACGATCCAGCTCGCCAGACCGAAGAGTCGTACCTCTTTCGCTGCCGGTGGCTCTACGGCGAGCCGGTAGGTATAGTCAGCATGGCGCTGGGCCTCGCGCACCTCATCGGTGTTGCGATCACGCCACACGGCGCTCTCGCGCAACAGCCAGTGCGTGCCGAACCATGCCATTACGAGCAAGAGGGACGCCCACCACGCATATCCAACCAGCACCGCAGCCGAAGCCAGGCCGCCCACCATCTCCACCAAGCCTGCGGCGATGAAGTCCATGGAGATGAAAATTGGCGGGCCACTGATGCCCAGATCGAAATCGCGGGCAACGGTGAGATCACTGGTGAGCTTGGGATTTTCGAGATGGCCCATGCCTGGCGGACGGACACAGGTGCGGGTCAGTTGGTCATAGAGCCAGGCTGCGGTACGGTTGCCGAGATTCGCGCCAACAGCATGGTGAATCGGAGACAACACCTGCAACAGCACAAACACGACTGCGACCAGAGTCAGGGGCGTTGCGGGCGCGCTGCCTCGTTGTATAGCGCCCACAAGCCAACCCATAGCAATAGCGAAAATCGCGGGCAGCAGGCCCCGAACGATGAGAAGTATCCACCAGGCAGTGGCCAAACCGGCGGAAACCTGCGACAGCACACCCGCGAATTTCCACTCGTTGCGCGCGCGCAGCTTCTCAATCATCAGGGGCGCTCCTGATGCTCGAATCTAAAAGGAGTTTTGAACAGGTTTTCCATGCCGGATCGATTGTTGATCAGTATATCCGACTGGTTAAAGCCCGGCGCGTAGATGTTAAAGGCGCGGAATACCCAACGACACTTAAAGTGTTGCAAGGATATGCCACGCCTCCAAAATTACCCAATTACAAATTACGCAATTACCAAATTCCTCACTGGGGCTGCTTATCTTTTTTTCCGTTCTCCGCTGGCAAGTCCGGTGGCGGATAATAAACTTTGCCGCCTCCGGCTTTATTAACTTCCTCGATGAACGTTGTGCCGTAATCGCGCTTGGCGTCGCCTAAAGCATAAGCCTGTCGTTTATAGTTCCAGCTCTTGGGATTGAGCTTCTGGGCCTCTTTGAAGTGCGGAATGGCCTCATTCGTGTGCCCTGACTTGTAGAGATATTCGCCCAACCCAAACTCCGCAGAAGCCATGAGGATGTTGGGATCATTGACCGACACTTTCTCTCGCAGCTTCTCTTCACTCATCGCGTACTCGCTCTTTTCGCCTTTTTCGGCCCAGTCTTTAATGGCATTCAGATAGGGGGCGGAATCGAGGCCGGTGAACTGCTTGAAGCGATCATCCGCGAAGGCAACTTCGTTGGGACGGACGATCCTTCCTTGCTCATTGATCCACACGCCGGTGGGAACATTGACCATGTTGTAGAGCTTGGAAACCAAGTGCTTTTCATCGATCAGCACGGTGTAGGTCGGATGCGCGTCGGTGATCCATTTGCCGGCATCTTTGACGCCACCGGTATCCTGGGCCACGGAGATGATTTCGAAATTCTTGTCTTTCAGTTGCTGATACATTGCTTGCCAGCCTGGCAAGTCGAAGCGGCACCCTCACCAGGAGGCCCAGGTGACCAGCAAAACTTTCTTTCCGCGAAAATCAGAGAGCGAATGCATCTTGCCGCTCATGTCCGGCAGGGTAAAGTTCGGGGCCTGAAGCGACGATAGCCCCTGGCGTTGATCGGAGCGCAACCCGAAATACCAGGCTGAAGAACCAGGATCATGGGCCACGGGCTGATGCACAAGATCTGCAAATGCGGTCAGGTTGAACCATGACTTTCCGGATTCTTTGCGAAGAAAATCGCTCTGCCTGGATTTTGGCAAGGGGAAGCACAGTACATCGCGGCACACGCCTTGCGGTTTCAACTCAAATCGTGTGGCTTGTTTGAGGTCCGTGGTGGTAATCCAAAGCTGGCTCGAATCCTCATTGGCAGAATTGATCTCTGTGGCCACGTCGTCATAAATAATCGTGGCATGGGTCTCTTTGGCAGCAGCGCCCACGCTGGCAACCAGGACGAGCAGCAGAAAACCAGCGGCAAATCTTACACGAGTCATAAGGGGCCTCTCCAACTTACGGAGTGAAATTATACAGGAGCAGCGCTGGAGAATTGGGTAACTGGTAATTGAGTAATTTGAAAAGCAAGAGCTAAGTCTTCTCGCGCCCAAAAGGGATCAGAGCAACTGTCTTATCACCGTCTATCAGAAGCAAATCCCGGCAAGAATCATTTATTTTTCTCCGGGAAGGTCTCTAGCCGGGTAGTACCTTTTGCCATTCAGTTTTGCTACCTCTTCCCTAAAGGTTGTACCGTAATCTCGCTGGGAATCGGAGAGAAGCCAGGCTTGGCGCTTGTAATTCCAACTGTCAGGATTCAAGCGTTGCGCCTCTTTGAAATGGCGGATGGCTTCAGGCAGGTGGCCCGTCTTATATAGATATTCACCTAGTCCAAATTCTGCGGACGCCAGCGCCCAATTTGGGTCTTGCGTCGCAAATCTTTCCCGTAAACGCTCTTCGCTCAAAACATAAGCGCTCTGTTCGCTCTTTTCCACCCAATCGCGAAGAGCAGCAATATAAGGAGCGGACTCTAATTGGTGGATGTACTTCAAACGGTCGTCCACGTAAGCAGTTTCATTGGGACGAACAATTTTTCCCTGTTCATTGATCCATACTCCGGTAGGAACATTGACCATGTTATAGAGCTTGGAAACCAGATGCTCCTGGTCAATCAGCGCAGTGTGGGTCAGAGGGATTCTTTCTGGAGGTGGCGCCGACCTCACTGGCGCATCCATCGGCAACATTTTGGCCGTCATCCATGGGCCGGCGTCTTGGAGTCCGCGCGTGTCTTCCGCGACGGTGATGATCTCGAAATTGCGGTCTTTCAATTCGTCATAAAGCATCTGCCAGCCTGGCAGATCGAAGTGGCAGCCTCACCACGAAGCCCAGGTGACAACGAAAACTTTCTTCCCACGAAAATCTGAGAGTGAGTGAAGCTTGCCATCGATGTCGGGCAGGGTGAAATCCGGCGCTTGCAGAGAGGCCAACTCCTGGCGCTGATCGGAGCGAAGTCCGAAATACCACGCGGAAAAGCCGGCAGTATCTTCGTGGGCCACTGGCTGATGCAGGTGTTCGGCAAAGGCCGTGAGATTGAACCAGGTTTTGCCTTGACTATCGCGTACGAATTCCTCGCGCCTGGCTTCGGGTAATGGGAAGCACTTTTCGTCACGGCAAACACCCTGGGGCTTCAATTCAAAACGCGTAGCGCGAACGAGGTCGTCAGTGGTGAGCCAAAGATGGCCTGCTTCAGTTTCGGCAGGATCGATTGCAACGGCAACATCATCGCAGATAACAGTAGAACGGACTTGCTTCATTGGGGCTTCCTCGATTGCGGGGAAATTATACAGAAGGAATTCACTGCAGTGGACGCAAAGGGCGAAACCCAAAACCCACCACCCTTCGGCGGACTTCAGGGCAGGCTACGACGCGGAGACACGGAGAAAATCGAGGCTCATCGCACCTTCGCTCCGTTCTCTCGAAGATTGTCGGTTGAACATTTTTTGATCATACAGTTTTCGCCAGGGCCTCTTCGATCACGTCATATACATAATCAAGTTCCTCGCCCGTGATGACGTAGGGCGGCAGGATATAAATCACATTGCCCAGCGGGCGCAGCAGCACACCGTGGTCTAAGAAGAATTTATACAGACGAGGCTTGAGGTTGGAAAAATATCCTGGGTCTTGGGACTTCAACTCTATTGCTGCAATCGTACCGATTTGCCGGGTTTCGTCTACGCTTGCATTGGTTGCCAAGCGGCGCAAACGCTTTTCATGGTGGACAGAGATCGACTGGATGCGGCTAAAAACATCTTCTGTCTCGAAAATCTCCAGGTTGGCTACGGCTGCGGCGCAGATCACCGGATTTCCGGTATAGGAATGGCCGTGAAAGAAGCTGCGCCCCGATCCATTGAATTCCTGAAAGATTGTCTCGGTACATAGAGTCGCGCCCAAGGGAAGCATGCCTCCGGTGATGCCCTTGGAGAGGCACATCAGATCAGGAACGATTCCGGCCAAGTCGCAGGCAAACATTTTTCCGCAGCGTCCGAACCCGGTGAGCACCTCGTCGGCAATCAGCAGGACATCATGGTCTGTGCAAAGCTCCCGTACGCGCTGGAGAAACTCCACGGGATGGACGATCATTCCACCTGCTCCTTGCAGCAACGGCTCCACAATCACCGCGGCAATTTCCTCGCTCTTGTGTTGCAGCAGTTCGCGGAGTGTCTCGACACAATCAATGCGGCAAGTGGCGCGCTCTTTCCCAACCGGACAGCGCAGACAATAAGCTGAAGGAACACGATGCACGGGAAATCTAAAGCTGGCGAATGGATCGGTAAAGCCCGAATCGGCGCTTACCGACATGGCGCCCGAGGTATCGCCGTGGTAGGCATGTTCCAAAGCAACGATGCTGCGTTTTTCAGTGCGTCCCCGGTTCTGCCAATATTGCACAGCGAGTTTGAGCGCAACCTCCACCGCGGTCGAGCCGTCATCGGAATAAAAAATGTGCTGGAGAGACGAGGGAACAACATTCTGTAGTTTCCAGGTGAGCTGCTCCACAGTGGGATGCGAGAATCCGGCGAGCAATACATGGTCGAGCGCTCCTGCCTGCGCAGCCACGGCCGCCACCAGCCGAGGATGACAATGGCCATGCAGGTTGACCCACCAGGAAGAAATGGCGTCGATGATCCGGCGGCCATCGGCAGTATGCAGATAAACTCCCTGAGCGCTTACGACCCGCAGAGGTTTGGGATCAGCGTGCGCCTGGGTGAACGGATGCCAAATTTTCAGGCCACTAGCGATATTCACGCAAAGGCCTCCCGCTGAAAATTTTCGGCAAAGACTTGGCACAGAGTCTGGCGATTGATGTTCTTGAGAACTGGAATATGTCCGATCACTTCGACCTTTCCATAATGTTCAATCGCTTCGTGGTTCTCTCGATTTTCCGGACCAATCAGCACCACGCCTCGGACCTCGATTCTGTAAGACCGCAACACCTGGAGAGACATCACAGTGTGATTGATGGTGCCAAGCGTGCTTCGGGCAGCCACTACCACAGGCAATCGTAAATGCACCATTAAGTCCGCGATGAACTGATGAGAATTAATGGGAGCGAGAACTCCACCAGCGCCTTCAACTACTAGAGGCATGGAAAAATCATCAGAAGGAAGAGTAATCGTTTCCAGATGGATCTCTTTGCCGGCACGTTCAGCCGCGAGATGAGGCGAAACCGGATCATCGAAGATGTGGACTTCCGGCAAAGTCTGCTCCTGAGGAATCCCTGCCCAGGAGATCACCTGCTGCCGGTCTGTGCCTTCAATGGCTCCGGTCTGGATGGGCTTCCAGTAGCGTGCAGGCAAAGCTGCACATAACAACGCCGACAAAACAGTCTTGCCCACGTTGGTATCGGTGCCGGTGATGAAGAAGCTTCTGGCCACTAGCTGCTGGCTCCTAGCTTTTTTAGCTTTTAGCATTTAGCCGTTGGTATTTAGTTCTTAATGGGGTACTTGGTTGTGGGCTTCATGAATCCCCTCTTCATGCCATTTCCATAACAGTTCAATACAATTTGGATAATCGAAACCAAATTCGTGTTTATTCGCGTGAATTCGTGGCTAATCCTCTCTTGGGTTTTATCTCGCGCTCATCTGCGAAATCAGCGGCGATACTGGCTTTTCTTCACAACCCTTGCCGTAAAGATCCGACAGCGCATTTGTAAATTGCTCCATGTCCGCTTCAGTCAATTGGGCAGTGAGAGAAAGGCGCAGCCTTGCGGTGCCCGGAGGGACGCTGGGCGCCCTGATGGCACGCACAGCAAATCCTCGCTCTTGCAGCCACGCTGCAACGCTCAAAGCCTCTTCATTTGATCCGATCATCAGCGGCACAATGTGTGTGCTGCTGGACCCGCAATCCAGGCGCATGGATGCCAATCTCTGCTGCAAATCTGAGGCCAGCCGCGACAGGTGACGACGCTCTGCATCCATGGAGACTGCGAGTGTCAGCGCGGCATTTATCTGGGCAGCAAAATAAGATGGCATCGCCGTGCTGAAAATAAAGCTGCGCGCATGATTGATCAAAAATTGTTTCAGAACTCTATTGCCGCAAACGAAAGCTCCCATGCTGGCCAGCGCCTTGCCACAGGTATGTACAATAGCCAGCGCGCGCTCCTGCAAGCCCAGTTCGGCCAAAAGCCCGCTACCGTCGGGACCGCAGACACCGGTGGCGTGGGCTTCGTCCGCGATCACCTCTGCGCCATATCTTTCCCCAAGCTGGAAAATCTCTTGCAGCGGGGCACGGTCGCCATCCATGCTGAAGATGGTTTCGGTCACGATCACGCGCGACATCGTCTGAAACCCAGGAGCTTCTGCATAACGGCGCAACTCACGCTCCAGAAAATTAAGATCGCAATGCGGGTAGATGATTTTGTGTGCGCGTGAAAGACGTATTCCGTCAATCAGGCTGGCATGGTTTAGAGCATCCGAAAAGACCACATCGCTGGAAGCAAGTACCGCGCTGAGCAAACCGGTGTTGGCCGAGAATCCGGAGCTGAAATAGAGCGCCGCTTCGGTGCCCGCAAAACCCGCGAATCTAGTCTCAAGCTCGTCCCAAACGGCATCGTGTCCGCTCAGCAGCCGGGAACCGGTGGCCCCGACGCTCTCGCATTGTTCCACACCTTGCTGCACAGCATGTTTCAAGCGAGGATTGTTGCTCAATCCAAGATAGTCGTTGGAACACAGGCTGACGCCACTGGCCAAAGAGAGGTTCCGCAAGAGGGACTGGTTCTCTAGTTCCACCAGGCGCGATGACATTCGCTGTGAAGCGCGACTAATGGACATGGGCAGGTTGCTGCATGGCCTTAAGGCCGAGTTCCCGAAGCAGGTCGCCATCCTCATCGGGCGCAGGATTGGGCGTGGTCAGAAGTTTTTCGCCGTAAAAAATTGAATTGGCCCCAGCCAGAAAGCAGAGCAAGACGGCCTCGCGGGACAACTGAGCGCGTCCAGCGGCCAGGCGCACCATAGAGCCCGGCATCAAAATACGGGCCGTCGCAATGGTCCGCACCATAATGAGCGGATCAAGATCCGGCTCACCTCTCAGGGGCGTACCTTCCGCGCGCACCAGCATGTTAATGGGGACACTCTCGGGGTGAGGATCAAGCGTAGCAAGCTGGTGGAGCAGGCCGACCCGGTCGCTATCGGATTCCCCCATGCCCAGGATTCCGCCACAGCATACGGTGATGCCCGCCTTGCGCACCGCAGCGATGGTCGCCAGGCGCTCCTGATAGGTTCGAGTGCTGATGATGTTGCCGTAAAACTCGGGCGACGTATCCAAATTATGGTTGTAGGCCGTGAGCCCCGCTTCTTTGAGCTTCTGTGCCTGAGATTCAGTGAGCATCCCCAGCGTGCAGCAGACCTCCATGCCTAGAGCAGCCACTACCTGCACCGACTCCAGTACCGAATCAAACTCCTTGCCCTGAGGAGCCTGACGCCAGGCGGCGCCCATGCAGAAGCGGGTCGCGCCCTCGGTTTTGGCGATGCACGCCGCCGCTAGCACCTGGTCTGGCTCCATGAGTTGTTGCCGCTCGACGCCAGTTTGATAATGAGCGCTCTGCGGGCAATAGGAGCAATCCTCAGGACAGCCACCGGTCTTGATGGAAAGCAATCGGCACATCTGAACTTCATTGGCGGGATGAAATTCGCGATGGATCTGCTGTGCTTCTAGTAAGAGATCAAGCAACGGCCGGTTGTAGATGGCAGAGATTTCCTCACGGGTCCAGTCGGTACGCATAAAGCGGCAATTATACATTTCGCAGAGGGATGCAGATCTCTTTCACCACAGCGCCACAAGCCGCAAGCAAAAACCCTACCGCGGATTACGCGGATATGCGCGGATTCGGCTTACTAAGCCCGGCAGGACGTAATTATTGAGCCCAGCATGTCAGTGCTGGATCTGGAGTTTCTACATTTGGGCGGACTCTATGAGGTTATGAAGAGCATTCCCGAGTCCCCCGAAGGGGGACGTGTGAAAATAGCCCAGCATGGTTCGGCGCTGTACCTTGGCGCCGAACCCAATGCTGGGTTACCTTGCCAATAAAACAAGAGTCCCCTTTAGGGGACGGCTGAATCTTTATGTCCCCAGCGGCGACAAAAGGAGCATCATCCACGAATCAGTTTTGCCGATGCATTCAAGAAACTGCTGACGGCGTATGGAATTCAAGAAGAATGATTCAACCGTCCCTTGCGGGACTCATGTTTGTTTGCCATGTAACCCAGCATTGGGTTCGGCGCAAAATACCGCGCCGAACCATGCTGGGCTACTCTCAAACGTCCCCTATCGGGGACTCAGGGCAACCCTTGAGGTC
>DASZEU010000414.1:0-10568 GCA_035940535.1 Candidatus Angelobacter sp.
CGAAGCCTCAACGTATTTTGAAAAGGACGAAGGCCCGCGCGAGGATACCTCGCCCGAAGCCTTGCGCAACTTAAAGCCGGTCTTCAAGAAAGATGGAACCGTGACCGCCGGCAATGCCTCCACCATGAATGATGGAGCGGCCGCAGTCGTAGTGACCACCGCACCCAAGGCAAAACAACTGGGAGTGGAGCCCATGGTCCACATTGTGGCCCAGGCCACCAGCGGCGTGGAGCCGCAGTGGGTCATGATGGCTCCCGTAGAGGGCATCCGCAAGATTTGGGCAAAAACCGGCTGGAAGCCAGATGAGGTCGATCTGTATGAGATCAACGAGGCGTTTGCGGTCCAATCTGTAGCTGTTATCAAGGAACTTGGCATCGATCCCGCCAAGGTCAATGTGAACGGAGGCGCAGTTGCTCTGGGTCATCCTATCGGCGCCAGCGGAACGCGCGTGCTCGTAACCCTGATCTATGAACTGATCCGCCGCAACGCTCGACGCGGCATCGCAGCTTTGTGCTTGGGAGGCGGAAACTCTGTGGCGCTAGCGGTAGAGCGGCGATAAGAAATTTCAAATTATAATTTAAATTTTGTAATTTCAAATCTTGTTCGGCAGCGTTCATCTGCGCAATCAGCGGCGAAAGTAGTTTACTTTTTTGCCCCGAAAGACCTTCGTAGTCCTCGGTCCTCGTCTTCAGGGCTTTGAGAGAATATTTTCGAGAGGCTTTTATAGAGTTGCTGGACTGACTGGTGCAGTTCCTCCAGTCCTTCTGTGAACTCGTTGATACTGGTAGAGTCAATATCCGCGACGACGTTTTTCGCTAATTTCATGAGCAGGTGCATCCGCTCTGCTTCGAGTTGCGGTAGCACCTCGAAGGGATCGCCGCCCGAAGCCCGCAGATCAACCCATTGCTGCACGGTCCAGGCAGTCTGTCGGGTATGCTCCATGGCATCGTGGAACTGGGCGATGAGCCGAGGGTCAACCTTTTCCTTCACCAGATGCTGCTCCAATTCATTCAACTCGGTGATCATCCGCATGATCTGGGAGGGGATTGTGGCCTCATCATAAGGCTCTTCAAAGCTCGACTGGGCGGGAGGCGGGGTCATTACTTTAGCAGGAAATAGTTGGGGCGGTGGATCGGCAGGCACAAAATCACGTTGCCCTTCCGGGCGTAATTCCTGTGATCCGGACAGGAGCCCAATCAGGAATTCCAGGTTTTTCTGGTCTTCCTTTGCCAGATGGAGAAAAGCAACTCCCATACCGACTGCGTGGTGAGAGGCCTTCACCACTGCCCTGCCCTTCACATCTAAATCGTGTGTTCGGAGGTGAAACGTCACCATGGTTCCATCAGGAAGTGTGGAGGTCGATTCCACGTAGCATCCCGTGAGGCTTACATCACTCAAGTTGGCCCAGACGGGCGATCCGCCTTCCTGACGGCGCAACTCCACTCCTCCACTGCACGGATAGCGTGGATGCTTTCTCCTTCGGGAGACCGTCATATCCCTCCTTGCGAGACTTGGCTCCTCGTAGCTCAAACCCTGGACGAACGGCTATGACTCGGAACAATTTCAGGATAACCGAATCGTTGCGCGAACCGGGTGCTGATTTTTGTACCGTTTGCGCCGGTCCCGTCCGCGTCCTGCCAGTGAACCTGTGTGAGCCTTGGGCGTTGCCTTTTCAACGTTTTATGCCAAGAGCTATCAGCCTGCGGCGTTATCGATAGCAGCACCGCGGGCCAAGGGCATACCTGAATTGCTGGGAGATACAAGTGATAGTACTTTCAATTCGCTCCAAATTTCAACCTAAAACCTCAAGTACTACATGACCTTCGTGCCAGCACATTTACGCGGGACGCGTTTTCGGAACCAGCCGTATTTCAAAGACGCTAGGCCAAAGTTTGCCAGTGACAAACAAGCGCTTGCGATCCGGATCGTAAGCGATGCCGTTCAGCACGGCATCCTGTTCAACCTTATAGACAGGGCTCAGAAGACCGGTGAGATCAATCCACCCGAGCACCTTCCCGTTTTGTGGGGAGATGCGGGCGATTCGGTTGGTCTGCCATACATTGGCGTAAAGCTCACCTTCCACGAACTCCAGTTCATTCAGTTGAGAGATCGGAGTGTTGCCATCGTGGACCCGAAAACGCCTTTTCTCTTGGAAGGTTCCGGCGTCAAGGACGCGAATCTCAGGTGTCCCATCGCTCATGAAAAGTTCATGGCCATTGATCGTTAGGCCCCATCCTTCCCCCGGATAAGAGAAGCGGCGCTGGACCTTGAAATCGTTGATCGTGTAGACAAATCCCGTCTGCGATTTCCAGGTAAGTTGCAAGAGCTGATTCTTGAAAATCGTAATACCCTCGCCGAAGAACTCCGGAGACAGGTCGGCTCGTTGGAGCACCTCTCCGGTTTCGAGGCGGACCTTGCGGATCGATGAGTGGCCGTTAAGGCCAGTACCTTCATAGAGAAAGCCATCGCGGTACACGAGCCCCTGCGTGTAAGCTGTCCTGTCATGGGGAAATACTCGAATGACTTCGAAAGTGTATTCAGGTGTTTGGTTCGCTTGGACTGGGTGTGAAGGTTGACTGAAAGTCAGCGTCGCCATAAGGACAAGTCCAACCGCAAGCCATGATGAGGTCACTTTCCTCTCCTTACTGAGCCTGATGCCTATTATAGGGGCGGGCAGCAGCCAGAAGCCCCTAAGCGGTAATATGTTATTAGATGCCCTTGAATCCCAAACTCCTGCGGAAACTCTTTGCCGGGGGCGCTGTTATTACGCTCCTGGTGGTGGCGGGCTTTTACCTCAACGGGATTTATCGAGTAAGAAAGCAGATTGAGCACATAGAAAGAACGATTCCTGCCGAGCTGACCCAAAGCATCAAGGGGTTTACGTTTTCAAAATCATCATCCGACGGACACACCTTGTTTACCGTCCATGCCTCGCGTGCAGAGCAGTTCAAAGAGGGCCAGCGGGCGGAGTTGCATGACGTGAACATCGTGATCTATGGCCGGCAATCGGACCGCTTCGACCGGATTTACGGTTCAGATTTCCAGTGGGACCCGCAAAGCGGCGATATCGTTGCCAATGGTGATGTCGATATTGATCTGCAGACCGATGCCACCGGAGGATCGCAGCCCAGTCAATCCGTGCCAGCGGAGCTGAAGAATCCTATCCATCTTAGAACCAGCGGGCTGAGTTTTAACCGGAATACCGGCATTGCAAAGACCAGGGAGAAGATCGAGTTTCATACGCCGCAGGCTAATGGGTCGGCCGTGGGCGCAACTTATGATTCGCATTCCAACCTGCTCACGCTTCAGTCTGCGGTTCGCTTCCTGACCACGGACAAGTACAAAGCTACCCTGACAGCACAAAGCGCATTCATAACCAAGGAGCCTCGCAAAGCTGTGTTGCAGTCAGCCCGCTTAGAGCAGCCGTCCCGGACCCTCCAGGCTGACAAGCTCACCGTGCTGCTTAGGGACGACAATAATATTGATCGAATCCAGGCTGCGGGAAATGTTCATGCTGAACAACATGGTCAAAAACCGTTCAACGTAAGTGCGCCCCAGGCGGAATTTCTTATGGGAGAGCGCAATCAGGCACGCTCCGGCACACTTTCCGGTGGCGTCAATTTTTCCCAGCCGGGCGCCTCTCCGGCGCAAGGCAAGGCAGGCCGTTTGCTGCTGACCTTGGGTCCAAACAACCAAGTGGTAAAGGGCCGGGCTGAAGAGTCAGTGCAAGTAACCCAGGGGCCGCCAGGAAAATCCACGCAGATTCAGTCGGATGGTCTAGACCTGTTTGTTGAGAACGGCAAAAGGCTTGGCCGGGCAGTCACCTCGGGAGCAGCCCAGGTTGTAGTAACGCAGGGAAATCTAAGGCATGTAATTACCGCCGGGCAATTTCAGGCGACCTTTAATGCACAAAATCGTCCTAGTTCGGTGGTCGGCGACTCCAATGCCCGCATCGTTACCTCTACACCCGGACAACCGGACCGCATTTCGACCAGCCGCGATCTTACCGCCAATTTCAATGCCCAAGGCGCTATAAGCCTGCTCGAACAGAGTGGAGACTTCCATCTTCAGGAAGGCACCCGCACAGCCACTGCCGACAGCGCCCGCTACACTTTGGCAGATGATACTGTCGTGTTGACCGGATCGCCTCGAATCATGGACTCCGGTGTGGCTCTCACGGCCAACAGCATTCAATTGAATCGCAAGACCAACAGTGCAACGGCTGAGGGAGCCGTCAAGACCACCTACGTTGACCTGAAAGCGCAGCCCGGCGGAGCGATGCTGGGCTCGGCAGATCCCATTCACGTCACGGGCGACACCATGACTGCCAATCGCCTTACTGAAGTGGCGAAGTTTACGAAGGCCCGTCTGTGGCAGGGTGTCAACATCATCGAAGGCCCTGTAATCTCCTTCGACCGGCTCCACCGCAGCCTAGAGGCGCAAGGGTCGCCCGGCAAGCAGGTAAGTTCAGTCTTCGTCCAGCCTGATAAGAAGGGAAAGACCACGCCTGTCAACGTTACTTCTGACCGGCTCTCTTATGTCGATGGCGAAAGGAAGGCAGTCTTCAGCGGACATGTGCTAATTCGGGGAGCAGAGTCCACCACCACTGCGGACAGTGTGCAGGTTTTGCTGGCGCCCCGTGGCAATCAGGCTGCCAGCCAGCTCGACCGGATTGTGGCGCAAGGCGACATCGTAATCCAGCAACAAGGCCGCAAAGCCACCGGCAACCTTCTGGTCTACACCGCCCAAGACGAGAAATTTGTGCTCACTGCATCCGAAGGGCGGTCCCCTAGCATTTTTGATGCCGAACAGGGCCAAATCACTGGCGATTCGTTGACTTTCTTTACTCACGATGATAGGGTGCTTGTAGGAAGCAAGGAATCTTCGCACACTCTGATACAAACCAGGATTCGAGACACGAGTAAGAAGTAATGCAGACCCTAGCAACGGACGAAATTGCCAAATCGTACCGAGGCCGCAGGGTAGTCAATGGAGTTAGCCTCCACATCAATCAATCCGAAGTAGTTGGGCTTCTGGGGCCAAACGGCGCCGGTAAAACTACGACCTTTTATATTACCGTGGGCTTGATTCCGGCAGACAGCGGTCGAGTGCTGGTCGATGGCGAAGATATCACCAGTGTGCCTATGTACTTACGGGCCCGCAACTACGGTATCAGCTACCTGCCGCAGGAGCCCTCAGTCTTTCGCAAGCTCACCGTGGAAGAGAACATTATGGCGGTGCTTGAGGTCCAGCCGATCTCCTGGCAGGAGCGGCGGCGGCGGCAAAACAATCTGATCGACGAGTTAGGCCTCGGCCATCTGCGCCATAACATGGGATATGCGCTTTCCGGCGGAGAGCGGCGGCGGGTGGAAATCGCACGCGCCCTTTGTATAGCGCCTAAATTTATTTTGCTCGACGAGCCTTTTTCAGGCATTGATCCGATTGCCGTTCTCGACCTGCAAAAAATCATCTTCGACTTGAAAGCCAATGGAATCGGTGTGCTGGTCACCGATCATAACGTTCGGGAGACGCTTTCGGTTACCGACCGCGCTTACATCATCAATGAAGGGCGGATCTTCCGCGCCGGAACCCCGGAGCAACTCGGCAACGATCCGGAGGTAAAACGCGTCTACTTAGGCGAGAGTTTCTCGCTGGCAGGCTGGTCGTGAAGAATTGGGTAATTTGGTAATTTCGGACGGTTCGTGGATTTGAAATCTGGACGGGAATCTGCCACCCAAATACGGCGAATTGCAAGAGGAATATTTTTTATCAATTAACATTACGGAGTTTTTCTTTGGCGATTTGCTTTTAAAATATTGATAGGATTCTTTGTAATGATGGCGAGTCAACGGCGAAAGAGTTTTCGCAAAATTACGACGGTACTCTGGGGGCAACGGTCCCTGGGTGCTACAACCGGAATTTACAAGGCCCGATGGTATTACTCCAGAACAAACTGAATTTACGGGTATCGCAGAAACAGATACTCACGCCGGGGCTAGTGCAGATGGTGAGCGTGCTGGCGCTCAACAAGCTCGAGCTCAAGGAGATGATCAACACCGAAATGGTGGAGAACCCGGTCCTGGAGGAATTCGATCCTTCCGTCCCCATGCTCGATGATGTAGCCGGAAAAGAAGAGGCCCGGGAGCGTGACGAGGCTCGCGAACGCAAACAAGAACTTGAGGCGCCTGCTCCGGCGGAAGAGAAGAAAGATCCGTTTGAAGAAATAGATTTCGGGTCATTTTTCCGCGACTATCTTGATCCCGGTTATCGCAGCGCCAGCGAGATGGAAGAGAGCGACCGGCCCTCGTTCGAGAATTTTCTCTCCAAGCCCACTACTCTCACTGACCACTTGATGTGGCAACTTGGATCTGTTTCGATTTCGCTCTCTGTCCGCGCCGCCGCTGAACTAATTATCGGCAACCTCAATGAAGAAGGGTACCTCACTGCCTCTGAGGACGAATTACTGGGCGTAGCCCTGGAAAATGCTAACGGCAATGTGGTCAGCGGTCCCGAATCCGAATCTTCAGACGAGAACTCCGACGATCCTAATCCAGCCGTGGAGCACGGGAACCTTCAGCTAGTTGTTTCCCATACACCTCTCGCCGATGTGGCGGCGGCCGAGCATAAGAACGGCCTCACGCCGGTGCTTCAGTTCAGCCGGGAAGACCTGCGGACGGCCACGCGGCTGATACAGCACTTTGATCCCGTAGGTGTAGCTGCTCGTGATTTGCGTGAATGCCTGCTGGCCCAGCTTGAGCATCTGATCAAGACCCGCGATCTGGAAGGCTCCGACGATCCAGAGAACGATCAAGTCATCGAAGACGCACTGAAGATCGTGGAGGGCCAGATCCACTTCCTGCAAAACAAGCAATACAAGGAGATTGCCAAAACCATCTCCCGGCCCATGGACGCGGTGTTGCAAGCCCATGAGTTCATTCGTACTCTCGATCCCAAGCCCGGTCTGCGCTACAACAAAGTGGAGCCGAAGTTAATTGAACCGGATGTTGCCTTTGTAAAGCATGGCGATGAATATCTGGTGCTGATGAACGATGAAGACTTGCCCCAACTGCGCGTGAGCCCCACCTATCGCCGGATGCTCCATCAAGGTGGCGGCGTGGAGAAAGATGTTCGCACTTATGTGAAGGAGCGCTACAAGTCGGCAGTGCAGCTCATCAAAAATATCGAGCAGCGGCGCCAGACTATTCTCAAAGTTTGCTATGCCATTATTGGACGCCAGCAGGAGTTTCTGGATCACGGAATTGATTTTCTCAAGCCGATGATGATCAAAGAAGTGGCGGAAGAGATAGGCGTACATCCTTCCACGGTGAGCCGAGCGGTTGCCAGCAAGTATGTACACACCTCCCAGGGTGTCTTCGAGCTGCGTTACTTCTTCTCCGAAAGCGTTCAGGGGCCGGAAGGCGGCGGAACGTCTCTGCTCATCCTGAAGCGCCGGGTAAAGAAGTTAATCGAGGAAGAGGATCCTGCGCACCCGTTGACCGATGAACAGATTACCCGCATCTTACAGTCACAGGGCATTCAGGTAACCAGGCGGACAGTAGCCAAGTATCGTGAAGATATGAAAATCCCAAGCACGCATCAAAGGAGGGTGAAGAGCTAAAAAAGCGCGGCCGCACCGGGGGCTGGCGCTGATTTTGAAATTGGCTGTAAAGCCGCCTGTATTGATGCCTCCAGGCACAGTCAGACGACTCCAACGAAAACCCGAGGAGGGAGTCAATGAACATTGAATACACCGGCCGGCAGTACGAAACTACCCCCGCCATCCGCAGGCAAATTGAAACCGGGCTTGAAAAAATCCATAAAATCTTAGGCAGCGATTTTGATACTCACGCCATTCTCTCGGCCGAGAAACACCGTTATATTGCCGAGATCACGGTTACGGTCAGAAGCCATCCGCCGATCGTGGGCTTGGCGGAGTCCGGCGACATGTCGTCGGCAATCGGCAGCGCCCTCGATCGGATCGACCGGCAAGCAGTCAAATACAAGACCAGGTGGAAGAGCAAGAAGCGGCTGGCCCGCAAGAAATATGACCGGAAATCCAATGGAAATGCAACCAGGGAAGAAGTTGCGGTGGCCATTACCGTGGGAACGGCCGTAGAAACTTCCGTCCCGGTCACGGTCCATTCATTCCCTACCGTAATCAAGTTCACCGAAGCGCATGTAGTGAAGAGCGCAGATTCTGTCTCTTTTAAACCTCTCAGCCTGGAAGAAGCAGTAAAAGAAGCCGAGTTCCGCGATCGAGAGGTTTTCGTCTTTCGCGACTTGGAAGGCCGCGTGAAAGTTCTGCACCGCAAAAAAGATGGCAAGATGGAGTTAATCGAAGCTCCATAAAAGCTGATTCACCGCCCATTCGCTGCGCTCAGGGTAAACTCCGGACGCGAAGGGCCGCAAAGGAAAGGCAAGGCAAAAACCCACCGCGGAGGCACGGAGACGCGGAGAAAACCAAAAACGCTCTTCCAATATGAAAGATGAAATCACGTTAAAGCTTGATGCCAGGCTTCTGCGAGAGGTTCGAATACTCGCTGCTGAAAAAGGTACTTCCGTCAAAGGGCTGCTGGCGGCGTGGCTTGAAGAGTTCGTGAGAGTACGCAGGGATTACAATCAAGCGCGTCGCCGTGCTCTAGCCAGACTTCGAAAAGGCTTTGTCTTGAACTGGAAACCTCTAAGCTCGCGAGATGAGCTACATGAGCGATAGGGCGTGCATAACCTTGATTGATCTCCCTTCGTGTCCTTGGTTTCCTTAGGTTTTGGTTTTCCTTTGCGCCCTTAGCGTCCTTTGCGGTGAACCCGCTCTCCTCTGTGGAAAATTTGGCTGGCCGCCGAGAGGTATAATCAAATTTTCCATGAGCTACCAGGTACTGGCGCGCAAATATCGTCCGCAGCGCTTTTCTGAGGTGATCGGGCAGAACCACGTCACCCGTACTCTCAAAAATGCCATCGAACAGCAGCGCATCGCGCATGGATACATTTTTAGCGGGCACAGAGGTATCGGGAAGACCACCATTGCCCGCATCCTGGCCATGTCGTTGAATTGTCGCGCCGGGGAAGGTCCGGCGCTTGAGCCATGCGGTGAATGCGACTCTTGCCGCGAAATTCGCGCCGGCAACGCCGTGGATGTGATTGAAATCGACGCCGCCACCAATCGCGGCATCGACGAGATACGCGAATTGCGCGACGCCGCCCGTTATCGTCCAGCCCGTGATCGCTACAAGATCTACATACTCGACGAAGCTCATCAGATCACCGATGCGGCCTTTAACGCATTGCTCAAGACTTTGGAAGAGCCACCGGCGCACATCATCTTCATGATGGCCACCACGCAGCCAGAGGATATTCCCCAGACTATCCGCTCGCGTTGCCAGAATTTCAGCTTTCATGCCGTCAAGTTCGATGACATCGTGGGGCAGCTCCGCTCCATCTGCGAAAAAGAGAGCATTCAGGCCGATGATGATGCTCTGGCTGTGCTGGCCGAAGCCGGGGATGGCTCCATGCGCGATGCACTTTCTATCATGGACCAAGCCATTGCCTGCTGCGGCACCCAGCTCAATGCTGATCTAGTGCATGGGCTGGTTGGCTCGGTAGGCTCGGAGATTCTGGAAGAGCTGATGGGTACCGTGGCCCGCAGTTCCAGTGATGAAGCCTTGCGGCTGCTCGACAGGCTCATGACCGAAGGGCAGAACCCTGCCCACTTTGCCAAACAGTTGGTAAGGTTCTTGCGAAATTCTTTGGTTGCCAAGGTGAGCGATCCGGCCTCTCCGGTTTTGCAGATTTCTTCGGATGAGCGCCAGCGGGTGGGACGGATTGCCGCGCAGTTCTCCGAAGAAGATTTGGCGCGCTTTCTCCAGATCATGCTGCGCACCTTCGATGAACTGGGCTATCGCCAGGAACAGCGTTTCCACCTTGAGTTGGGTATTTTGAAGATGGTCCACGCGCAACGCATACTCCCTCTGGAGCAGATACTGAGCCAGTTGGGAGCTGCACCAGAAGCCCCTGGAAGAGCTAATGCTCCGCCGGCGCGGACACCACTCCCACAAGGCCGGACATCTCCGCCACTTTCACCAATGGGTGCAGGAATCGGCACGCAAGCTCGATCTCAACCTGCGGCTCAGGAAAAGCCCGTTTCACCGTTTGAAGCAGATCGAACGCGTAAATCCCGGTCTTTTGATCCGGAGATGTCCTCTTCGCAGTCTCCTTCTGTAGCGGCCACAGCAACTGCGGTTGCGGAAGCGAATAGCGCTGTCCCAATCAACGGCGCCCATCCAGGGAACTATGCTGAGCCACGGAACGGCGTCCATCCAGTCAACGGCTCTGACCGACCAAGCGATGCTTCTCCTTCGGTCACTGTGGCCCCGGAGACCAGCGGCGATGCCGGAGCAATCCTCGGGCAAGTTGTGGTTGACCTGGAGAACAATGGGCACAAGATGCTGGCTTCTATTCTGGAAACCGGAAACGTTGCACTGCAAGGCGGAGAGCTTCTGATCACCATCTCTCAGCCGGCTTCCATGATCAGCGTGCTGATGGGGCAAGAGCAGAAGCAGATCGCCAGTGCT
>DASZEU010000415.1:0-21360 GCA_035940535.1 Candidatus Angelobacter sp.
TTCAATGCTCAGATCGTTTCTCTTTAGCCAGCTTCGAATCATAAGTTCTGGCGAGAAAATCGTAGAGAACCATCTCCTGGGCGTTTTGTGCAGAGCGGAACATCCGGTTCAGATGCATGTGGATGTAGCTGGAGGCCAACTCTGGGATGCTCTGTGCGAGTTCACTCGCCGCCCTTTTTTCTTCCAGTTCTGCATGAATGATTTTCAGCCGTTCCGTATATGACGCTATGGCGCGGTGGACCTCGGGCGGGAAGGTATCCAACTCCTCGGAGCCGCCAATGATTCTTTCCAGGATCGAGCGTTCGTTGCGAAACTTCTCCGAAAGCTGTTTCTTGTAGCGTTGGTCTACCGAGAAATTCTTTTCGTAGTATTTGCCTAGTTTGTTGACCAATTCCCGTTTTTGGCTGGCATTGAATCCCAGGCCAGAGAGCAGGCGATCCACGCTGTAACAGGCTGCCTGCCAGCGGGCGGCGGCCCCGCCTGAAAGGTGGAGGGCAGTCAGCAGATCGAGGACCAACTCGCTATCGAGATGAAAGAAGCGCTCCGCAATATGGATACCGGCCAGCCCGCCGTAGCGCTCAACTTCACGTTCGTAGGTGTCGAGTTGAACTCGCCATAGCGTCCCGCGTTGAATCTCCGGATTGGTGCATTCCCAGATCTGCGGTAGTACATCGCTGCTGAGCCGTTTGGGATCGCCATGGAAGCGCAGCCGCAAGTGCAAGTGAGGATCGCTGTAACGGATGAAAAACCAGTGGTCCGCTTGCCCGGCCGATAGAACCTTCTGGGCCAGGGGCCTGATCGCCTGGATCAACAAGCGGTCCATGTGCGAGGGACTGGCGTAAATCTTGGCGTAGAGCCATTCCGAACCCGGCAAAAAGCTTCGGAGTTGCGCTGGAACTGGGCTTCGTGCCAGCGGCTTCGATAAGGGAAGATCGGATTCAGCCGCAACCGGCTGCTGGTCATCAGACGTAGACTTGGATTCAGCTTCGCGCACCGAAAGCTGCGGCTTTTGAGTAGTGGGATTGCGGACAAAAGGAATTACCACTTCATTGACAAAAGTGCCTTCCGGCCCACGCACACAAAGGTTGGTGGGGTCGTGCAACATCTCGACAAGCTTCGCCTCAGGACGCTTCTTGATGTAATCAATCAGGACTTCGACACTCAGAGCGTTGTCGAAGTCGATGAGAAGCTGGTTATCCGCTTCGGTCACGTAGACGAAGCGTGGAACCTTATTTTTTTCTCGCCATTGGGTTACGGCCCGCAGGCGGTCCGGGCCCTGTGGTTTGCTCAATTGTTCGATGATCTCTTTACTCAGCTTCCATCGGGCCAGAGAAAAAATGATGTTTCCAAAAACCACTCTGGGAAGGAATGCAGCTTGCTCCAGAACTCCCCAGTTCCATACCAGTGAAGGGGCCACACCCTGAAGTTGCAAAAGGCAGAGGAACTTATAAAGCTTAAGGTTTCTTGCGTGCGAGTAACCGTGGGCGGTTGTCATCCTGGGCAGAACTTCGCGTCCTAAGCGGCGAGAACGCAGGACGACGCGTTCTTCCTGAACGGAAACCATCAAATCTGAAACCGGAATCTGCTTCTCGAAGGGCATCCGTGAAGTGGCCAGATAGGGAATCTCATATTCGCGCAGGATCGGCCTAAAAAGCACATTGCCAATTCTGCCTTCGGGAAGGTGGACGATCTCGGCAAAGACGGCGTTGCCTTTCAATTTTTCTTCGGTGCGCAGGTAGTCTTCCACGCCGCTCTTGAGCCGATCATGGGCGTGGCAGAACCTTCCCAGCAAATTTGCTCCGGAAGGCCCGGAGACACTTTGAAAATGAAATGAATTCTTTTTCGCAGGGCTTGAATCCAAAGGCGCTGAAACAGCGCCCATCACTGCGAACGCATCCGGCAAGGGAAGAGGATCGTCGACGCGAAGGTCTTCGATCAGCTTCTTGTCCAAGGACAACACCGTGGCTCGTTCGCGAAGCAGCTCTTCTATCTTGCGCAGCAAAATGAATTCCGATTTGCCCGATCTGAATTCTTGCGGTTGGCGTTCTGCTGCAATGTCGATTCCTTCCAGAAGAGGCTCTGCTAGCGCTCCGGCGTTGTCTTTTCGCTCAAAACCAATACCTACCTCCTCATCCAACACCTGAAGCAGAGGCACTTCACGGGCTTCGTAGCGCTCCTGAAATTGTTCTTTGAATTCCTTCAACGATTCAGGTTGATAAGCAGGAATGATCGAGTGCAAGGTCTCCACGGCCCGGAGGATGTCGGAGATCAGGCGCTGGTCCAGGCAGGCGTGCGGCGCAGGCTTCATGGCATCCACCTGGATGAGGTGCTCTACTTTGAAGGTCGCTGGAAGTTGCGAAACGATATCGACGATCCTTTGATACTGAGCCAGATCAACTCCTACACTCTGTTTGTCGATTTCCTGCAGGCACGATGAGATTGAGATAAGCGGTTCGGCCAGCGACGGCGCTTCTGCTTGCTTGAGTTGCTCGATCATGTCGTCGATCGGTTCGGGGCCAGTAATCGGAGGAACCAATTCTGCAACCAGTAACTGTGACTCGATCAACTGGCCCAAGTATTGCTCTGCTTCTTCCAATGGAATATCGGGTTCATCTTTCACCAATGCCTGGGCCAGCGCGTGCGGAGTCGCCCCGCCGGATGCGCGTTCCAACGTAGCCTTCAGATAAGGAGTTTGCTCGGTGGCCACCAGGCGGTAGAGGCGCATCTTTTCCTGGTAGTAGCTTTGGGCATGGTGATGCCGGCCCGCAGCCAGATAGAGGCTGGTGTTAGGCCGGAAGCGGAGTTGGTTGCGCAGAGCCGGGTCGGAACTGACTTTCTCTGCCAGATTGCAAAGATACTCCATGTCGAGGCGGCTCCGGCGCCAGTAGGTATCTCGTGCGCCGAGTTCCAGCCGTGTTTCATTGCCAATTTCTCCCGTAGCGCAAGCTGCAAACAAGCCGAAGGGAGTCGAACGGCTGATCATGCGCGCAACATAGCGGTATAAAGATTGCTCCAGCTTTTGTCCCTTTTCGCTTTCTGGTTTGTTCCACCAGGTTGAAAGCGATTCAAAGAACTCCGGGGAGGCAATCCATAAGGCTTCCTTTATTTCCGGGCGGCGAACCAACTCCTGGAGACGGCAGCGGACCAACTTGCGATCAGAAGCACAGGCTTCCGCCAGGTCGCCGCCATTTCGCAGAGTTCCAGGCGCCAACAAGTCTTGTGACAAATTCAGGAATTCTTCAAAAGGCAATAAAGGTGTCCGAAGAACGAAGAACCCTGCAGTGGAATAATCAATCATTGGTGAAAGTTCGGCGCGGGGGGATATCCATCTGGAAAACTCGGTCCCAGCAAGGCTCTATGTCTGACACCGTGGCCAGCAGAGCCAAGCCAATTCCGGCGATTCCCTGGATTAACCCTAACTTGGGTTGGAGTTCGACTGTCTCCTTCTCACTCATTCCCAGCGTCATATATCCTGCCGCGCCCTTGCCGGGCTGGCGAAATTGAAGGGTCTGCTCCAGCCAGAACCGGGCAGTATCGGCGAAGAGTTCATCTTGTGTTGCCTGGTAGATGCGGTTGAAAATATGCGCGAGCCCAGCCGATCCGTGGCAAACACAGGCATCGGTCACCCCGCATGTTTCCGGTGCTCGCCGGGCAGCGCGTTGGGCCATCGCTAGGGCCTCTGCTTCCCATGATTTTGTCCCGGTAGACCGGGCAGCGAGTAGCAGGGCAGCGGCGATGCCGGCATCTCCATAGCACCAAGCCAGCCGGCAACCATTGGATGGTGAGTCTTGTGAAATCACGTCTGCAAAGGATGAGTTTGCTCCAGCAGGTAGACGCTGCTTCAGGAGCCATGCTATCGCTCGATCCAAAAGCCAGCTTGTCTTTTCTCGGGCAATTCCAGTGGAATAGGTTCTTCCCAGGAGCGCAATCACTCCGGGAACGCCGTGGGCAACGCCCAAGTTATAAAACCCGTGTGGATATTTATCCGTTTGCATGGGAATCAGCAGCTCGGGCGGAGTAAACCAAGTCACTGTATCTGCGTTTTCGGAACGCTCGGCTGTTTCATAGAGGCGTTCAACGATCAATTCCAACGCGCGGTCAGCGCCTGGGGAGCCGCCTCGCTCTAAACAATAAATTCCCAAACCTACGAGACCGCTGATCAGGTCGTAATCTGCTTTCCAGGGAGAAATTCGCACATATTGTTCCACTGCGCTATCAAGATCGCTGTTCAAATCTTCGGACGATTCAGCCAGTAACTTTGTAACGTGCTCAGCAGCCCAGCCTACGCCGGTAAAACCGCCATAGAGGGAAGGCATCGTATATTGGCTGGCCACCGCCTCAATGGCGCGATTCATCTGCTCAAATGCAGTCTGCTTGGCGCCGGTAAAGAGGCCGCTTTTTTCCAGATAGGCCAAAAATACCGAAACCCCGGCAGAGCCGCTGCCCAAAGAGAACGACTGCCCGCGAAACTCATGATCGATCTTGCCGAGCTGGGTTTTGTCTGTTTCCTGCAATACGGCTGCGATCTCGTGCAGGGATTGCAAGGCTCCCTGCGCGTCACCGGGGCGCAGCAAAGGCGTCCAAGAAGAGCCAGCGGCATTTTGTTGCGATTGAATTTTCAAGCTAAACGATTGTATAGCATTTAGAATTCCCTTATGACGACTACGAATACAATTCGTCTTACAGAGCACGTGAAGGCCGCCGGTTGAGCGAGCAAACTTAGTCCGGCGGTGCTGGATTCGGTGCTTGGGAGATTAGCCCGGCAACATGATACGAACGTGCTGGTCGGCTTTGACAAGGCCGACGACGCCGGAGTGTATAAAATCTCCGCCGAGCAAGCGCTGGTGCAAACTGTAGATTTTTTTACTCCGGTCGTGGATGATCCCTTCACCTTCGGCCAGATCGCAGCCACGAATTCGCTCAGCGATGTCTATGCCATGGGCGGCAGACCTCTGAGTGCCCTCGCTATCGTCTGCTTTCCGGAGAAGGGAGAGAACTCCGTCCTGGAACAGATCCTGGCGGGCGGACTTTCCAAAATGATGGAAGCCCAATGCACTGTGATTGGCGGGCACAGCGTGCGCGATCCGGAGATCAAATTCGGATACGCCGTGACTGGAATGATCCATCCCGACAGAATTTGGACCAACTCATCCGCCATGGTGCTCGATGCGCTCATCCTGACGAAGCCGCTTGGTACGGGGGTGATCTCTACGGCCATCAAGCGGGGTGAAGCAAAATCCGTCTGGATTGAGGCTGCCACTCGCTCTATGACCACGCTCAACGGTAAGGCTGCCGCGATCGCAACGAGGGATGAGTTCCACGTTCACGCTGCCACCGATATTACCGGTTTTGGCCTGATCGGGCACGCGCGAGAGATGGCATTGGGCAGCAGAGTAAGTCTTCGGCTGAGTTCGACGGCGTTGCCGCTCTTGGAAGGATCCCTCGAATGCATTCAGGCTGGGTGCATACCCGGAGGACTGAAGGCCAACCGCGAATTCGCGGAATGCATGGTTGGTTACGATGCAGGAATTCCAGAAGAGCTTAAGACAATCATGTACGATCCGCAGACTGCGGGCGGGCTGCTGCTTTCCGTGGCGCGCCAAGATGCTGCACCGCTATTAGAGTCTCTCCAGGCGGCGGGTGTGCCTGCTGTTCAAGTTGGAGAGGTCCTGCCACAAGAGAAACCGTTGATTCAAGTTTTCTAAGAGAAATTAAATCGATAGTTGCTTTAGTTCCGAAAAAGTTTGAGGGTAAATCTGTTTCTCGACTTTTGGCTATTTCCATCGGACTTTCTCTTGTAAGTCTTTAATTTTTGGCATGTCCCATCTGTTCTTGCTCCAATTCCATAAAACAATTGAAACGCCCGGCGAGTCAGGATCACTTACTCATAAGAAGGCAAGCAGCTCAGACGCTGATATGCATTCATTGAAAACTGACTTTATCGAAAGGGAAATAAATTCATGAGTACTACACCCGCTGCACCACCTAGCAAGCTGCCTAATCTCTATCAGTTGCATGGTCACGGCCTGCACGTCACCTATAGCCTCTCTGGTATTGATGGGAAGCCCCATTTCACCTACCAGGACGCTCACCAGACGCTTCAATTCCAGGGTCCCGACATTCGTAGCGTCTCCACTGATATTGGGACGCTGGTTACAGTTACCATCCGAATGACGATCGATACTGGATCGACCACATTCTCGCTGATGGTTCCTGGGGTCAATTTGGAGTTTTCCAGCCAGGCCCAAATCAAAACATTTGGCGTTACGACAATCCATAAGTTTTCAGTAGTGCCGGCTTTCAGGCAAGGCCAGACCCAGCTTTACAGCCTCACCGAGCTTTCCGGCACGGCTGCCGCAGTGAAGTTTTAATTCAAAGACAGCGGTGATTCGCGGTGTGGTTTTGCACTAAGGGGCGCCGCTGTCTGTCAATTCACGGCAGGTCTGGATTTTCATCAGGCTCAGTCATACATTTGCTGGCGTCCGTCCACTGCCATGAGCAGCACAACTGCGGCGGCAACGAGGCGGCGGTCCAAATGCCGGTCAGGGTCGCTCGAAAAATCCACGATCATTTTTGGTACAAAGAAGTTCCAGTTTTGCTGGGTGCTACCCAACTCGCGTCCATTGGCCTCAAAGCTGTAGCTTTGAGGGATGAGGTTGATCACATAGCGCCGCAGGGTAGCCAGCAGCAGTGAATCTTCTTTGATAGTGCAGAGTTGCTGCTCATTGGCGTCCATCATGATCCATTCTTTGCGAATGATGGACTTCCAGCCCTGGCGCTTGATGACTCCAACTTTTTGATGATTGATAGAGTCAGTCACGTCGAAGGCCGTGCCCCAATCGATGATTTTGCGGGCCTTGATATGCAGCAGTTCCATGGATTGGGTTTCATCGGTGAAGATGCGTATCTCATCTTTAAGGGTAAAGACTTTCTTGCGCAGGAACGCTAGCGTATTCCCATTCAGATCGCAGAAATAGAATTTGGGAGCAAACGTCCAGATCTTTTGGCGAGCGATGAAACGGTCCTGCTGGAAAGCAGCGGCAAGTATCGATGCTGCCTGACGAGTTGTTGCCCCCATACCGGCTGAAGCCATAGACGCAAAAGACCTCGTAAATTAACGCACAGATGGGGGAAACTACAAGGACTGTACTCCTGAGTGTCTCGGGGATCAACAAAAATCGACCTACAATTCAGGACAGGAACTTTGGGTTGGAACTTCTAAAGCTTAGGTGGTTTACAGCGCTCAGAGCCTCGACCTTTAAGGTTGATTCGGTTCACATGTGTTCAGCTTTGCGCGTCGAAATTCATCGCCTTTTGCCAGGACAGGCTCGCCGGAAATTGCCGCGAGGGCATAGGTGAAGCAATCGCCAAAGTTTAAGCCGACTGGATGGCGGCCCTTGCCATACTTGCGGTAGGCAATGCGCGCTTGCTCCGCCTGCACCTGATCAACTGACACAACTTCAATATTCAATTCATGTAGGAACAGATCTAATTCATGACCTGCGATCTCTTTCCGCTTCGACTCGAGCACAATCCCTGCCTCGACCAAAGTTGCTGCCGAGAGCAGCCGCTTCCTAGACTGATAAATGATTTCGAGCAATAAATCGCGCTCTGGCTCGTTCAAAAAAATCGCGATCAGGGCGGATGTATCGATAACCATTACTGGGGAATTCCATTCTCGTCGTAGCCCAGAATTTCGTCTTCGCTCCGATGATCTTGGGTGGATAAAGCGTCGACTCGGCGCAGGATTTCTCCTATTTTTTCTCTTGTTGTCGCAGCGTGTTGTCGACCGGAAAGCCGCTGCAGACGTTCTTGTAGCGCTACTCGGATCGCATCAGTTATCGTTTCCCCTGTTCGGTGAGCTACTTCTCTGGCAAGGTGGTCAGTCTCAGAATCTTTAATATTGATTGCCATTTATATATTATATAATAATTTCTTTATTCTTTATATGGAAGAGAATTATTGACTCTTCCAAAAAGCGATAATTCATTCAAGGTTGTCCGGCCGTATGAGTTTTCTGCTATTCAACTAAAATGAAGTGCGGTGAGCAACGGCCCTCAATCCGCCCAAGTTCTGCCATTTGAAGAAGCATATGAATTAGTGCAGCGGTATTGCCAACGACTACAGCCGGTAGGAACAGAAGATGTCGCTTTGTTGCAAAGTCTCGGAAGAGTGTTGGCAAACCCGGTATTGGCTGATCGCGATTTTCCTCCGTTCCCGCGCGCTACGCGCGATGGCTTTGCGGTGCGGGCTGAGGACGTAAAGGCGGTTCCTAGAGTGTTGCGAGTGGCCGGACAGGTCAAGGCTGGGAGTAGTTTTCCTCGTCTGGTATCTGACGGTGAGGCTGTAGAAATCATGACAGGGGCTCCGGTGCCCTCTGGCAGCGATGCAGTGGTCATGGTTGAACATACCGCCCACCAAGGCGACTCCGTCGAGGTCCAGCGCGCCTGCGTCTCGGGAGAGAACGTTGTCCCAACCGGCAGCGAAGCCCGGGCCGGGCACGAGATGCTTCCAAGCGGGACCCGTTTGACCTTTGCCCACATTGCCGTAGCTGCCGCGGTGGGCAAAGCCAGTTTGTATGTTTACAGGAAGCCGAAAGTTGCGATTCTTTCCACCGGAGATGAACTGGTTGAACTGGCAGAGAAGCCCGCCGAACACCAAATCCGTAACAGCAATAGTTATTCTTTAGCGGCGCAGGTACTGGCCCTGGGAGGCAACCCCTGGCAACTGCCGATCGCCCCAGATAATGCCATCTCAACCCGCGAGTTGATTCAGCAAGGGCTTGAGTCAGACCTGTTGCTGCTTTCTGGCGGGGTCTCCATGGGCAAATTCGATTTTGTCGAACGAGCCCTGAGCGAATTGGGGGCGGAATTCTTTTTTACTGGAGTGGCGATTCAACCTGGGCGTCCAGCGGTATTCGGTCATGTCAAGACTCCAAGCAAGACTGCTGCTATTCCCTTTTTCGGCCTGCCAGGAAACCCTGTATCCACGATGGTGACTTTTGAGCTGTTCGCCGCTGCGGTGCTCAGGGCATTGGCAGGAGAGCATCCTGTAAGATTAACTACGGCTCTGGCCCGGCTTGGGAGAGAGATCAAGACCAAAACCGGCCTTACGCGATTTCTGCCAGCGGTCCTGACCGGAGGACTGTATGACCCGATGGTTGAGATCGTTCCCTGGCAGGGATCAGGGGACCTGCAAGCTGCGGCCCGTGCGAATTGCTATGTCGTGGTGCCGCCGGACCGGGAGTTCATTGCGGCCGGGGAGATGATCTCGATCTTGATGCGCTCATGCCCAAACTGAAGCCCACAAAATTGTCGCATTACGATGCAAGTGGCCGGGCCACCATGGTGGACGTCTCCGCGAAGACCGCCACCCGTCGCGAAGCTGAGGCTTCGGCCTTTGTCGCCATGTCCTCCAAAGTATTGAAAGAATTGCCCAAAAACCCCAAAGGCAATCCGCTGGAAGTGGCCCGGTTTGCGGGCATCACGGCGGCCAAGCGGACTGCTGAATTGATACCTATGTGCCATCCGTTGCCTCTCTCTTTCGTTGATGTGAGTACAGAGGTATGCGAGAATGGCGTCAAGATTTACTCTCGAGCTGTCACCACTGCCTCAACTGGGGTAGAGATGGAGGCGCTGGTGGCTGCCGCCCTGGCCGCGCTTACCATTTATGACATGTGCAAGGCCCTAGATAAGAGCATGGCAATCCGCGAGGTTGTCCTGGAGCGTAAATCGGGCGGCAAGAGCGGAGACTACCGGCGGAAGCCGGCGAGCAATGATCATAAGAAATAGGTTCCATGCCAAGTAACATCAAGGTCTTGCTGGTTGACGATAATCCCATGGTTCTGGAGATGCTGCGGCAAGCTGTTGCCCAATTCTCCAACGTGAGCACGCTTACCGATGGCGCCGATGCCATGCTCAAGGCCATCGACGACAAGCCCGATCTCATCATTGCCGATTACACCATGGAAGCCATGGACGGCAGACAGCTCGTCCAAAAGCTAAAAAGCCGCAATGCTACCGCCAACATTCCTGTAGTCCTGATGGCCAGCAAAACCGACATCACGGAAAAACTGAAGATTCTCCAGGACACGGTTGAAGATTTCATCGAAAAGCCGTTTTTTCTGAAAGAGGCTGCAGCCCGCATCAAGAAAGTTGTGGACAAGATCTCGTTGGAGAAGATGGCGCGCGAGGCTCCCGGTGAATCCACTGTGCGTGGCAGCCTGGCCCAGATGAACGTAATGGATTTGCTGCAATCGCTCGATATGGGCCACAAGACCTGCGCCCTCATCCTAAGCAACAACGGAGACCGCTGCCAGATGTTCTTCAGCGACGGGCAGATCAATCACGCTACTTATGGCGACCTGAAGGGCGATGATGCGGTGTTTAAAGTCCTTTCCTGGACGGGCGGCAACTTTGAAATCAATTTCAATGGCACCAGCGCCGAACAGACCGTGACCCGCTCCACCCAGGGGCTGCTTCTTGAAGGGTTGCGGCTTCTGGATGAATCGAACCGCGACGCGGAAGAGAATGTGCTCGAAGCCTGATCGTGAATACCGCCGCCATCCTGACCATCAGCGACTCCGCTCATCAAGGCACGCGTGAAGACCTCTCTGGACCGGCCATTGTGGCCGAGCTAAAGGCTGCTGGCTTCCAAATAACCAGCGCCGCTGTAGTTCCCGATGAGCAGGATCAAATCGAAGAAGCGCTGAAAGCGGGCAGTCGCGACGCTCGATTAGTTGTAACTGTAGGCGGAACCGGTATTGCAGCGCGTGATGTTACTCCAGAAGCGACCCTGGCGGTGGTAGATCGGGTGTTACCGGGAGTCGCCGAAAGAATGCGCGCCTTGGGAGCATTGAAAACTCCACTAGCAGCTTTGAGTCGTGGAGTCTGTGGGATGCGTGGACAAACTTTGATTTTGAACTTGCCGGGCAGCCCCAAGGCCGCAGTGGAATCGTTGCAGGCCGTACTTGACGTCTTGCCGCACGCGCTCGACCTGCTGAGCGGCAACACGGGACACGGGGAAGCTAACTGAGCGAAATTGGGTAATTGGGTAACTTAGTAATTGGGTAATTTGAAATTCATCCAGTCACACCAATAGGTAGACAATGGAATTACCCACTTACGAAATTACCCAATTACCCAATGGTTTTAAGCGTCTGCCGTAACTTCAGGGAACTTAAGTTTGCTCTTGGCCAGGGCCTTGTTGAGCAGGTCTTCAACTTCGGCTTCATCGGCGTTTCGCGCCATCGCCAATTCTGTGACCAACAGGTAACGGGCCCGCTCCAGCATCTTCTTTTCACGGAAAGAGAGCGGCTTGCTCTGGGCCAACGACAGAAGGCTTTTCAGGACAATTGCAACCTCCAGAAGTGAGCCGGTGCGCATCTTGTCGGAGTTTTCCTTAAAGCGGTATTTCCAGTCCGTGTTGCTATCACACTTTCCATCGGTGAGGAAGGTCAGGATCTTGTTTACCTCCCCATTTTTCACTACCGGACGCAGGCCTACGCTCCCCACATTATGGAAGGGGACTTCCACTTTCAAGCTGCTGGCTTTAATCTTCAGGAGGTAGAATTTCTGGACGGACATGCCAATCGTCCGGCTGCTGATCTGCTCAATAACCCCAACACCATGATTGGGATAAACGACTTTATCACCTATTTGGAAGCTAATTTGACCATTCATGAAGGCACCAAGAGGACATCTGCGGGGGAACGATCAGACATTCTTAATTATAAACCTCCTGTGGATTTTCGGCAATGTTCACAAGCTAATCGCGGTATCCACAATCTTTTTATAAACTTACAAGGTAGATCAAAAGCTGGCTGGCGTTATAATAAAAAGTCCGGTAAGCCCGCCCATTTTCAACCCCGGCAGAGGAGTTTTCTTCCCTAGATGCCTGAGCACGTCAAGAAAAAACTGGAAGAAGAGATTCGCGCCCTGGAGCACGAACTCACCAACGAGCTTCCTAAAGAAATCAAGAAAGCCGCAGCCTTGGGCGATTTGAGCGAAAATGCCGAATATCACATGGCCAAGCAACGGCAGGTTTACGTGAATGCCCGCCTGGGCCAGCTCAAAAAGCGCATGGGCGAACTTGCCCTGGTCAATCTCACCAACATTCCTAAAGATCGCGTGGCTTTTGGCTCCACCATCCGCGTGTTTGACAATGCTAAGGAAGAAGAGCTGGAATACAAGCTGGTAACCAGTGAAGAGTCAGATGTTTCCAAAGGCTTGATCTCCACTACCTCGCCCATTGGCAAGGCACTGATGGGAAAAAAGGTTGGGGACACAGCCGTAGTGGTTACTCCCAACGGCAAACGGGAGATGGAGATTTTGCAACTAACAACCATCCACGATGAGGCGCCATGACCTGGACTGGAGCTTTTGGCCGTGCTTGCAGGGTCCTTCTGCATGCTATTGTCCGTGGATTGTCCCTGACCCGCATCTCGCCCAATGTGCTCACGTTTTTGGGTTTGGTCATTAACACCATTGCCGCGATCCTCTTTGGTTACGCCAATTCTCACACCTATCCGCGCCTGTTTCTGTACGCTGGCCTGGTAATCATCGGGGCTGGTATTTTTGATATGGTGGATGGCCGCGTGGCCCGCGCAACCGGCCAAGTCACAACCTTTGGCGGTTTCTTTGATTCCGTAATTGACCGCTACAGCGACGTTGCTTTGTTCTTTGGCCTTCTCGTCTATTATGCCCGCGCCAACCGCTTCTTTTACCTGGTTTTAGTGGCTTTCGTTATGGTCAGTTCAGTCATGGTCAGCTACACTCGGGCGCGTGCAGAATCGCTGATCGGCTCCTGCAAGGTCGGCTTCATGGAGCGTCCGGAGCGCATTGTGCTGGTGATCATTGGAGCTTTATTTTCGCGGTGGGGAGCGATGGCTCCGGTCTTGTGGGTGCTGGCCGTGCTGTCAACTATTACGGTGATTCATCGCATTATCTATACCTACCAGCAAACCCGCATCCTCGACGAAAAGGTCGCAGCCGAACAAAAGGTGCTGGCTGCCGAACGCAGCAATCAGCAAAATAAAAGCGGCACGCAGCAGGTCCCCTCATTCAACTAGACTTTCAATGGTGATGATGCATTTCGCCCTTGGGACGCACGCGCAGAAAAACCACCACTCCTGCCGGGTGGGAACCATACACCGGCTTTAAGGTATCGGGGACGCCATAAAATGTTGCTTGCGCTCCCAGAGCTGTTTCCAGGCGCGGGACCATTCGGATGTCGTGATCGTAGCCAATGCTCCATGCCTGTACGCGGCCAATGACTCTCTCTTCGGCTCCTGGGATTGCACCACTCGTACCCAAAAGCAGGTCACTCGTGCGGTCCACGTTTTCAATTCGCCCCCAAATATAGTTGCTGCTTTTGAACCGCAGAGTTGATTCTGCCAGATAGCCATTCGCAACCATGCCGTTGGCCAGGCTGCGGTTGCGTCCCCAGAGGAGCAAACTCACCCAGTTGCCGGCTACGAAGGGCCGGTTATAGCTTAAAGATGCAGTCATGCGCAGCAGATCTTCGCCGGGATGCAGCTCTTCAGGGCTGGTAAGGTGGGCAAATGAGTATTGGCCGCTCCAGTTCGCTCCGGGAGTGACGGTGAGCCTTCCAGACCAGGAATCAATTTTTCCGGAATCGAAGTCCCAGCGGTACTCGTCTGGCTCGCGGCCGTGAAATCCCGAGGCCTCCAGACGGATTGCGCGGTGGGTGATGCCGACTGTGAGCACATCATCGGCGATATGGGTCGAGTCGGCAAGATGGTGGCCGAGAGGAGAGAGCGGGTTCTCGGCGGCGGATGGCCGATGAGCATACGCCAACGGGCCCATAGCGGGGTCGCCCACCGGAGCTACATAGAATGACAGCAATGTCTTCTCCCCGATTCTCGTGTCGAAAAGAGCAGCGATTTCCATCAGGAAATCGTGGGGGTGCTGCCCGTCAACAATCGGTTTGCCAAAGGCGGTTTCGCCTTGCTGGAGCAATTCAGGATAGAAACGCCCGGTAACGGTCGCTGGGTCAAAGCTGAGCATGGTACGAAGAGTCAGTGTGCTGCGTCCAAACTTACGCTGGGCCATCGGCATGATCCAATTGGTAGAAAATAATTTGTCGCCACCCCGGGGGCCGCTCTGCTGCTGCAGGTTCAGGAATGCCTGGCCATGAAACATGAATGTCCAGTCGCCCTTGTGCAACATGAGCATGGACATCGGTGTTGAGTTAGGTTCACCACTGGTGCCGGAAGAGGTGTGGTCTTCGATCTGGTCCACGAAAGTTTCCGTGGCCCCGGCGGCATGGGAAGGGTCCATCTCCATACCCTGGTGTGCCATGGTGGAATGGTTTACGGGTTCTTGGCCCATCCCGGAAAATACAGACACCAATACAAAAAAGACGGCAACAACAATTCTTGCGAACATAACAACAAGATCTCCTTGCGAATCACCGCACGGTTTTGAAGTAACTACGAGATTCTGCTGATCCGAGGAACGAAGAGATGTTTAGACGCGAAGGATTGTCTTGAATGGCGAGGAAAAACCTTTCCCGAGGTTGTTCAATTCGGGAATCAAGAAAGACTGGGGCGAAGCAGACTCACCTGTGCGGACCAGCGTTGCAATTGCAACTAAAGATACTGTTGGCCCAGCAGAGGGAATTCCCGGTTGGTGATGCGATACTGCCCAGCAGCATGGTTGCTGTTGCTGGTCTGGCATGTCCGGCATTTCGGAACCAGCTTCGGAATGGCACCCTGAACCAGTTGCACCCGGTGAAGGTGATGGACAGACAGGAAGCAGCGCAAAAGCAACGATGGAGAAAAGCGCTATCACCATCGGGACTTTATTTGGGCTGCCGATCGAGAACATAACTACAGTCCTTAAATTTCATAATACACGACCGTGGAGAATTTGGTAATTGTGCTTATCTTTTCTGCCTTACTTTGCCAGCTTCTCCAGGGCTGAAGCTGCTGAATCAATGGCGGAGGCATAGTCCTCCAACGCCTTGGCAACCTTGATGATCTCCTTTTCGGCTTCCTGGTAGTGCTTTTCTTCGATGCCTTCGCGCACGCCCGGCAGGGTCTTGGCTCCGTAACCAGTGTAGTAGCCGGGAGCATAGATAAGGTGCTTGTACCAGGGGCGCCGGGGCAGACCTTCATCGTTCGTAAGGCGACGCTCGGTTTGCATCAGCTTGTTGTTCAAGTCTTGCAGCATCTGCGGTGAGGCATTCGTGGTGGACATCGCCTTAAGCGCTTTTGAATAATGTTCTGCGCTGCGTCGGAGGACCGCTTCGGCGTTGTCAAGCGGTGCAAAGTTGAGGAATGGAGGCATGGCTTCCTTGGCCGGAGGAACAATGGGGCGGCGAGGATCAGAGATTGCGTTGAATACGCCATCATCCAGGTCCTGATTGCGGTCGCGAACCTCGTCCTGCCGGTTCTTCAGCAAAGTCTTAAGCTCCTCGGAATACTTGTGGATGGTGTCGGTGAAATCGTTGAAGTCAAAGGGCAGCACCTCGGCATCGGCGAAGCGCATGACCATGGTGCCTATGGTCTGGGAGAGCGCGCGGCCATAAACGAAATCCTTATCAGCAAAATGTGTATACCAATAAAAATCATCGTAGATGGAGTGGTAGATTCCTCCCTGGTCTTCGCCGCCATAGCCAACGTTCAAGGACGCAACTCCCAGATGATCTATAAAAGCGGTATAGTCGCTTCCTGAGCCAAGAGGCCCGATGCGTAGGTCCTGGCGGCTTCTGGCTTCCTTCTTGGCGTCCCGGTCTTCGGCGTTGCGCGGGTTCTCAGGTTGCAACCGCCGCGCTTGGCTGCGCTTCCACACAGAGATGTTCTTTTCTGGATCAGTAATGTCTCGGGACACGCTGTTTACAAATTTTTCCAAGGAATGCGAACCTTCAGCTTCGAGGTAGCCGCGTCCGTTGCTATCGCTGTTGATATAAATGGCGGCGTGCTGCTTCAGGTCTTCTGCGTGATACTCGGCCCATTCGGTTGAGCCGAGCAGCATGGGCTCTTCTCCATCCCAGGCACAATAGATAATGGTGCGCTTGGGCTTCCATCCCTGCTTGAGCAGTTCTCCGAGGGCGCGCGCTTCTTCGAGCAGTGCAATCTGCCCGGAGATGGGATCTTCAGCACCGTTGACCCATCCATCGTGATGGTTGCCCCGGATGATCCACTGATCGGGCGACTCAGAGCCTGGAATTTTTGCAATCACATCATAGACGGGCTTGATGTTCCAATTCGACATCACCTTCAGGTGGACCTTGGCTGGCCCCGGTCCCACGTGATACGAGAAGGGCAATGCGCCCCGAAAATCCGGAGGAGCCATGCGTCCTTTTAAGGCCGCCAGCAAAGGCTTGGCATCGCCATAAGAGATCGGCAGCACTGGAATCTTGGTAATGGTGGGCGAATCTTTGATCGCCAGCCGTTTGACATCTCCCTTGGCGCCGACTCCTGGGGTCAGCGGATCGCCGGGATACGTAGGCATGTCGAGGACGCTGCCTCTCTGTACGCCGTTTTCATTGCGCATGGGGCCTTCAGGAAAGACCTCATCATCGAAGTAGCCATCGTCTTTCGGGTCAGAATAGATGATGCAACCCACCGCGCCGTGCTCGGCGGCCACCTTGGGCTTGATACCGCGCCATGAACTGCCATAGCGCGCAATCACGATAGCGCCCTTCACCGAGACGCCCAGGCGGTCGAGGGCTTCGTAATCCCTGGGCAATCCATAGTTCACATACACCAGTGGCGCGGTGACGTCACCATCAATGGAATAGGCGTTGTAAGTAGGCAGTTGCTCGTCCTGCTGGTTCGAGGTTGGATCAGCAGCCACCGGAGGCTCTTGCAGCTTAGCCGTGTAGCGGGACGGCTCAAGCAATTCCACCACGCGCTCCTTGGGCGTGGGGAAAAGCACATCAAAGGTCTCGATCTGGGCATCCAGGCCCCACTCTTTGAACTTGGAGAGTATCCATTCGGCATTCTGCTTGTCATAAGGCGAACCCACATGATGAGGACGCGCGCTTAGCCGCTGCATGGTGTCCTTCAGAATCTGAGGGCTGGGGATGGCGCGGAATTTGTTCTCCCAATCACGCTCAGTCCGGGAACTGGCGGCGGTGAAGCCAAACAAAGGCTCGTCGTCATTGGCAGCCGACGCCGGCAGCAGGATGGTTAGGCAGAACAGCACAGCACAAAAGACGCGTTTCATTACGGAGACTCCTTGGTGGTGGTGAAGGATAGCAAGCGATTGTAAACAAGCAGTCGGCAGTCAGCAATCAGCATTCAGCCCGCGGGTGCGCGACATCAAAGTTGGGATTAAGCTGGGCTCTTTTTGGGGGCCTATTTCTTAGCGTTTATATACGCTGAGAAGCAGAAGGCCGACTATGCCCGACTCTCCCACCTACCAGAGGTCGATTCAGCTACCAAATAGGCGTCGATTGCTTGTTGATCTACCGAAGGAGGGACATTCACAGCGAAAAATCCCCATCCTGCTCTTCAATGGCTAACCCCTTTTTTGATCTCGACATATTCGACAAAGCTTGTACCCATCATTTGACACACTCCGCTATGTTGTTCTTAGGATATGGTGTTGTCCACCACTTGCCGCAAAAGCCTATTCGGCAACGCACCAAATTCCCCCAGTCTCTCTGAGAACCTATCTACTGCCGTAGCAAGATAGGCGCTCTCATGCGCTCTTCTCCCCTTTGGGAGAGGGGATCGCCTCTAACAGCTCTTGCAATGCTTTGCGGTACTCTCTAACCCTGTCTGCGTCGCCATAGGACTGGTCGTGAATGCCTGATCGAATCGCTCCTGACAAGATGCCTGCTACCACTTGCCTGACAGCATTGGTGATCCTCGCCGCGAGAGAAGGCTCTAGAAACTCAATAAGTAGGCCGTCTGTTTCCAATGAATTGGCAGCTTTGTCGGCTATCTCGGAGTCTTCTGGACAATGCGAGATTACGTCTTCCAAGATCTGCCGATAGACCCATCTCGCAACGATCCAGTTATGTTCCGGCTTACCTGAGAATCCTATGACCGCCATGTCTTTTCCTCTTAGAAATAACTCACTTGACGTATGTGACTTTTTGCTGCTGCTCTTTCGTCAAACTGTTTACAAACTTTGTGATCGCCCCTACCTGATCTTTCGAGGCTCCCTTCAAGTCGAGTGCGACCCCCCTGGTGTTTTTATTGTGACTTCTGGCCTCCCTTTTATTCTCTCAGCTTCGTCTTTAACCGTTTCCTGATGGTCTGGCTTTCCTAGCGTACCGGGCTTTTTAGGATCAGCAGAAGTCTGGTTCTGCTGGTCTGGGCGGGCTCGTTGAAACTCGCTAACGCAACTCCCTTGTCCGCATGCAGATGCATAAGAATTAAAGGCATCTTACGCAACGCCAGAAGTATAAGCCCATCCAGCCGCCAGCCCCCGTACCGATGGCACCGGCAATCTGAGCACCTTTTTGGATAATAGCTTGTCCCGCAAGGGTTTCAGATACCTCTTCCAGAAATCTTTCAATCGCAGGACACTGCGGGCAATCATGCCCATCAGGATCGACTTTGGAGGTTGGGATGTTGCGCACATAGCTGTACTGGTTGAGGGATTGCGGGTCAGTCAGGTCAGCATACGGCACCGGTTCGGGCGTGGCCGCCCAATCCGACACTAAAATACCGGAAACCTCAACGAACAGCAGAGGATGGCAAGTCGGCGTTGGCATGGCCAGAATGCCATAGCTGCCGGTGCCTATGGTCGCTTGTCTTTTGCGCGGCGTCTGATTTACCTGATCATTGAGAGATGCTTTCGACGGTGCCTTCTGCAATAATTCGGGCCTCTCGCAAATTAAACCTGCTTCCAACGTGCAAGCGTTTCTTTGTTTCAGGCCAAAGAAATTTTATCGGGACCATCGCTTGTCCACCGGGTGCAATTGGTCCAATATCCTGTAGAAGCAGACGGCATTCAAAATTATCTCCCCCATATACGAAGATGCATCCCAGATGATCGAGTGGTGTAGGACTGTTTCGGCCCCCTTCAGCCTCTGAATAAAAATGTATTTTTGCTACGATATCTGGCTTAACCATTCTGATCCACTCCTTATTCAGGTGGCACAGGTTTGGGAGGAGCAAGCTTCGGTAACTCCTGAGTTGGCACGGTCACTGTGGGTATGCCCCGATCAACGATCACTTGCATTTCGGGAGTCACTGCTTCTGCGGGAATCTGTGTACTAAAAATCGAGTATGGCCCGTCACCAAATGCAGCGTCTGCTTGTGCTGCATAGCTCTGAGCACCCTCAAGTGTCGTAGAAAAGTACTTTACTTCTGTCCCAAACGGATTGGTGAATGCCCCTGTTGCCTCTATGCTCTCGGCTTCTGCTGACCCGACCGCCCTGTATAGATTGATTACAGATGGAGCATTAATTGCCGCGGTCATATCGACTATAGCTGATGGCGCCGCAGCAGTCACCGCAGTAGCCCCTAAATAAGTGAGTTGTCCAACCGCAGACTTCGGTGGAGCGACCATTGCAGGTACTTTGACGCCAGGTGAAGGCTTGTTGTCACCTATGGGCATCACAGTATTGATGGTGTTTTGGGCAAATGCCTTAAGGGCATTCCCCGAATCTGCTGCGGCTTGCCTCGGATTGCTCCTGACCTCGTGAAAAGCCTTAGCGATCGCGTAACAAAGTCCGCAAGGCGGAGGTAGACCTATTGGAACCACGCACTCCGGGCAATGCCCATCAGGGTCACCGAATGTCGTCGGGTTATTCTTGCTGTAAGTGTAGAGATTTAGGCTCTGTGGGTTGCCGAAATTCGCATAAGGAACGGCTGTGGCATGCGAGGCCCAATCCGGCGTGATGAATCTGCCCAGGCCGTTCGAGTAGTACCTTGCTCCAAAGTAATCCAACCCACTTTCCGCATCCCGTTCTTTGCCGGTGAACTTGTAGTGGTTGGAATCGCCATTCGCGAATTGGAGTTCGCCGCCCCAGGGATAATAATCGGATTCTGACTTGATGTTGCCGGCAGCATCGGCGATTACCGAGGCGGTCTTTAGCTGATCCGAAAAGTAATACGAGATGGCGTTGCCGAAAAAGTCCTTGCGAGCGATACGTGTGCCGTCAAAGAAGATGTACTCGCTCTGGAGGTTGCCGAACAAATCGCTCTCTCCGACAATCCCAGGCATCATGTACCAATACAGTGTTCCGTTGCTTCCGCTGACCTTCTGTACGCGATTGCCATCAGCGTCGTAGGTGTAGGTGAATCCGGCCGTGGAACTGATTCGGTTTTCAGAGTCGTATACATAGCTCGTACCGTTGTTGTCGAGCGTCATGTTCCCGGCAGCATCGTGGACAAATCCACCCTGCAACTGGTTGTTCGCGCTTACAGTCACGCTCAGATTCTCTGCCGAGCATTTCGTCACCAGTTTCTGGTTGAGATTGCCCCAGGCATGGTACACATAGCTTGTTGCCCCAATATGCGGTGTGGCCATCGGGAAGTTTCTGGGTGCAATCGGTTCCGGCATTCTGGGCTGAGAGCAGGCGGTTGA
This sequence comes from Candidatus Angelobacter sp., assembly GCA_035940535.1. GTDB lineage: Bacteria > Acidobacteriota > Terriglobia > Terriglobales > Acidobacteriaceae > Angelobacter. The sequence goes on from DASZEU010000415.1 coordinate 20,517, forward strand.
GTGGATCATAAGGCTCCGCCACTAGTGCGGCGGCGTATTCCCTAGCAGATGACGGATGAGAAAGTCCTCGGACCTCCGCAGAACATGATTAGGAACGTATCCCGAGATATGGTTAGAGCCGGGCATGTAAACCAGCTCAAAATCTTTGTCTGCTTTTTCCAGCGCGTTCACAAACTGGAGCACGCTGCCGGGCAGAACGTTCTCATCGAGTTCGCCCATGATGATCATTAAATCCCCTTTTAGCCGGGAGGCTTGCGCAACCGTGTCCAGTGCTTTCCAGTTTTGGGGTACCTCATTGGGAGTGGGACGCCACTGGCTGCCGTCGCTATATACAGGCGGGCCTTGAAACGCATACCAATCCATGGCAGGGGGCTGGCCATGCATAATAATGCCGGGCACATTGGCGACAGCAACTTTGAAGAAGTCTGGAAACTCCAGAAGTGCGCGGATGGCGCTCCAGCCGCCTTCCGAGGTTCCCGATATGCCTACGCGATTGATATCGATATAAGGAAAGCGTTCGCTCAACTGCTGAATTGCCGCCACATGATCATCCAGGCCGCCAACATTCCGTTTGCCATAACCGGCATAAGAGAACTCACGTGACCTGTACGCCGTGCCGCGAGCATCGACAGACACCACGGCAAATCCGAGTTCGGTAAGGATCGCAGCGGTGGGGGCTGAAGCGCCAAGGATTGCCGTGGGGAAATTGCGCGGAACCACCGCGGTCAACGGACTCGCATAGTTCAGATCCACAACCGGGTAATGCTTGCTCGAGTCGAGCGTGCCGGGCTTGTAGAACAGGCACCAAAGATCGGTCTTACCGTCGGCGGCTTTGGCCACAAAC
>DASZEU010000416.1:0-7804 GCA_035940535.1 Candidatus Angelobacter sp.
ACACAAATCAACCCCTGTGATCGTTATTCCGCAAGCTCTAAAGTCATACCCTCTCCACACGTCTTTACGCAAAATGACCGCCAACCGCCAAACGGTTCTCACTTCACTTTATTCGCCATCCGCTTCAATTTCGATTGAAGCAGCTCCAGAGCGTCGGAGAGGGCGGTGATGGCATTGGGTGTGATGTCTTGTTCCAGGTCTGCGGAGAGGTCTTTGGTCATCTGTGTGAAGCGGCGGATGCGTTCCGCGAACAGGAATGGCAGAGCAGCATCGGGATTCTTGTTGATCTGGCGGGCATGGAGAACTTCGGTCATCGTCCATGCGGTAGTTCGAGAGCGGTCAAGAGCATCGCGAAACGCTTGAATCAGTGGGAGATCAGTTAGTTGCTGTGACTTGAGATCACGGTCCAAATCCTGTAGCTGGCTGGTTACGCTTCGAATTGTTGCCGAGATGTCGCCACTGGCATTTGTCATGATTTCTCCTTCAATCCCGACCACCAGTATGCCGGTTCACGTTTTTATTTTGGAACCCTGGAGATATGAAGATTTTCTTCTACTATAGCGAAAAGCTCGGTGCTTGTCGTAGATTTTATCGGTTGGGATGCAAGGGGATGAGGAACTACCTTGCGGCAGCCTGAGTATTGGCGGAGATGGTGTTTCTGGCCTTCTCAAGTATGCCGAAGGCTTGAGACATTGAGAGATCGTCGGGCATGCGCCGGAAGTCAGTCAGGTTTTCTTTCTCTTTTATGTTGAGGCTCTTGAAGACTACCGCACGACCCTGCATGTTCACGTCGAGCTGTATTGTGTTCCAGTGGCCATCTCCAACATCCTGTTGCAGGACTCGGAAGGTTCCACCTTTTTCAAGGTGGCCGAGCAGGCCCCATCCGAAGTTCACTCTTTCAAAGAGCTCGCCTTCGATTCTTGATAGCCGCTTGGCTGATTGGTCAATCCAGACCTTGCCGTTCATGGCATGATAGACTGCGAGCTCCCGGGTCGGGGGTGAAAAGCTGGCGTTCGGTTTGAACTCCAACCGCACCTGTGTACCCTCAATACCGTCATATTTGAAGATGAAAGCTTCGGGGATGGCCTGGAGCAACTGATGCGCCTTTTCTTCATCCTGTTTGAGGCGATGATCACGTTTGGCCCGCTCGCTGGGATCGCTCACCAGCTTCTTCATGCGTTCTTCGTCTTGATCGCGCTGCTCGGGCGTGAGCGGCCGGCCATTAATCAGAAGTGTCTTGGCCAGCGAACCCTCTTTGGTCTCGATTACGTCCCGGTCCTGGGACCCACGCTCATCCTCTCGATGAAGATGGTATCTCCAATGAGTATGGTCCCTGCCTTCTGCGTTGAGTTCATTCTGAATGGCTTCGCGGACAAACTGGTTGGCATCATTGGGAAGCGCCGCTTGTGGCTTCGACGAACGTGAATCACCCACTGTGGCTGTAATCCCTGCCAGCAAAAACAGCAAACCACTCCAAGCAAGTTTAGGGGATCGCATAGCCTGTCCAATTAGACGCCAAAATCCAGCAGCAAGTTGCATTTTATACGGATTTGCAGAGATGCAAAAAGCTTTGAAGATGCAAAAAGGAGTGGCAGTTTTTGCCACCCCTTTTGAATCGACCCTTCGGAAAAGGCAGTCCCATTAGCTCTTGTCAGTCCGCAACTCGTTAGAACCGCTGTTCCCCTGGTTTTCGGTTCTCCCGCGCTACGGACATTTCCGTCCCGGTCGACTATTAACTATCTTGCAAATATACGGCCAAATGACGATTGAGATTCAGTCTTGTTATTGATCTTTAAACTGCACAAAATAAATAATTTATTGAAATATTATATATGATAACTATGTAGTTATCTTTCGGCTGAAGCTCGACGGATTACATTGAGAACCACAGTGCCATCTCTGGGCATGGCCTTGCCTCCATAGCGCTTACCTTAGGGAGAGCACTCGCGTGACTTCCGTTCATCGCTGCAACGAAAAACCTGATTGCGGGTGGTGATGCCGTTCAGTATAGTCAATATCGTCCCCCGCATCGCCTTCTGTTTGGAGCCAAAACATGTGGAAATCTCGACCTGATGACAATACTGAACGAACTCCTGTTCAACCCAATTCTGCCACCAATACCAACTTGGCGTCAGCAGTCCCCGTAGTCAAAGACACTCGCACTCCTGAACCGCCCGCTAAACTCAACGATGCCTTTCGCGCAGAAGTGGCCCACATTGGCAAATCGGTGAAGGTCAAAGGCGAGCTTTCCGGCTCGGAGGACCTGTATTTTGACGGAGAAGCAGAGGGCAGCGTTGACCTGCACGAGCATACTTTGACCATTGGTCCAAATGGCCGCATTCGCGCCATGCTCACTGCCAGAGAAATTATTGTGCATGGAAAAGTTGAAGGCAATATGTGCGCCTCAGAGAAGGTGGAACTTAAACGGTCCGGCTCCCTGGTCGGAGATGTTTGCACGAAACGCATCGTAATTGAAGATGGCGCATTCTTTAAGGGTGCGATCGATATTCAGAAGGAAGGCAAACCTGAATTGCGCAAGACGGCAGTTGCGACTTTCTCCGAGGTTCCAGCCCTTGCCGCCAGCGGTCCCCAAGCATCATTTTTGGATGACAAGTAGAATGGAAGAGGTCGGCAGGAAATATTTTGATGCGATGGTTTCGGGGAACGGACGAAGCACAAACTAGATCGGCGCCTAAAACCGGGGGGCCGCAGCGGATCAGCCGCCGCTCCACGGGATTTACGGAATTTACGCGCACTTTGGCCAGCTTCAAGGATCTTTCCGTTCTTGACTTGGGACCTACATCTTCTGCCAACATCTCTTTTCTCACTCAATATGGCGGCAAGGTTTACAACGAAGATATTCTGCGGGCCGCCAGAGAAGCTGTGGCTGCCCTGAAGGCAGGAGAGGGCGCTGAGAATCTGGATCCGAAAAAGTTTTTTGCTGAAAACCTCGATCATCCTGAGCACCGGTTCGACGCTATCCTATGCTGGGACACTCCAGAATACCTGCATGAGGCGCTGGTAAAGCCTATGGTCGAACGGATCAGCAGGATCCTTAGACCGGGAGGCGTTTTACTCGCCTTTTTTCATACTAAAGATGGAGGACCGGATTTCCCCTATTGCCGGTATCACATCACCCAGGGAGATGTTCTGGAACTGGAGCCTGTCCCTGATTTTCGCCTGCAACGGATTTTCAATAACCGGCACATCGAAAATCTGTTTAAGGAATTTTCCTCGCTCAAGTTCTTTCTGGCGCGCGATAGCATCAGAGAGGTTCTGGCAGTCCGTTGAGTCGTAGCTGGTGGTAATTGATCCGTCTGACCGAGCAAATTTTACTCACCTCGTCCAATTGCTACTAGGCACTTATTTCTCTAAAAGTGGTATTTCGATTCCTATATGTACTCCAGAGAGAACTCTGTAAGCCTTGATACTTAGTCCTTAGGGGCCGGTCCGGATGGAAGAGCATCAGTTTCTCATTGAAAAATAAGGGGTTACAACATTTTGCAATTCCATCTCTTTCACCTCTGGAGTTGGGCAAAAGGATTGCTCTACGTAAATGCATAGCGGACCGGTAAGATCAGCCGCAAAAAGACCCCATGCCTCCCGAAAAAGGAGGCAGAAAAGAGGCAGATCATGGCGACAGGCCTTCAGAGTGCGATCAACAGTTTAGCTCCCTTTGCTTCCGTTCTAGAGAGCAAGATCTCCACACCTTATGACCAGATCTACAATGAAAACTGCCACAGAATTTACTCCCTGGCTTTTTGGATGACCGACAATGAGTTGACAGCCGAACAATTGAGCGCCAACACATTTTTACGCGCTTTTGCCGCGCTGAGTCACCCAACCCAAGATCAAATCGACCGCGCGTTTCTCGCCGAGGTTCGCGAACTGGTTCCAGTCGGACCGCTCACTCTTAATTGCACCGTCTCACCGCAAACGCAGAGCATTCACGGCAACGTAAAACGTATTCATCTTGAGCGCTCCGTCGTGGAATTACCGCCGACCGAAAGAATGATCTTCCTGCTGCATGATGTGGAAGGGTACAAGCATGACAGGATTGCCCGTCTGCTTGGGATCAGCGAGCAGGAGTCGAAGCTAGGGCTTCATCAAGCTCGCGTTCAAGTGCGGGAATTGATTGTACGAATGTCTTAAATGTTCTCTCCTCTCTCCTTAATTCTTCTTTCGCCCCTCGTAAGAGGGGCTTTTTTTAGGTTTGTCTAATTTCCTGGGTTTGTTTAATTATGTTAACTTTTTGTTTTATCGAAACTTTTTCCTTTCTATCTCGTCTATGTACATAACATACGCAGTACCCCCAGTGGGCGCCGCCCCTTGATACCGGCGCCCACATTCCTTTTTTGGATTCATTTCCATCATTCAAAAACTGCCAAGAGATCTGATACTCGCACCCGACCCATTCAGCAGTTCGTCACGATGCTGGAGAAGGACGAGAAGTTATGTCCGTAATGGACTTGGCAAGCAGGGCAACAAAGCGGAGCAAATTTTACTCTAAATTCAAAGTTGGTTGGGCATTGGGCCGACAAAGTAAGTACAATTGTTCCAACAAAAACCAGCGTCTCGGGGGTGAAAGCATGGATTGGAAGAAAGGTATTGTCTTTGGTTCTTTTGCAGCAGGCGCATTGTTGTTCCTGACGGGCCGCCGTCCGGCTGGGCTGGTGATCGCCGGCGTGGGTTTGGCCGCGCTGGCAGTTGAGCATCCGGAGCGATTCGAAGATCTCTGGAATCGTTTGCCAGAGTACATCGATAAAGGCAGCAAACTCGTGGACGGCGCAGCTACGTTCATGGAAAAACTTTCACAACAACAGGGTGGCGGATATCGCAACATTCCTGTCGCCGGTGGCAACCGCTACTGACAGTTGTTGCTCGCACAGAATCCCGCGACAGCAGTGGCCTGTTTATTCAATGCCCAGCTTCTGGCGGGCGGCTGGGCTGATCCTTTCAGGACCCCAGGGTGGATTCCAAACGATGTTGACATTTACGGAATTCACGCCCGGCAGGGCCTGCACCTTGCGGCGCACATCTTCGCTGATGCCCACGTGCGCCGGGCATCCTTGAGATGTCATGGTCATTTCAACTTCCACATCCTGAACTTCTGGAGTACTCTCGACTGGCTTCATGCGCACATCGTAGATCAGGCCCAAGTCAACGATGTTGACGGGTATTTCCGGGTCATAACATTCGGTAAGCGCATTCATTACTTCTTCGGTGGTCGGCATACACACTAGTTTATCAATTTCTACAAAAGATGCATTTTCGCGTGCTCCAAGAATTAATGGCCAGGTTCCAAGACCAACTTCTGTACACGCCAATTCAATATCTCGCTCACGTAAAGCTCGTTTTCAGAAGGACAGGCGATTTCGTGTACCCACCCAAACTGATTGAGCTGCTTACCGGATTTTCCGAACACGCCCAGGATTTTTCCTTCGAGGTCGAGCTTATAAATCCTGCCGGGAAAACCATCGGAGCTGTAAAGGACCTGATGAGGTAGAGGCGTAATACATATAGCCCAGGGCGCGCCTGGTGACATGGTTCCATTGGTCTGGGTAGGCTTGTTGCCGATTGCCGGACGAGCATTGGGATCGACTGGTACGTCGATGGTCATTTGGCGGAGAAATTTGCCTTCGCCGTCGAAGACCTGGATGCGACGGTTGCCTCGGTCGGCTACGTAAACATTTCCTTGGGCATCGACGGCGATGCTGTGCGGGGTGTTGAATTGCCCCGGTTTGTCACCCGGCTCACCCCATGACTTGAGCCAGTTGCCGTCCTTATCGACCTTGGCTACGCGCGCATTGACGTAACCATCGCTGATGTAGGCGTTGCCGGCTGCGTCCCAAGCGATATCGGTCACCTGGCGAAACATTCCGTCCACAGGTGGCAGCGGCGGTATGGGCTTCTTTAGCGGCCCGGTTCCGTCGTCCGAGGCTTCCTGCTTGCGCCCGAACACCATGACCACACGGCCCTCGGAATTGAATTTGATCACCATGTCAGAACCTTTGTCGGTGATCCATATATTGTCGTCTTTATCGACCTTGACGGTGTGCGCGAACGACCAGGCGTAGAGGTTGTGGCCGATCTCCCGCAGAAATTTTCCATCTGGGCCGAATTCCAAAAGCTGTGCTGCGCGTGCCGCATAAGCAGGACCGCCGGTATTGCCGCGTGAGAAGACGAAGATGTGTCCTTTTGAATTTACGGCCACTCCGGCAGCCTCGCCAAGATAAATGTCAGGCGGCAGCTTCAGAAAATCAGGAACGGAGCGGAACCGGAGTTCAGGCACAGATGGCTGCTGAGCAAGAAGCGGACCAGCCAGAGAGAGCAGCAAGGCAATGATGAAGGATCGCATGAGACTTGACCTCGTTACGTCGCCCGCATGATACGCGTTATTCGGCAGACCGGGCAATCGCAGACTATGTGAATTTGTCATTTTGCTATTCGTGGTATTTTTGCTGTACAAAGAAAAGCTTGACTTGATTGGAGAGAGATTTGAGCCTGCCTGAGCTACTTACAAATCGCCTGGCGTTGCCGGTAATCGGCGCGCCCATGTTTATCGTTTCGGTGCCGGAGCTTGTCATCGCGCAGTGCAAAGCCGGAGTCGTTGGCAGCTTTCCCGCGCTTAATGCCCGCCCGGCGGAAGAATTGGATAAGTGGCTAACGCGCATTCAAGACGAACTTGCAGCTCATGATGCGGCGCATCCTGATCGTCGGTCGGCGCCTTTCGCGGTGAACCTGATCGTTCATAAATCCAATGACCGCTTGGCGTTTGATCTTGATCTTTGTGTCAAGCATCGTGTTCCGATTGTTATTACTTCGTTAGGCGCACGGGAGGATGTGAATCAGGCAGTCCATTCTTATGGCGGAATCGTGTTGCATGACATTATCAATAACACTTTTGCTCACAAGGCCATCGACAAAGGGGCCGATGGGCTGATTGCGGTGGCCGCAGGAGCAGGAGGCCATGCCGGCATCATCTCACCCTTTGCCCTGATTCAGGAGATTCGCGAGTGGTGGCCAGGGCCGCTGGTACTCTCGGGGGCCATCGCCACCGGACGCGCAGTGCTGGCCGCGCGAGCCATAGGCGCTGATTTCGGCTACATTGGATCGGCCTTCATCGCCACGCGTGAAGCGAATGCCCCAGACGCTTACAAGCAGATGATCGTGGAGTCGAACTCCGCTGATATTGTCTATACCAACTTTTTCAGCGGGGTCCACGGCAATTATTTAAAACCTTCGATCAAGCGCGCCGGTTTGGATCCGGACAATCTTCCGCAAGCCGATCCTTCCAAGATGAATTTTGCGGACTCCGCCAGCAGAGCCAAGACTTGGCGCGATATATGGGGTTCGGGCCAGGGAATTGCAGCGGTGAAAAAGATTGTGGACGTTGCCGAGCTTGTGGCCCGATTGACGAGCGAATACCAGGACGCCCTGGAGCAACTTACTTCAGACCGAACACAAATTGCGACGGTTGCCGGAGTTGGCTCAGACTAACCCCAGTATTTGGTTGTTTTGAACATCAACGAAAAGGGCACAATAGATTTGGCCATTCTTCCGACAGCCCGCTAGAACGAAGCCGCTAGCGCGGCGGACGCTGCCGCGTGGGATTGTCTTGACTGGAATGAAGACAGAACATTCACTATCGCCCTCCCGATATCAAGCTTTCTTGAAGCAACTGAAAGAGCGCATTCGTTCTGCACAAGTGCGAGCTGCCATTTCTGTTAACTGCGAACTCGTCTTGCTTTACTGGAGCATAGGCAGGGACATTTTGGCGAAGCAAAAATCAGAGGGTTGGGGA
>DASZEU010000417.1:0-2442 GCA_035940535.1 Candidatus Angelobacter sp.
TGAAGAACATCAGATATATCGGTGCTTGTGTTTTCAGTTTGAACCGCAAGCCGAAACCCGTCACATCGATCTCTGTTATCTCCGGTTTGCTTTTGTCATCAGTCGCGATCTCCGATTTGCTTTCGCCATCAATCCCGACATAGACACGACCGCGATAAAGGATTAGGCCGGCAAAGAGTACGACCACAACGCCGCCAATTCCAATTGCTGAGGAAAGCATTGTTCACCTCGTCTGTTCAGTTGTTGTTGCCAGGAGGAATGAGTGCCTAAGAGTGTATAACACTTCTGCGTGATCGTCGCACAAAAGTTTTTATTGCATTTCCGAAATAAACCGACGCGGGAACCGATTGGGAATTGGCTCAACCACCGTTGTTCCAGTAACAGCAATTTCTCGCAGCTTGAGGTGCAATGCAGAAGCAGAAAAGAAGTAATTGGGCGTCCGCATTCTGAATTCCTTAAGTGTCGTACAGGGCCGTTGGCCCGCGAAAGTTCATGAAAATTATTTTGAGGTTAAAGCAGAATAGAAGCAGCGCAGAGCGGCAAGATCGAACCGTTCAGTGGAGCAGTTGAGGCTGTTTAAGTGTCTGGTCTGGAGCGTGCATGATTGAACGAATAAATGGGCGTTGTTGTTTCCCCTGTGGGAGCGGCGATAGCCCGCGACCCTGCTTGATGTAAGTTGCGGCACGCTCTCCGCTCCCGCCAGGAGAATGACCATGTCTTACAGGATAGCGGGAATTGATGTTCACAAAAAGATGCTGGCCGTGGTTGTAGCCGATGTCGAAGCGGAGGGTGAGTACGAGTTTGAGCGACGCCGGTATGGTAGTAACCCCGAACATCTGCGACAGTTGTGCGAATGGTTGATCGATCAGCAAGTCGAAGAAGTGGTGATGGAATCAACCGCGCAGTATTGGCAACCGGTGTGGGGCGCGCTGGAGCGATATTGGAAGGCGAAGCGGCAAGAGCGAGAAGGTTCAGGTCCAATGTCGGCATCACTCCATCTGGCCCAAGCTCAATCCAATCGTGGGCCGCGGGGGCGGAAGAAAGATTTTCCTGATGCCGAACGGCTAGTGAAGCGGCTGGTGGCGCAAGAGCTCAGGCTGAGCTTCGTGCCGGACCCGGAACAACGTCTGTGGCGAACCGTGACTCGCCGCAGGTACCAGTTAACCCAGAACCGGGTGCAACTACACAACCGGCTGGAGAGCCTGCTCGAAGAAGCTCATATCAAGTTGTCTAGTCTGGTTTCGGATCTTTTAGGAGTGAGCGCTCGGCGCATGCTCCATGCCCTGGCCGAGGGCGAAACCAACCCTCTGGCTTTGGCCGCGTTGGCCGACCATCGCTTACGTGCAACGGAGGCACAGTTATGTGACGCGCTGGGCGCATGCACAGAGTTGAATGCAGTGTATCGCCGGTTATTGAAGATGGCGTTGGAGGAGTTGCTCCTGATCGAGGAACAGAGGGACAAACTGGACCAGGAAATGGCGACTCTACTCCGTCAACAGGAACAGGCCGTCCAGCGGTTGGCCGAAGTGCCGGGTCTGGGAGTCAATTCTGCGCAGCAGATCATTGCGGAAGTGGGCGCGACGGCAGCGAAATTTGCTTCTGCTAAGAATCTGGCCTCCTGGGTTGGCGCTTGCCCTGGGGACCAAGAGAGTGCCGAGGTGTCCTACAGTCATCGCTCTCCCAAGGGTAGTCGCCAGATGCGGCGGATTCTCAATCAGGCAGCCCATGCTGCGGTCAAGATGAAAGGAAGTATTTTCCAGATTCTGTATCGCCGGCTGGTGCCGCGCTTAGGACACATGCAGACCATCGGAGCCATAGCCCATCGCCTTTGCCGACTGATCTGGTTGATTCTCCATCAAGGTGTCCATTACGAAGAACGCGGACCATCGGTGAGCCAAAGGTCGCAGCACCAGCGAACTCAGAAGATGATCCGCGAACTGCGAAAGCTCGGGTATCGGGTTGAATCTCTGAGTGTCGTACCAAATGTTTCAGCACCCGCGTAGTGATTTTCGACCCTGAACGGTATTGCCGTTCAACCAAGAGTTCTAAAATCGTCTGCCAGGGCCGACATTCTATGTCTAGAGAATCAAAGGCATCAGGCGTGGAGCAGTGACTTTGCCTGTGTTAATCTGCGGGCGGCTATAATCCTGTTGGACCAGGCTGGGGCGGGAGAGGACAGGTCAAGAACAACTTTGCCCGAACCCGCGCTGAAGGGTTTCGTCGAGCACTTATGGGTACGATACTCGCCCACTACAGAAGCTTGCCAAACACCATGGCGCATTGTTCCAGATATGAACCCGCACATCATTGTGGTCGTATCACGCGGGACGAGAATTCCGGAAAATGGACGAGGGTGAGGGAGTGGCAAAGTTACCGGAGTGTCCTGCTTTCATGCTCCAGAAGCCAGCGCTTGCGCTCGATGCCGCCACCGTAGCCGGTGAG
>DASZEU010000418.1:0-9868 GCA_035940535.1 Candidatus Angelobacter sp.
CGGGCAGAGCTTTAGACTTTGGTTTATCAGCGTTGTCTGCGTAAATCAGCGGCGAAAGGGTTCGATTACCGGCGCGCGCCGTTTCACATCTGTCCTGACTATTCTTTCTGCGTCGCAACATAGCCGTGTTCCACACCGGCAGCATCAAAAAAATCGCCTACGATGCGTCCGTCGCTATTGATTCCATTGCCATCGGTGGAAGCGGCGCCAGAAAAATTCAATTGGGCAAAGTCACCGGCGGCATCCAGAAATCCATGGCCCGCTCCGGCGGCATCAGTAAAGCTGCCCACGATATTCCCGCGCGCATTAACGCCAAACGCAACCGAAGTAACGGCCCCAGGCGGGTTGAGCTGTGTAAAAACCTCTCCTCGACGAGCGAAGGCGTGCTGGACGCCCGCCGCGTCATTGAATGATCCCACGATCTCGCGCCGATCGTTAATGCTGAAGGCAGTCGTGCTGGTGCTTCCCGGAAAATCCAACTGGGTAAAATTGTCAGCTCGTTTCAGGAATCCATGCGTGTGCCCGCTGCTGTCGGTAAAGCTGCCGACAATCTCGTGCGCATCGTTGATCCCCAAGGCCAGCGTGGAGGTAGCGCCGGGAAAATCGAATTGGGTGAAGACTCCATTTCGATCAATCAATGCATGCTGGGCTCCTGAGGCATCGGTGAACGAACCCACAATCTCACTCTGATTATTGATGCCCACGGTCCTGGTCTGCGATCCTCCTGGAAAGTCAAGCTGAGTGAACTGGCCCTGCTGGTCAAGAAAGCCATGCTGTTTCCCCGACTTGTCCACGAAAAAGCCGACAATCTCTCCCCGCGCGTTGATTCCGTCAAGCTCAGTTGAAGCGCTGTTTGGAACGTCCAATTGCTTCAATGTGAAAGATTTTGTTTCGGCCTGTAACAGAATATTTACAAAGACCATACCCGTTACAACAGCAACAGGCAGCATCGATCTGCGCATCCTGATAATGAAAGTCATCATGATGCGCATCGTAGCACAATGAATTGCGGTGAAATAGGTAAGAACGAGAAATTGTTCTATCTTTTACATAAGAAGGCCCAAAATAGGAAATCTCTAATGCTGCAACAATTGCCAGCGCTCTTGACCGCCAATCTTGATTGTATTTCTATTTGCCCTGTGCCATTCGAAATTGTTAATCCAGAACAGGTGGCGTAGTGCTGGAAGTCATAATCGTAGACAGCCCTCTGTTCCGGAAAAAGCTGTGCGATATCCGATTATATGTATGTTAGTGACTTGAGATGCCGCTTCTCGTATACAAATTGAAAATAACTAGAAATAAATTTCCGAATTTATCGTTATTTCTATTCGCCGTCGATTGCTTGCGGTATTCCTCTATTTATTCATTTAGCTTTCGGTTTTCTCAATAACACTTTCTGATTTCTCAGTCACGGCGAAAAAGAGGGCTCCAGTGATCTGATTTGTCCCACAATATTGGCAGAGAATTGTTGGGACAATTATGGCTAAACACGATAAGAGCCTGACTATCGTTATACCCAAGCGGAGCCTGTCTACAAAGTGTCACGCCCTTCTTATAAGCAACATCCTTAGCGCGTAGCCGCTCAAGATCACTTAGAAATATTGGTGATGATTCATTGAAACACCTTCGAGAATCATCCACTGCATCGCAGACGTGAATCTTGACAGGCAATTGAAGGCGCTCCACAGTCTCAATAGCTCGTTCCTTCCCCGAATAAAATCCAGAAACTGCAACCAAGAAAATGCGGAGTTGTGTTGATCGCAATTGATTGCCGAATTCAAGCGCAAGTCGTTCTAAATATCCACAAACGGAGCTTCCTGTGCCAATGAAATCATCGGTGAAAACCAAAGCCTGTATCGAATCTTTTCTGATGGCTTCGCTGAGGTGCCCAAATTCGATAAGATTATCTCGATAAATTGAATTCTCATCAATATAAAGACGAGCAAAATGCGCACCGCTCTTTCCAGGACCATCCAGATAACTTACAAGGATATCCGATCGTTTGACCTGCCGATAACTTCGCCTTTCGATGAGACCCCGTGTGACAATGCCATGTGCCTCTTGCATACGGCTCCGTATCTCATCTTCTGAATAAAATTTAATATTCTCGAGGAGTGTAAACATCAGTCGCTGTTCCGTGTTATCACCAAACTGCTCTAGCCAGCCGCGTACTTGTTCAGGGCCGATACGACGACCTTTATATTGAGGCCAACGAGAACAGATCTGAATGATTTCCTCAGAACACACGTGTGCTTTCTCCTCCTCACGCTTGCGGGCTTGTATCGCTTCCAAATCCGTAAAAGTTGTACTTATTTCAAGCGGACCCACTTCTTTCAGCCATCGTTCGAAAAACGGGATTTTACAAGTGTATATGCCTGCATTATGGCTCAATACTTGGCGGTGAACAAATTCTCCAAGCTCTCGCTCGACCGCATAGCCATCCATGCCGAACGTCTCTGCCCCCGATATTATCGATTCCTTGGTGGCGAAACCCGATCGCCTAAGGGCTGTGACAAAAGATAAGAGAACTTGTCTCCGCTGCATTGACTTCTCTTCTTGCCGGTCGCCCGGCTCAAGAATTCCGTCTTCCCAGAAATGAGCAAAACTTGCAGGGGTGCAATTCTGAAGTGCAGCATTGATGGCTTCGTTAACTTCATTTGAGGTCACATGACAATCCCGTCGCGCGACCATCAGCTTAAATAACGATCTGCATATGTGAACAGTAAAATAGGGATTTCCAGCCGCCTCAATATATAAATTTACAATTGCCTCATCAGAGAAAAGCAGCCACGGTTTAACTGGCCTCCTAATTAGGTCATGGAAGTCGCTCCAATGTCGTTCTTTTTCGAAGTAATCGATGCGAACCATCTGAAATTTATTGAGTGCCTCCCCTTGACAGTCAAAAACAAATTGCATTCTCTCACCGCCCACCAATATGAATCCAACGTTCGGCATATGGGAGATGCTTCTAATCGTCGAAAAAAACGCGTCACCAATTAGCCCTCTTTTAAAAATATCTACGGGGACTTTGTCAAATTCGTCGAGAATAAAAACGATACGTAAGCCGGGCGCGATTGCGCTAGCATCGTCAAGAAAGTCGCAAATCGGAGTCAAAGCGCCATCGAAGTCTGGAATTTGTAGGCCACCAAAGCGTTTATCCGATTGTTTTATCTGTTTGCACAAGCGTGATCCCAATTGTTCTATTGTACGATTCGGGTCGGGATGTATATAGGAGCCAGTTTCCGCGTAAATCACGAGAAAATGGTTATTGACATCGGCTGCTAGCCGTGACTTCACGGCGTTCGCAATTGATGTCTTGCCTACTCTCTTCTGACCATAAATGCAAGATGATCCCACGGTGTTGCCCTTAGCATGACTGATTAACCTATTCAAGATTTCGGTTCGACCGATAAGCTCGTTATCACTAAAGACCGGCTCAAGCCTATATGGCTCCTGAAGTTGTAAGTTATCCCAATCAATGCCAGAAGGCTGACCAACTAGCTCAACAAGTTCGCTTGTAGTTGCCGTTGTGTGATCAAAGTTCCGCCACTCCCACTCCAATTCCACTAGAATCGTGTCCGCAGGGCGCTTTGTGGTAACAGGAAATTCTACGGTAATTGGGCGTGGAGCAAGATCTCCAAGAAATAGTTCGTTTCTATTTAGCTCTACGGCATCATCTATATTCTTGACTCTGCAGTAGACATCAAATGCATATCCGGGGCCAACATTGTTTAAAGTGAATGAAAAGTTTAGAGCAACACCCGCAGCGTAGAGTGGGTATCTTTTTTCTGGCGATTTCAAGCTAAGCGTGGCAGGTGCGCTAATGCTGCTCTCTTCGAAGCGAGTCACACATAGTTGCAGAAGATTTAAACCCAGTACTGCTAAATAGTCTCTACTATATCGACTATCATGCTTTTGGGCTTGTAAAAGATATCGCTCCAATGTGCTCTTGCAGCTGTGGTATGCTTGAATCGCATTTCTTTCATCCGCTTGAAAGTATTCTTGCAGGGCACTCGAAAGCTCTTCGAGGCGCGATCCATTTATCATGTCTTTTTCAACAAAGTGTCCTATAAGCGGCTTAGCCCTTCCAATCGATTTCTTGATGTCATGAAGGGCGACACTCACCCTGTCCCAATGTTCGGCTTTTAGCTTTTGGAGGGCTGATAGTGATTCAGAAATTGCTCGCTCAGTTCCAAGCACATAGCTACGCAGCACACGCTCCTTTTCGAACGTTTGCTTCTTTATATCAATCTTCAAGGGGCCATAGAGATGTCGCCCTAGGCAGGAATCGAGAAGCTTGAAAGTCTCGCTACGAAAAGCGGTAGCATCGCTTGACCAAGATTCTGAACAGGCAATGAACCGCAACAGGCATATTGCGATAAACTGCCTGATATGATCGTCATATTCACGATCGAATATTTCTGTCTCAGCTTCTGGGCAATCACTAATGCGTGCCATTGTAAGAATGCACTGGCACAGGAAACGTCGAAGCTGTAGTCGTGTCGATTCATCTCCCGTACGTCCAAATAAATCTAGGATCAAATCAAAGGATTTCAGTGGTGTTGATATTACGTCTTGTTCAAGTTGATCCAGATCAAATTGAGGGCTCGTTATTGGGCTCACTGTTTCCTCGTAAAGTTGTCGTCGTGCCAAGGGGGTGGGAATGAACTAATTATATATCCGTTGAGTTGAAAGCTATGTAGCTTAAATAACTAGGAATGGCCAGATTAAAAAATATTAATAATCGAGTTCGTTTGGGCTTTAACCTAATAGCAAGTTGTGACAAGAAAGCAGTACAACATTTGATTTTGTCTCCTGAGCAGAAGGTTCGA
Source organism: Candidatus Angelobacter sp. (assembly GCA_035940535.1). GTDB lineage: Bacteria > Acidobacteriota > Terriglobia > Terriglobales > Acidobacteriaceae > Angelobacter. Next base: position 4,833 of record DASZEU010000418.1, read on the forward strand.
TTATGGGAGTTCGCCCTTGGGATTAAGGCTGTTGTGAACAGAATAGACTTAGCGAGTGTCTACAGTGTGTCGTGTCGTGCTGATCCTCGCCAGCGCTCGTAAGCGCCTGTGCGGTAAGCCAGATTCTTTATCTTCCAGGACGCTGCGGCGTTGGGCAGCATCCGGCTTCGCAGTAGGCATTCACTGGCGTGGTTTCGCTGTTGACGACCATATCGCGAATCATGCTGACGATCCTGGGATGCGAGCCGGCTGTGCCTGCGCGCACCATCTTCATGCCCATCTCGTCGCACATTTCCTTTACTTGTGTATCCAGGTCGTACAAAACTTCCATGTGGTCCGACACGAAGCCGATAGGACAGATGATTACCCGCTGTACTCCGGCCCCGTGTTGCGCACGCAGATAATCGCTGATGTCGGGCTCCAGCCAGGGCTGGGTGGGCGGCCCACTGCGGCTTTGGTATACGAGAGACCAGTGGCGCATGCCACATGCGGAAGCGACGTGCTCGCTGGCAATTTCGAGCTGCCGAGCATAAGGAGAGCTTTGCGCCATGCTCACCGGAATACTGTGCGCGGTAAAAACCACCTGCTGGGCGTCCGGAAGCTTCGCCTCGGAGTCCCGGACCCGCTCGGCCATCACTTCCAGGAATTCTGGACGGTCCCAGAAGTTCGGCAGCTTCTCGATGACCATATCGCTTACACCCCCCGACTGCAATGCGGTGGTAATATTTTCCCGATACTGGCGGCAGCCTGAATAAGAGCCGAAGGCGGAGGTGGCAAAGGCGACGGCGCGACGAACGCCATCCGCACGCATCTTTTTGAGCGTGTCCGGCAATAACGGATGCCAGTTGCGGTTGCCCCAATAGACCGGAAGATTCATGTTGAGGGCCTGGAATTCCCGGCCCAGGGCTGCGATTAATTCGAGATTTTGCTTGTTGATAGGACTGTGTCCGTTGAAGTGGTAGTAGTGCTCGGCAACCTCCAGCATTCTTTCGCGAGGAACATTCCTGCCACGCAAGACGTTCTCCAAAAAAGGCAGTACGTCCTCATGCTTCTCCGGTCCGCCGAAAGATACCACCAGCAAGGCATCGAATGAGTTCATGGATGCCATAGATTTTACAATGGTTGGCTGCTTTGCTGCTGATTTCCACAGGTCGAAGAGGGATAAAAACTATGAGGGCACCGGCACCTCAACTCACGAGTACCTGCTGATGAACGGGGTCTGCTGATAACATGTGAGGTCGTTCTCGGCGAAATCCCTTAGGCGGATCTACTCCGAACTAAGATTCAAAGCAGCAACTCATCTATGACTGGAGCAGATCACAATCCGCTGAACCGCTGGCAAGACATCTCTGTCCGCCGCACCGAACTGGCGTGCCCGGCGCACTCACTCAAGATGATGACCAAGGCGGCGGCCAGCGAAGCCGACGAGGTCATCTTCGATCTTGAGGATGGCTGCGCCCTCTCGCAAAAGATCGAGGCGCGCAAGACACTGGTTCAAGCCCTTAACAGCCTCGAGTTCAAAGGCAAGATTCGGGCGTTTCGTCCCAACAGCATCCGCACCAAGTTTTTCTATCGCGATGTAATTGAGGTCGTGGAAGCTGCGGGCTCCAACATCGATGTAATGGTTTTACCCAAAGTGCAGGAAGCCTCCGATGTGCTCTTTGCCGATCTGCTGCTGAGCCAGATCGAGCAGAATATCGGACTGGCCGCGGGGCGCATCCGGCTCGAAGCGCTGATCGAGAGTGCCAAGGGCGTGCTCCATGCCGAGCAGATCGCCATTTCCACACCGCGCTTGGCCAGCCTGATCTTTGGCGTGGCTGACTACGGCGGGGACATCGGTTCGCGGGAGCCAGTGCGGGAGCAGTTTGCTCTTTATCATTATCCCAAGGCCAAGACCGTGGCTGCTGCGCGGGCCGCCGGGCTTGATGTGATTGACAGCATTACCTTACAATTCCGCGATCTGGCGCAATGCGAGCACGACGCCCGTGAAGCCGCGCGCATGGGTTTTGATGGCAAGTGGGCCATCCATCCCGATCAGGTCCCGGTCATCAATCGAGTATTTACGCCGACGAATGAAGAACTGGTACGGGCGCAAGAAATCCTGGAGCTTTACCGCAAGGCCGATGCAGAATCTGGCGTAGGGGCGTTTGTCTATAAGGATGAAATGATCGACGGCGCCAACCTGCATATTGAATGGCGAAAGCTGGCAATCGCGAAGAAGACCAATTTGAAATTTTAAATTTGTAATTTGTAATTTTTAAACCTCAACTCTCGGTGGGTTTTAGGCTTTTGTTCTTAGTTTTCAAAATTACAAATTAGAAATTGAAAATTAGAAATTCTTCTATGTTTCCTCTTGAAGGAATCACTGTCATAGCTTTGGAGCAGGCGCTGGCTGCGCCGCTTGCAACGCGGCATTTGGCCGACCTTGGCGCTCGGATCATCAAGATCGAGCGTCCTGCGGTTGGAGATTTTGCCCGCGACTACGACACGACCGTGCGCGGAATGGCAAGCCACTTTGTCTGGGCCAATCGCTCTAAAGAGTCGTTGACACTCGATTTGAAGCACGAGCAAGCCAAAGAAATTCTTAACCGCCTATTAGCCAAGGCCGATGTGTTCATGCAAAATCTGATTCCGGGGGCGTGCGAACGGCTGGGACTCGGCACGAAAGACCTTCAAGCCAAGTATCCACGGCTCATTATATGCAACCTCTCCGGCTACGGTAACACCGGTCCATACCGCGACAAGAAAGCTTATGATCTGCTGATCCAGAGCGAAGCCGGATTGGTTTCGGTCACGGGTACCAAGGAGACTCCCTCCAAAGTCGGCGTCTCTATCGCTGACACTGCGGCTGCCATGTATGCCTATTCCGGAATCCTTACCGCGTTGCTGGTGCGCAATCGGACGGGAAAAGGCACGGCGATAGAAGTTTCCATGCTGGAGGCGCTCGGCGAGTGGATGGGCTATGCTGCCTACTATACCTCTTATGGTGGATCGCAGCCGCCGCGGACCGGGGCCAAGCACGCTGCTATCGCTCCTTATGGTCCGTTTGTTGCGAGTGACGGCGAGAATGTATATCTTGCCATTCAGAACGAGCGCGAATGGTCCCGCTTTTGCGAACAAGTGCTGGAATGCCGCGACATGATCTCCGATGTGCGTTTCCAAAACAATTCCAAACGAGTGCAGAACCGCGATGCCCTCGAAGAAATCATCAATGGCATCTTCAAACGACTCACGCGCGCCGTCATCATCGAGCGATTGGAGAACGCCCAGATTGCTTATGCGAGATTGAACTCCGTGCAGGAGTTTGTTGACCATCCGCAGTTGGCAGCGCGAAATCGCTGGCGGGAGATCGATTCACCAGCAGGACCGCTCCGCGCTCTGGTCCCGCCGATAACGATGGACGGTGTTGAGCCAGTCATGGGAGCAGTCCCGGCGCTAGGCCAGCACACTCAGGCAATTCTGGAAGAGTTGGGATTCGACGCTGCAACCATCGCATCCTGGAAGAAGACAGGAGTGATTTAAGCAGTGAGAAAGAGTAGAGATAAATGACAATCAAGCAAGGCTGGACCGGTCGCGTTTACGAAGATTTCGAGGTCGGCGATATCTACCAGCACCCGCTGGGACGCACCGTTCTGGCTGCCGATAATATATGGTTCACACTGCTCACTCAAAACACCAATCCCATTCATTTTGACCACGCTTATGCGGCCAAGACTGAATTTGGAAAACCGCTGGTAAATTCCGCTTTCACGCTGGCCCTGGTAACCGGCCAGTCGGTGATGGACATCTCGCAAAATGTCATGGCCAACCTTGGCTGGGACGAGGTGCGCCTGCCCAATCCGCTCTTCGAAGGAGATACCGTGTACTCACGTAGCGAGGTGCTGGAGAAACGGGAGTCCAAGTCACGCCCCAACGTGGGCATTGTTAAAGTGAAAACAACTGGTTTTACTCAGCAAGGAACAGTAATCATCGAGTTCCAGCGGACTTTCATGGTGTACAAACGCGGCCATGTTCCGCAAGCGGTGCAGTTTACCGAGCCATGAACGCTCTCACCCTCATTGCTGATTTTGTTGCCACTTCGGCGGTCCCCGAAGCTGCTCTTCTTCCGGCCCGCAATGCTTTTGTGGATACCCTTGGTGTCACTCTGGCAGGGGCAATAGAACCCGCTGCTCGGATTGTTCAGAAACTGGCAGCTTTGGAAGGTTGCAACGGCCGCTGCCCGATTTTGGGAACGCCAGTGCGGACCAGTGCTACCTGGGCAGCTCTTGCCAACGGCACCGCCGCTCATGCTTTGGATTTCGATGACATGTGCTTTGTCTCGCTGGCCCATCCCAGCGCACCGCTGGTTACAGCGGCGATGGCCATAGCCGAAGAAGCTGGCGCATCAGGGCGGGCCCTGCTGGAAGCATACATCTTGGGCTTCGAGGTCGAGGCAGTGCTGGGGCGGGTGATGAATCCCCGGCATTATCAGCAAGGCTGGCATTGCACCTCAACCCTTGGCAGCATTGGCGCGGCTGCGGCCTGTGCCCGGCTTTTGCGCCTGGATGCGACCGCCACCGCCAACTGTATCGCGCTCGCCGCCTCACAAGCTTCAGGACTCAAAGAAAATTTTGGCACCATGAGTAAGCCGCTCCATGCTGGACTGGCCGCACGCAACGGAGTCCTGGCGGCACAACTGGCCCAGAATGGATTTACCGCCGCCGAGCACGCTCTCGATGGTCCCCAGGGCTTTTTGTTGGCGATGGCCAGCGAGCGCAACGACTTGCGAGAGGCGTGCGCCAGCCTGGGGCAGCGCTGGGAAATTCTTGAGACTGGCATCACGGTGAAGCTGTATCCCTCCTGTGCTGCCACGCACCCCGCACTTGACGCCGTGCTCGACCTGAGACGTGAACATCAATTGACGGCTGAAAAGGTCGAAGCAGTCGAGGTCGAGGTGGATTCAATCACGCCAAACCTGCTGATCTATGACCGTCCGAAGACCGGGCTGGAAGGAAAGTTCAGCATGAACTTCTGTGTTGCCGCTGCTTTGCTAGAAG
>DASZEU010000419.1:0-16111 GCA_035940535.1 Candidatus Angelobacter sp.
CGAGGATTTTGAACGATTATGGTTCCAGCCTCTGCCTGCGAATCGTGCATGGCCTGATCGAGTTCGCGCTCTGCAATGTATTGGATCTTTTCATCGATTGTCAGTACGACGTTTTCGCCGGGATCGGGATTCTTCTCTACGCGACCGAACCAGCGGCGGCGGGCATCCATGGAGATGAGCATGGTACCGGGCTTGCCTTTGAGCCGGGGCTCGAACTCTCGCTCGATACCGCCCACGCCGACATCCTCTGAATCTACGAATCCAAGCACCTGTGCCGCTAGTTCATTCTTGGGATAGAAACGCTTGGACTCTTTCTGGAAATAAATACCCTTCAAGTTAAGGGAATGAATGCGGTTGCTGGTATCCCGGTCGATTTTTCGCGCCACCCAGGCAAAGGCCCTGGAGGCCGCCATGCGGTTCTCAAGATCAGTGGGATCACTGCGCAGAATTCTCGCAAGTATTGCGGCTGTGCCGTGGATATCGGGAACCTCGGAGGGAACCGCAAAGACTGAATCAAGCTTGACTGTCATGGCCAGCTCGTTCCCATTGCGGTCATAGATGTTGCCTCGGACCGGCGAGACCTCAATGGTGCGTTGTTGCTGGCGCGCGGCGCGTTGCGTGAAATCGCCGTATTGAACTAATTGAAGCCAAACCAGGCGGGCGCAAATGGCAAGAAACCAAAATCCAAGGAAGGCGGCCAGATAATACAACCTGGTGTTGTCGCCATTGGAAGACTTAGCCATTTATCAAAGAAACGTATGGCGGCTCCGGCTGTTTTTCCGGAGTCGCCATCCTTGACCACCAACCATGATGGAAGGGGTAAGCTATCTTCTTCATTGCGCTGGAATCACAGCCACAGTTGAAACCTGCGCGATGACAGGATTTCCAGCCAAGGTATCGGCATCCATCCTGATCACCTGCCCCGGATGACGTAATTCCAACCCCATCTGCCGGGCCATCACATCGATTCGCTCAGGGTCACGCAGCGAAGCCTCTTCCAGCTTGAAACCTCTATTCTGTTCAACCAGCGTGTCGCGTTGTGTCTTCTGGCTTTCAATCTGGTAGCCATACTCGATGGAGATGAAATGCTGCCATGCATAGACCATGATCAAGAGAAACAATGCCGCAACGCTGCCGGAGAACATGCGGATCTCCCGCTTCCGCCGGGGGTCTGCCACTTTTACCAGACGTGAATTGTCAATGGTCTTCTGGAAATAAAATTCCGGAGTAATGCCAGCCACAGCGCGGCGGGCGGGTGTCCGTAGATCAACCGGCGTAATCATTCCCGTAATGTGCATGGCTCCTGCTGCCATCTATGCCACCTCAATCATTTGCTGATTGTTCATCCTGTAAACCAGGTAATTGTTGCCTTCAAACTCTTTTTCTTCCCACGTTTGCTGCAACGCATGTAGCTCGGCACGCTCTACACTGCGAAACAGGTTTTCAATGGTAGTTCCGTTGAACATCACAACAGCCTTCGCTTTCTCGAGGGTCTTACAATCTCTCCACCGCCCGCAGCTTTGCGCTACGCGACCTGGGATTACGATCAATCTCTTCTTCGGTGGCCAGAACTGGCTTTTTCACCAGCAGCCGGTAAGTGCCACTCTGGGCGCCCTCTCGCATGGCATCTTTCACGATGCGGTCTTCGAGAGAGTGGAAGCTGATGATGACCATACGTCCTGCCGGCTTCAATACCTGAGGCGCTGCTGCAAGCAATGCCTTCAGGTCGTCCAATTCGCGGTTTACGAAGATTCGGATTGCCTGGAAAATCCTGGTCGCTGGATGAATGCGCTCCCATTCTTTGCGGGGCCCCCAACGCGTGCCGCTTTTGCGCGTGGTGGGGTGAGGGTTCATTGGCCGGAGCGCGGCCGATATTACTTGTGCTAGATGAGCGGTGTTTCGTATCGGCCGCGCTCGGACAATGGCTCTGGCGGTTCTCCGCGACCTCCTTTCCTCTCCGAATTCGTAAATCACATTCGCGAGATCTTCTTCGCGACTGTGGTTTACCACTTGATCGGCGGTGCGCTCTTGATATGGGTCCATCCGCATATCGAGCGGCCCTTCCGCCTGAAAACTGAATCCGCGCGCCGGATCACGAAGCTGCAACGAGCTCATGCCCAGGTCGGCAAGCAATCCGTCTGCGCTGGCAGCAGGAATGCGCTCGCCTATTTCGGCGTAAGAGCCTTGGAGCAGCGTGATCGCGGGCCACCCGCCGCTGGTCTCAGCCGCTTGAGTGAGACGCTTGCGGGCTGCCTCCAGCGCCTGCGGGTCTTTATCGAAGCCAATCAAATGACCCTGTGGGCCGAGGCGCCTTGCGATTTCTAAGCTGTGGCCGCCCAATCCCAGGGTCGCGTCGATAGTTGTGCCGCCGCGCCGGACCGCTAAAAAGTCGATCGCTTCTTTTAAAAGAACCGGTACATGGCCAGCCGTTTCCGTTTCGCCATGCGCCCCCTGGGGGGCTTTGTCCAACCCAAAGTCGTCGTCCGCCACTAGATGCCCAGTTCGTTGAGTGTGTTTTCATCCTCAGCCGTGAATGGGTTCTCTTCTATTTCCTTGCGATAACGCTCAATACTCTGCACTTCTAAAAAGGTGAGGTTGCCAACCACAGCGACCTCTCCTTTGATATCGGCCGAGTCTCGAAGCAAGGCCGGAATCAGCAGTCGCCCCTGCCCATCCATCTCCACCACTTGGCCGTAATAGTTCGTGCGGTTGAGAAACTTTTTCTTCGTAGGATTGAAGCTCGAGAGCCGCGCCAGCTTCTCCTCGATCCGCTGCCATTCCTCGAAGGGATACACTTGAGCAACCTTTCCATCCAGGCTGGTGATGTAAAATTGCAATCCGTACTTCTCGTCGATCAGACGCTTGAATTCCGAGGGGACCTTGAGCCGTCCCTTTTCGTCGACCCGAGTTGGATGGTTGCCGCGAAACATAGATCTTTGCCACGAGCCCGGCCAATGCCGGCATAAAGGAGGTCAAAAAGGACATTTCTTGCTGAATTTCTGGGTCGGTCACCGCAATTTGGGGCTTTTTTGGGTTCATCTTCTATCCGCTTCCATTTTCGACCACTGACCCCTAAATCGAACCAGAGCTGCTCCACTCTTGACCACTTTAGACCACATCCTACGCCTAAATGGTTGTCTGTCAATAGCTTTTTTTTAGGTTGGCTATAAATTTGTGCGGATTCACGCACTCACGATACGGAATTCTGTAGATTGTGGCTGGATTACGGATTAATCCCTAGATGTGGTGTTTACTCTTCGGATTCGAATGTTAAAAGCCAACTCCACCAAAAATGGAAACTGCTTAATGTTGGGTCCTGTGAGTTTCGGCGGCAGACCAAAACTTCGTTTGCTCTGCTTCCTGGGTGAAATTGGTAAGAAATTCGTTTTGTGGCTTGCGCCGGCCCAACCAGAATTCTTCCCTTGATATGGTCACGGGGCGAAATATCCTGAAATATCCACCACCAAATGTGACGACTGCGGGACGAATGCGAGGACAAAACCGTTACTTACTGGAACGATTGCCATGTTCGAGGTGATCGCAGCATCACTGGCATTCAGAGTAGAAACCAGAGGCTGAGGATCGCCGTTCCGCCAAAGAGTCAGGTAGTCGAGCGGTTGAGGTGGGACCACGGTGGCATTCAACACATACGCCTGAGCCGAAAAGGGAACGCCGCATCCGCTGGAGAATCCGTTTACACCGTTCTCTCCTTGGAACGGTTGAGAGCCTGGTGGATTGCGCGTGTCCATGACGCGGCAGGGCAGTAAAGTGTGAAGCGAGAGGCCGCCGGCGGCAGGCGGCGCAAAGTAGCCGTTCACGTCGATCACCAGGTCGGTATTATCGGTGACGAAGACATCGACATCCCCGTTTGCGCCTGCGGGCACGATCGCGGCGTTCGCGGTGATGGCTCCTGTGGAGGCATTCAGCGTCGAGACTGTGGGTTGAGACTGTCCGGTGGGCCAAGTCGTCAAAAAACCGAGTTTGGGAGCTCTCGGTACAGCCGTGTAGTTCAGCGAGTAGGCCTGAGCCGAGGCCGGTATGTTGCAGGGGCTGGAGAGAATGGGAAACGTACGGCTCTGGTTGCCAGCCAAAGTAGGTCCTCCCAGAGATCCGGCAGCTTGGCGGGTGTCCACCACACGACAAGGTGTTACCGGGAAAAATGCCAGGGAACCTGTGTTGGATGATGGGACAAAGTAACCATCGATGTCGAGAACCAGATGGCTATCTTCGGTGACGTACACGCAAACTGACTTATCCGTCTGGCTACCAGGCACAATTCCGGCAACGGCCTTGATGCGTCCATCGGAGTTCAACGTTGAAGCTAAAGGCTGGGCTTCTCCGCACGGAAACGCGGTCAAGAATGACAGTTTGCCTGGGGGCACAACCGTGAAATTGAGCGAATACGCCACAGCGTTCGCAGGAATATTGCAGGCGCTCGATGGAACCACAAAACTACGGGTAGTATTTCCACCCAGGATCGGCCCGCCAAAGGGACCGTTCGCATTCCGCGTATCGGCAACGCGGCATGGAGTGACCGGAACAAAGTTAAGCGCGGTCTTGGTCTGCTGGCTAAACTGCATGGCGCAGAATCCGCCGGAATCATTCACCCAGTTTTCCTGGATAAGATAGTTTCGTCCGTTGAGAGTGATATTGGCAGCCGCGCCACTGGGTAGAAAAAACTTGTTGCCGAAGGTGAAATTGCAGAGGTCGCCCACTTCGCCGGCCGTGTTGTTATGGAACCAGGCAGTAAGGTCGGGATCGGTAATGGTCTCATTAATTTCGTGGGCCATGACACTCGCCATGCCATCGGCGCCCTCATCCCCATTCGGACTGGTCCTCTGGTCCTCACAGCTATTGGGACACTGAGTGGCGGCGTCGCCGATGAATGCGAACTTTATGTCACTTCCGTTTAGGGTGTTACTGGTGTGATAGCCGCAAAATGAATGACAGAAAGTGCCCTCGGTTACATCCGGGGATGAAAGAACAAAATATATTCCATTCGTGTCGGTTGGAAGTTTACCCGCAATCAGAGCAGATGAAACTACATTCTGTACTCCGCAACAACCTAAATCGGTTCCTTGGGAATAGCTGTCGAAGATCTGGCCGGCCAGGGAGATGGTATTGGCGATATCGCTGTTGGCATTCCCGTATGTGGTGTTGGTGTTGAAGTAATTGGAGCCATTCAGCCCGGTGATGAAGTCGGGCAAAATCGAAAGCGCGGGAGAGCCGCTCCAACCGCCATACCAAATGAAATAGATGTTATGCGGAGAGATCATCACCGGGCCGCCGTGGTACTCGATTCCATTCCCGGTGTTGATGGCGCCCGCTTGCGGTGTTGGTTGTTGATCGGGCGGGCTCGAATTTTTTAACCTTACGCCTCCCACCGGCTGGTTTTGGGCATGGGCTGATTGGAGAGCAAGGAGGCCTGTAAGTATAAAAACGTATATGATCCCCGCAGTTCTGAGAGGAACTTTCCTTGTCATAAAAATCTAATCTTACCGGGGAACACGAACAGTCGAATGTCTGCTCCTTCAGGAGATTCAAGTTTTTGGTGAGAGGTTGCTGAACGCATCACATCCGAGCTTGACCAAAGATCAAAAACCCACCACGGAGACACAGCGTGGCAGAGCCACAACCAAAGACTAAAACCCACCACGGAGGCGCGGAGGCGCGGAGAAAATCAAAAACCTTTACCGCTGATTTTCGCTGATAAACACTGATCCAACATCATCTCTGCCAGCGAACGCGACTGCGCAGTTCAGAAACAGGCAAAAGAAAAGCGATGAAAATTTGCGCAGAAAATGGGGAAATTTCGGATTAGTACTACGGAGGCACGGAGAAAACCAACACGTTGGACCGTGAGGCTTGGAAATTCAAGCTCACGAGCTCTCCGTTGAGGTCGCGGACGCACCTTGACCCAACTCATGGGTTACGGTGATTCCTCCCGGCAATTACTGGTCTCGCCTTATCGAAGCAGAGTAGATGCCTCACTAGCCTTAGCACGTACCAATCGACAAATCTGCAAGCTGACATGAGGAGTTACATTGAAAAAATCTATTTTGAGCGCCTTGTCATTGCTCTTATGCTTACCTGCGGTCCTGAGCGCGCAAGTACCGCAATCGAATCATGTGGTGGTGGTGCTGGAGGAAAACCACAGCTATTCCGGGGTGATCGGCAATCCGGCCATGCCCTACCTTAATTCTCTGGCCACTCAGAATGCCTTGGGCACCCAGTATTTCGCCAACACGCATCCGTCCATCGGCAATTACTTCATGATGACTGCAGGCCAGATCATCACCAATGACGATGCTTTCTCAGGTACGGTCACGGCAGACAATATGGTCCGGCATCTGCTCAGCGCTGGAAAGACATGGAAGAGCTATGCTGAAAGCCTGCCATCGGTGGGTTATACCGGCGGCGACGTTTATCCCTATTCGCGCCATCACAACCCATTTTCCTATTTTTCGGACGTGGTCAACAGCAGCACGCAAGCTCTGAATCTAGTGCCGTTTTCGCAATTTTCCGCCGACCTGAACAACAATCAGTTGCCGAATTTTTCGTTTGTTGTTCCGAACAAGCAAAATGATGCACATGACTGCCCTGCGGGGATGTCCTCGTGCTCCGATGGACAAAAGTTGGCGGCCGCTGATGCCTGGCTCAAAAACAATATTGCGCCGCTGTTGAACGATGCATCTTTTCAGCAGGATGGTTTGCTGATCATCGTCTTTGACGAAGGCTTTGACACAGATACCGGGTTCGGTGGCGGCCAAGTGCCGGTCGTCATAGTGGGGCCGCATGTAAAGAAAGGCTTCCAATCCTCCGGCCTATATCAACATGAAAACCTGTTGCGCACCATTTTGGATTCGCTCGGAGTTAACAGCTATCCCGGCCAAGCGGTCTTCGCCGTTGATATGACTGACATGTTTTCTGCGAATCCAACGCCCACTCCGACGCCAACACCCACTCCTCCCGGTGGTTGCAATGCAAGAGGAGTTGGAGTAACGATTTGCTCTCCATCGCCAGGAAGCAGTCAAAGCTCACCGGTACATTTCACGGCCGCGGCGAGTTCCAGCCATCCGATCACCGCCATGAGAATCTACGTGGATGATTCTTCAGCCTACACAATTCATGCGGCCTCCCTGGATACAAGCCTCACACTCTCCCCAGGGACTCATAACGTTGTGATCCAGGCATGGGATGCGACAGGCGCGGTCTTCAAGTCTTCTTTGCCTTTGACAATCACAGGAAGTACGGGCTGTTCTCCAGTGAATGTCGGTGTGACGGTCTGCTCACCGGCGAGCGGCAGTACCTCAACATCGCCTCTGCATGTGGTGGCGTCGGCCAAATCGGCGTCAGCACCCATCACCGCCATGCGAATTTATGTGGATAATATTTCCCAATTTTTAACTTCTTCGAACAGCCTTGATACTTCCCTTGCGTTGTCTCCCGGTCCGCATTTATTGGTCGTGCAAGCCTGGGACGCAACCGGAGCGGTATTCAAGAACCCACAGCAGATCAACGTGCAGTAGATTGAAAGCAATAGAAAAGCCCCGGGGCGGTTAAGCATTCGGGGCTTTTCGTCGCTAGCGAGCTTGGAGCCAATTGACCAACGACCGGCCGATTACTTTCCTTGCTTGTCCTTATGGATGTCACGGCGGTCGTGGCGGAGATCTTTTCTGTCGTTGCGAGCGTCTTTGCGATCTTTGTGGAGATCTCTGCGGTCGTGGTTGATGTCTTTTTGGTCGTTGTGGAGGTCGCGCTTGTCTTTGTTAATGTCTTGCTTATCCTTGGCGATGTCCCTGCGGTCTTTGGCAGCATCCTTGCAGTCGGCCTTGTCGCCGGCCTTGCAATCTTTGGAGTCGCTCCGCAGATCGCGGCGATCTTTGTTCAGATCTCGCTGGTCACGTCTCACGCCGCGGGCGTCTTTGTTGCGATCGGCGCGGTCCTTGTTCAGGTCACGTTGGTCTTGGTTGATGTCCTTACGATCTTTGTTCAGATCCCGCCGGTCTTGCCGGGCATCTTTCTTGTCTTTCTGAAGATCAGTTTGGGCAAAAGCTGCGGTACCTAATCCAAGTACCGCGAGCGCCAACAGGTGTGTAAGAAATCGTCGCATGTTGTGGTGGTCTCCTTTTTTGAATCCTTTGTTGAATCCTCTTCAGGTTGTTAGCCTGTCTGCCGATATTAAACCCTCATGCGAAAAATAGTTGCAGCAGGGTTCGATGAATATTACTTTGGTCACTGCAGAGACATGGCAGAAATTTCTTGCCACGAAGAAGCACTCTGGAACCAAATCAAGTTCACCGCAGAGACCGCAGAGCAGAATCTGATTTGAAATATTGATGGTCAGACGGTAGGGGAGATTGGATAAATCTGGATGGCGTCGCGCAACGTACTCCAGAAGAGCCGATCGCCCTTTTGGGAATAGGCCTGGCTCAAAAAATCCAGCAGAGCCCTGGCGGGCCGTGGCCCAAGACTGCTTGCCCGGGAAAGCAGGTATTCAGCAATCTTGCCTTTGGACTCTTCCGGTACTTGAGCATCAAAAAGAAACTGCTTGAGAAGAGTCCAGAACCGATCTTCCGGCCGCCGGCCCCGAAAAGCACGCAGAATAAAACGCAGGACAAAGATACAGCCTTGGTCCTCAAGTTGATTAAGGCTTTGGGCTGAGGCAACCACCGGGGCCACCTCCGCCGCTTCCTGAACGTCCTGGGTTAAAGATGCCATACTATTGAATAGTGCAGCCAGTAAGCTTGGCGTTACACGGAAAATGAAACTATTCAATTCTAAGAGCTGCAAACACCTGAGAAATCTCCTTCAAGTGATTGAATACAAAATAGTTACTCGGATTTTCCAGCGCCTTGGTGTGCGGGATTGCCTACGGCCAGCGCCTTCGCCATCACCTGTTCCACCAGTTCTTGCAAAGTAGGTTGGTTCGCGGGAATCAATATTGAAGCCATAACTCCGTTCTCCTTTTGCTGGAATCGTTTGCAGTCAAAAAATGCCATCTTGCTCGTGGCTTTCTTCCCTTCACTAGTTAAGGCGCAAAACTCAGGCAATTTGGCTCACTTTTCAAAAAAATGACAGGAATTTTCCAAAAAAGCGGCCTTTTTATCGGTCCTTTCCGCCTGTACAAGTGAGCCAGATGTTTCACAACAAGGCTTCACGGTAGATGGAGCAGATACTCAAGTTTCCTTTTGGAGAGAAGAAATGGACGCTCTTGTACACAGTTTCCCGCCAATCAGCGCTGAGATATGCTTCGAAGCGTGCTGCAAAGACCTGACCTCCGACGATTTGATCCAGAGATGCGCCACCAGCCACGACACGCAAGCCTGGTACGAGTTCATACGCCGCTTCCATCCGTTGATTGCGGGGGTGATAGCTCGCACCGCCATGCGCTGGACGACCGCTTCCGCAGACTTGGTTGATGATCTGGTGCAGGAAACTTACCTCAAGCTATGCACAGAAGAGTGCCGGCAATTGCGTCAATTCACCAGCCGCCATGAAAACGCGCTTTATGGTTTCCTGAAGACGGTTGCGTACAACGTAACCGTTGACTATTTCAAATCCCGATGGGCCGCCAAGAGAGGAGGTAGGCAGTTCCAGGATTCCGATCTCGATAGCGCTCAAGCCACAGCGCCGGATGGCTCTTTGGAGGACCATATTCTCCTCCAGCAACTGGAAGATTTCATCGACAAGATCACCGACAGCAGGCGCGACAAACTGGTCTTCAGACTTTATTACCGGCAGGGCTTCACATCCGCAGCCATCGCGGCCATTCCGGCAATTGGGCTTTCAGAAAAAGGTGTAGTTAGCTGCATCCATAGACTTACAGGACTCCTACGGAAATATGTATGGAAAACAGGCACTTTGAAGGCCAGCAGTCTTGTCGGGTACGAGATGCCCGTTGGAGAACCAGTCTAATGGGTAGTCGGGTAATTAAAATCAAAGGCAGCTCAATCATAAGTAGGTTCCTGCTCGCACAATGATTCTCATGAGAAGCTCGCCTGTTTCATAACGGCCCCTCTAGAGCTTAGTATTGTATGAGGAGTTCGTTGTGCATCGTATTCTTTTCTTTTGTTTCTGCATCACTATGGGCTTGGGTGGCACGGCTCGATCTCAGACCCAACCCGCGACTTCGCCACAAGCAGGCTCCGGACAAGGCTCCGGTGTCCAGGACCAACAGACGGACAAAAAGAAGAATGATCGGATCTTTGGAGTCATTCCAAATTACAGGACGGTTGAAGACGAGAAGAAAGAGCCAACCAAGCTCAGCGCAGGAGAAAAATTCAAGCTGGGATTGGAAGATTCATTCGATCCTTATGCATATCCGGCAGCCGGAATCTTTGCCGGCATAGCCATGGCCCAGAACCAGACCAAGTCGTTTGGCCAGGGCGCTGCCGGTTTCGGCAGGTACTACGGCACTGCATTTGCCGACCAGACTATTGGCAACATGATGAGTGAATCGGTCTTCCCGGTGATTCTGCATCAGGACCCGCGCTTTTTTCCCATGGGCAAAACCGGGGGTGGATTCTGGAAACGCGTCCGATATTCCGTTAGCCGCGAGTGGATCACCCGCACCGACTCAGGCACGAACACATTCAACTACTCGGAACTAGTCGGCAATGCTGCGGCTACAGCCCTCTCCAATGTCTACTATCCTTCGGAAAACCGTACCGCTTCCAATAACGCCTACAAATGGGGCCAGCAGATTGCACTCGACGCCTTTTTCAACGTTCTGAAAGAATTTTGGCCGGACATGCGGCACAAATTGTTTGGAAAATAAGGAACACTAAAGAGTTATTTGTTGATCGCCAGGAGCACCGACTTCGATTGGGAGACGATAATCTCCCCTGTGCCGCTGCATCTCTTGCAGCGGACACCCTTTTTACTAAGTCCTGTGCCACGGCACGCAGGACACTTCTTGGCCTTGGTAACTGGCAAGGTGAATTTTTGGAATCAGGGAATAGGAGTATACAACGGAAAGCCAGCAAAGCAACCAAAAACTGAGGCTTTCTCCGTTTGTCCAAAAACTGGGGCGAATTGACGCTTGCCCGGCATTGCGATGAAGATCTGCTAATGTTTTTCTTCTACTCGACAAATCAACGCCGGAGGCGCGTTAACAAGTCTGAATGAGTTGCTCATCTTCGGGGTTAAGTTCAAGCTTCATAATTTGTCCAGTGCCCAAGTAGCAAAATTCAACATCTCTTCTGATGCTGTCTCGCTCGGCAAATCACTTTCCTGCAAACGATTCCTTGATCGCGCGATCGATGAGCAGCCTTAGATTCACGCCGTTGAGTACTCCTTCTACTTCCTCTCCATTGACGAACATTGTGGGAGTTGCGCTCACACCCAGAGACCTTGCTTCGGCCATCGAGGTCTCCACCGAAACCTTGTCCTGCCGGGCCAGACACGCCTGAAGCGCAGCAGCATTCGCTCCATGCCGCTGGCCGGTTTCGGCGGCTAGGGTATCGAGGGTATACGGAGTGTCGCCCGTATGCTCTTTGAACTTGCTGTTCACCTCCTGTTGGTGGGTATGAACATAGTCCGAGAAATCCCAATATGCGGCGAAGTTCTGCTGGGCCAGGCACTGCGAATCGATGGCCGCCCGCATGGCCCAGGGATGAGCATCGACGATTGGAAAATCTTTCACGACAATCCGGACATAATCGCGATAGCGGTTCATGACTTCATTCACAAGGTTCACGTACATTTGCGCACAAAAAGGACACTGGTAATCGTCATAGATCACCATCGTGACAGCCGCATGTTCTGCGCCGCGTATCGGCCTTCCTGAAAGGTCGATCTTGCGCATTACTTTCGCATAAGGGTCCTCGGTAAGATCGAATTCCTTCATGTAGAGCAGCTTCTTGCCATCCTTGGACAGGAGAAAATCGAAGGTCTTGCTGGCTCCCTTCTGCTCGATGGTCACAGGAAGGTTGTCGTAGCCATTAAACGAGCTGGGAGTGCGGTTACCGAGCGTCAGTTGCGCGTCTGGGGGTGCTTCTGCGTAGGCGCGCACTTGGCGTTCAATACGGCGGTTCAACTCAGTTTGCGCAGAACTATTTGCCTGCGCCGCCATGGGCGTAACCAACAGAAAGGGATCGCCTAGCAGAATCGCGGTACCGAGCAAAATCAAATTGACAAGCCGGACTGTGAAAGCCACAACCACTCTCCATCCCACAAAAATTGAAAAAATAATCAGACAACTTTCGATTTTAAGGAAGCTCAGCAACTCCCGGCAAGGAGTCTTGCATTCGGCGGCAGCGTTCGGCTACTGTTCTGTTGAAACATGAAGAATCGAGGCAGAGAATTGACCTGGACTGAAACATTCAACTGTGACGTTTGCGGCAAGCAAAAGGGCAATGTGGATCACTGGTGGCTGGTATGGAATGAACTCTACCGCCCTCACGAGCAAGCTCCCGAACGGCAGTTGCTCAAGATTTATCCCTGGGAAAACATGACCGCCCACGATGCGAATGTAAAACATCTTTGCGGACAGGCCTGCCTGCAAAAGCTGGTGGAGCGCTGGCTCAACAGCGAAAGTGCGTCTGCTTCGCCGGTGCGGTGACTCATCTCAGCCGTGGCTGGGGCCGCGCAGAACACGGGCAGGCAGAAAAAGAATGGCTTTCAGCAACCCCAGCACCCCGTCCACCGCGATGCCCAACAGACGAAAAGGCAAAAGCAGCAGCCATACCAAGGGATACAAAACCAGGGCCAGCAGCGCCAGGGGCCAGCAGGCAACCAGCAAGATGCACCACAACAGAAAAGTCAACATGGGATTTTCACCTGATCTAAATATACGCATGCAGGATTCTCAAGGTTCCATTGGAAAAATCTGGGCCGAATCCCCGCGCATCGCGTATTAATCGGCGGTAGAGTTCGTATTGCTTAAGGATTGGTACAATTTCGGATTGCGGCTCTTGGAATCACCATGAAAATTTATCGTTGGCTCTTTTGGAGCGGACTGTTGATCTATCTAGTGGCTTTTATTCTTCCGGCGATTTCTGCGCCGGACTCCCCTCCTCTCCAGGGCTATCGTTGCGCTCTGTTTGTAACTATCATGCAACCGTGGAACCACGAGAACCAGGCTTTGCTGCACGACCAGCCTCTCCGGTACATTCCCATGGTAATGACCGGGTGGATCAATCCGCTCTTTCTGGTCACCACGATTCTCATTCTTCTTCGCAAGGCCACTGCGGTGGCGATCTTGAGGATCATTGTTCTTCTGCTGATTCCTTTCTGCTGGGTTGTTTTTCATTATGAAAACGTGCGTCCCCGCGAAGGACATTTCCTTTGGGTTCTGGGAATGTTGCTCGTGCTTTTTTCAGCCAAATTGGGCCAAGGGAAGCCCAAGGCTGCTGATTGAAGGCACATTCGATATACTGCTCTTCAAATGGCCTCCACTCTCGAAGTCGAGATCAAATTCAACATTGAAGATCTCAAGGCTCTAGCAGCCAAGCTGAGGAGCGCCGGATTTCGTGTGGTCACCAAGCGCACACACGAAATGAATACCTTGTATGACCTTCCTGGACAGCCTCTGCGTCAAAGAGGAGAGGTGCTTCGTCTTCGAAAGTATGGTGATCGCTGGACCATCACTTACAAAGCGAAAGGCAAGGCCGGACGCCACAAATCTCGCAAGGAGATCGAAACCCAGGTGGAAGATGGCGAGTGTCTGGGCAACATTCTGGAAGCCGTGGGCTTTACTCCGAGCTTCAAATATGAAAAATTTCGCAGCGAGTGGACCGATGGCAAAGGCCACGTAGTGGTGGACGAGACACCAGTCGGCAACTTTGGAGAGATTGAAGGACCAGCCAAGTGGATTGACGCCGTGGCCCGCCGCCTGCAAATCGCTCCGGACCAATACATCACCGACTCCTACGCTGTGCTATTCCTGAAGTGGAAGGAACAAACAGGCAACAAGGCAGCAGACATGCTGTTCAAGAATTTGTAATTGGGTAAAACCAGGAGTATTGACCTAATCAATCCGAAAGAAAGAGGCCCGGAACGAATCCCGGGCCAGAAGATGGGGGCATTTCAAAAATTTTCTCTATCTACATCACGCATTTCCCTTATGCGTTGGGCTTTTGGCCTTTGGGCCAATCTACCCATGATAGGGATTCCACAATAAATTCCGGATGCGACATGCCCGGGCATGCTCCCCACAGCAGGCGTGGTTCGTTGCCATAACGGACATTGCCGATGTGGGTTTCTTTGTCTTTGTCAAATTTTGGGTCGGGATCGGTAAAGCCCAGGCGGCGGCGCAGCATTTCCATCTCATCTGCGGTTCCGGTCAGGAAAGACCATCCTGCTCCGATATGATGCATCTCCGCGTAGGCCTTCAGGACTTCTGGGGTATCATGTGTCGGATCAAGAGTAAAGGAGTAAATGAACACGTCCTTGCCCATACGATCACCCAGCAGCTTCTGAACCTTCACCAGGTTCTGAGTGACTCGCGGGCAGAGGTTTTCGCAGGACGCATACATAAAGTTCAGCAGCATGACCTTGTCCTTGATCAGATCATCATACAAATATACTTTCTTGTTGTTGTGGCTGGTCAAAACAACATTGGGGAAGTAACGCGAGCGGATGACCTCGCGAGGCGAAACCTGCTCCCAGTGTTGTTGTAGTGCAGGCTCCTGACCTTCAGCACGGGTTGCGCCGACCGCAAATGAAGCGGCAGAGGCAGCAGCAAACCATCCCAGCGAATCTCTTCTTGTGATCTTTGCCATAAAGTTCCTTTGCTCCATGGGAACTTGCGCCAGCCGGTGGGAACACACCGGCTGACGCAATTCCGGCTAGGGGTTAGGATTGGTGTCCCCGGTCGTGCCGATGGTCCACAAGGCCATCATGGCGTGATCTTCGTGCACTACGTTGTGGCAGTGCAAGGGATAGCGCCCAAGGAAATCACGGAACCGGAAGAAGATCTGGACCGTCTCATTGTGGTGCAATTCCACCACATCTTTGCGAGAGCGTTCCACCGCCAGAGGCGGGGGAGCGCCGTTGCGCGAGACAATCTGGTGCTCCTCGAAGTGGATGTGGATCGGATGCATCCAGCCACCGGAGCTGTTCTGCAGCGTCCAAAGCTCGGTTGAGCCTTGCTTCACGGTGAAGCGATTTACGTTGCAGTCCGCGAACTGGCCGTTGATCTGCCACTGTCCATTGCCGCGTTCAAAGTTGAACGTCCGCCGCACCACGTTGCTGAGATCGATGGTGGGCAGATCGTAAAACTTGGTAATGGTAGCGGGGTCTTGGCTGTTATCCGCCACTGCCGGCAGGACAACATCGAACCGCAAATAGTTGTTGCCCTGGCCAGCGGCCAAGACATTGCCGGTGGGGCCGCGTCCATCCTGTTGCTCGAGGCGGTTCTCCAGCATGATCGATTGACCAGGCCTGAACTTGGAAAAGTCAATGATCACGTCTGCGCGCTCGGCCACGCCCAGTTCCACGCTCGTGACCTGCACTGGTTTCGGCAACAGATTGCCGTCGTTGGCAATCTGCCAGAATGGGAACGTAGCGCTGAGGTTATTGGGATCGGTCAGGAAGAACTGTACCCAGCGCGAGGGGCCGGTGTTGGTCCAGCGCAAACGGTACCGGCGGGGCGCCACCTGGAAGAATGGCTGAATCTTGCCGTTGACCAGGAACCTGTCACCCAGAATTCCGTCGGTATTGAACAGATCGAAGAAGAGCAGCCCGGTGTTGGGATCGAAAACCTTATCGCCAAACAACATGGGTACATCGAACTGACCGCTGGGCAGCCGGAAACCGGTCGTCTCGTCGCCGGTATCAAACTGGTTGAACAGCAGATACTGGCCAACCAATCCCTTGTAGACGTTCTGAGCAGTAAAGTCGACGCGGTGGTCGTGATAGAAGAGCGTGCTCAGCGACTCGCGAACATCCCCGTTGGTGGCGGCGAACTGAGGATCGGTTACGCCAGCCAAGACGTTGGGATAGTGATGGTCATAGAACTTTCCCGAATTGAAGAAGAAGCAAGGGAAACCATCGCTCTCTGAAGGGGTATGGCCGTTATGCAAGTGGGTGCTTACTGTGTTGTTTCCAAAACCGCCGTTGTTGGCTGGCAAGTTATTGACGTTGCGTACCAGGATCGGCTCGCCAT
>DASZEU010000420.1:0-19963 GCA_035940535.1 Candidatus Angelobacter sp.
ACCGCTGATCGCTACAAAGATGGTCCCGGTTTCAGCGCTGTGACAAAACTGTGAAGAACCAGTGGATTTCCTTGGATGGCTTGTCGAAAAAACAACGATTTAGTACTTGACAGACGTCCTCAGAAATCTAAAGGGCAATACCGTTCACTTAAGGATTCTGGAGTAAGTTCCGAAATTAAGATAGGCCAGCCAAAGGGGCGGAATAGAGTAGCCCAGGGTGGACCGTAGCAGAACCCTGGGAAATGGGATGGTTCGGGCTGTTACACGTCTCGCGAAGGCATACAGTATTTCTTAAAACGACAGAGCCTCAGGTGGCCGCCCTAATTCAATTATGGCAATCTTGGCAGTTATGGCAATTTTGGCAATCTAAAAATCGTCCTCCCCGGTAGCGGTTGCTTCGGTCGCAGGCCCACTCTGGGCTGCCCGCCCGGCGTTGAGATGGTCATAATTCATCATGGCGTTGAACACCAGGAAGAAGCTGCCCATGGTTTCTCCGCGCCAGAATGGATTGTTGGCAAACAGCACAACATGGCCTTTGCCATGAGGCACATCCACTACCGCGGGTTTCTCGGCAAGCTCGTTGCCCGCTACGATCATTCCGCTGAGCAGCAGGTCTTTCTCCGAGGCAAAGCGCAGCACAACTCTGGGCATCTCATCGCGGCGGGGCAAGTTGAGCCGCACTGCGTCGGGAGTGTCCTCGGGAAGATAAAGTTCCTGCTCGCGTGGGGAGCGCTTGACTGGCTTCTCCGCAGCGATTGCAGAACGCGCCTGAATCACGTCCGACTCCGAGGCCGTTCCTCGTCCGCTCGATCTCCCGGCAGCACCGCCAGCCTCTCCTCCTCCGCCACCACCTCCGAATCCCCCTCCAAACCCGACTGTAATCACCGGGCCTTCACGGAAGTACACATAGAGCTTGTCGTCGTAGCCATAAGCAATAGGACTCTTCTTGTCGTCGATGCTGGAGAGCACCACGCTCCCAGGGGCCTGCATGGCGCGGGGGTCCGAAACATTGACTACGCCATCGGTTATCCCGCTGGCCACGGGAAGCGAGGCGCTGGATTGCACTGCCATCAGCAATCCGCCTTCACGAACAAATTGCTCCAGGTTGGACAACCCTTTGTATCCCAGGCCGCCGCGGATATCGTCGCTGCTGTCGAGGCCAGGAGCGACGAAGTTTGGCGTCTCCGGTGAATTCTTCCAGGGCTTGGGGTCGCCACGCATCGGCAGGCCACGAATCATGGAGCTTAGATTTCCGCCCATGGGCGGCAGAAGAATCACGTCGAATTGCTGGCGCAAGTTGGGTGTCTCGCGCAGCTTGGTATCGGCCACGTAGGTATAAGGAATCTTCAACTCATCGAAGGCAGAGCGGTACCAGCCGTCATTCTGCGTGTTCTGCCAGTTATGGACCATCGCCACTCGCGGGGCCGCAAGCGCGTGGGTCGCAACTTTCACCTCGGCATTGGTGGCATGAATCTTGATGCCTAATTCTTTAGCCGCGCTTTCCAGTTGATTGCGATCCGCGTTGCGGATGACGAAGCTGCCGGCTTTGAACTTTATGCCATCAGCTTCAAACCCATCTTCAGCAGCCTCCATCGGCACGCTGCTCAGGCGAAAACGAAACGTGGCCAGGGTGTTATCGGTGTTGTGATGAATCAGATAGGTCTTTCCTGTGCCATCGATGCCTCCAGCAAGCTGAATCGTGCTCATCTTCTTCATGGGCGCGTCGAGTACCGAAGTATCGGTCACTCTCATGGCTTTGATGTTCTTGAGTGCCGGCAGCGTCCAGCCGGTATCGTCATACGAACGCGGATCTCTGGGGCTGTAGTACTGCGTATCCAAAACCATATCGGCCAGGCGGCTGTAGGGTTGGTCCATGCGGACGATGTAGCTGCCTGCGGGAATTACGGTCTCCTGCGCCTTCTTATCGTCTTTGCCTTTGCCCGAATTTGGCTCTGACGCTTCACTCTTCGCGGATTTGTCGGCGGACGATTTGGAATCGCGAGCGCCTTCTGTGCTGGCCAGTCGAATCTCCTTTTCCGTACGATGCACCTCGACGCCTTGCACCTCCAACAGGTTCAGAAAACTTGCCTGCTCGGCTGGCCGCGCATCGTCAGCCGGAAAGACCCAGGCTGCCGGACCTTCTTTTCTGGCCTTCTCCACCGCACGCTTACTCTTCAAATAGAAATTGTTCAGGAACTGCTGGCCATTACTGGCCACGTTGTTCATGCCAAAAAGGATTGCGCTCTCCTGCATGTTAGTGTTGTTGCGGGCCGACCATTTGACCTTGGGTAGTGGCGGATTGGGCCGGAACCATTCGCGGTTGGTGCTTGCCGGGGGCAGCGTGCGCAGCCGTGTATCAGCACCTCCGTTGCCAAACGTCTCGTAAAACCTGCCGATGGCGTTGTGGTTGTTGGCGATGGAAAGCAGATAGTTCGGCGCCCATCCGTCATAGAATCCGTGGGTCCACACGCCAATCACGCCTCGCTTGGTCATCTCCTCGATCTCGTGGTAGGCCATCGACTGCCATTCGCTGATCACAATCGGGTCGAGCCATGCGTTGTAAGGCCCGGTTCCGGTCATGATGTAGAGATAAGGCACGGACTCATGCAGATCATGCATCACCGCAGGATGCCATGCCAGAAAGTTCTTGAGCATGTTGCGGGAGAGCGCCAGCGTCAGGCCGAGGTTGTCGCGATTGTTGTCATGTGCAACGTAATGTCCCCACCACACCAGCGGATAAGGCGGATCGTTGGGGTGTTTCTTGTGTTGCATGTAGATATCAACCATGCGGTCGTGGCCGTCCACCTCCACGATCGGCGTGATCATCACAATCGAATCCTGGCGAATCTTCTGGATGAACGGGGTCTCTTCCACCGCGAGGCGATAAGCCAACTCCATCAACATTTCCGGCGCGCCGGTTTCCGGCGAGTGGATGCTGCCATCGGCCCAGTAAATGGGCTTGTCTTCGGCGATCAGCTTTTGCGCCTCGGCATCACTCAAGCCGCGTGGATCGGCCAATCGAGCATTGATCTCCTTATATCGGTCGAGCTTGGCCATGTTGGCTTCATCGGTCACAATCACTGCCAGCATCTCGCGACCCTCTTCCGAAGTCCCAATGCTCCACACCTTGACGCGCGGGCTCTTGCTGGCCAGCAGCCGCATGTAGTCGTTGATCTCCTTGGTGTAATCCAAAACATCAGGTGCTCCCACAATATGGTGCAGGAATACGTCCGGGGGCGGTACGCAGGAACTCAAAGGAAGGTGGTCCACCAACTCTGT
The DNA here is from genome assembly GCA_035940535.1 of Candidatus Angelobacter sp. Lineage (GTDB taxonomy): Bacteria > Acidobacteriota > Terriglobia > Terriglobales > Acidobacteriaceae > Angelobacter. The sequence continues at coordinate 3,280 of DASZEU010000420.1, forward strand.
AATAAAGAAAGGTTCGGTGGTGTACTCTTTGATCTTTTTGTTGTACTCCGTGTGGTCGCTAATTGTGCAAGGGGCGGCTTGGCCAATACTGTTGCCGCAAAACAAACCTACAGAAAGAAGTATGCCGAACAGAGAATGTCTCATGGAGTACCTCGGGTGTTAATCGCGGGATTATATAGAAAGCTCCTGGCTGCTAGCTACTGGCCATTGGTTAACGGTAGTGCCATTTTGCCTGAAGACGTGTATCAGGGCATGACTTATACTCGTTGCAGCCCGTTACGCCAAATCAGAATGAACTGCTCCAAGATCGCCTCAACAGGGGTGCCGCTCCGCACATTCCTGCTGGTGAACGGCGGAATGGCACGAACACCATTCGTTGTGCAGGAGGAAGGGTTGAATGTCGAAAATGGTTGTGCTCGTCATGGGCGCGACTGGACGCCAGGGCGGGGCACTAGCGCGTGCTTTGCTGGAGAAAGGACATTGCGTTCGCGCCTTCACTCGCAACCCAAACTCAAGTGCAGCCCAAGAACTGCGACTCCTTGGAGCTACTATTGTGGCCGGTGACATTGAGGACCAACGCTCCCTGGAGCAGGCGGCCACGGGCGCCGATGTCATGTTCGCCGTCACCACTCCTTTTGACCGTGGTGTCAACTATGAGGTCCGTTACGGAATGGCCATGGCTGACGCCAGCAAGAAGGTGGGCTTAGGCCATTTTGTTTTTGCTTCAGTCCCGCTAACAGGCGGGCCCACCGGCGTACCGCACTTCGACAGCAAGCGAGAAATCGAGATGCACATTCGCCGCATCGGAATACCCTTCACCATCATCGGCCCAGCCTTCTTCATGGAGAACCTGCTCAGTCCCGAATGGCTGGCGCAAATATACAAAGGCATCTTCCCCACGGCGCTGCCTGCCGGCCGCAGGCTGGATTATGTCGCAGTCGCCGACATTGGGGCGTTCGCCGCTAAGGTGATCGAAAATCGTGAGAGCTTCCTTTTCCAACAGATTGACCTTGCCGGAGATTCCCTTTGCGGCTCCGAGATTGCCCTGCTCTTTTCGCGTCTGACCGGCAGAGACTTTCGATATGTCCAGGTTCCGCTGGAGTGGATGCGTTCCGCCAACGAAGATGTGGGAAAAGCATGGGAATGGTTTCTCCGCCGAGGCTGGCACATCGATGTGCCCCGACTGCGTTTGGGCTACCCGCATATCGCATGGCACTCCTTTGAGCGATGGGCGCGGCAGCAAAATTGGAATGCAGTCCAGGCCGGTTCTGCCACAGATTCGTGACAACTTTTAATGTGGTTGGACCATACAACAAAATGACCTGCGGCCGCTGCATTTCGACAAGTTTAATATGTTCTTAACCAGTCATTAACATCTCGCCACTAAACTGCACCTTCCCATCCAGATGTCGTATTCCGATAAATCCCATTTCCCTCGTGTGGCGGAGGTCTCGTCTATGCGCATGTTCAGCGTGCTACTCATTTCCATTCTTGTGATCGGCGTTTTCCCGCAAGCTTTTGCTCAACAAAACAATGGCAGGATTTCCGGCACGATCACCGACGGTACGCACGCCGTTTTGCACGGCGCTCGCGTAGAGGTTAAGCCCACGGGCCAGTTTGCCGTGACCGACAGCCTTGGAGAGTTCACAATTCCCTCCGTACCTCCCGGACACCACACCATCACGGTCTCGTATGTTGGGTTTGCCACGTTCTCTGCAGAGGTGGACGTCGCTGCCGGAGCAACCGCCAAAGTAGACCCGGTGCTGGCAGTGGGTTCACAGAGCCAGGAAATCACGGTTCGGCCGGAGCGCCAGGAAGGGGAAGAAGCTGCCATTAATATCGAGCGCACCTCCGATAACATCGTGCAGGTGCTGCCCTCCAAAGTCATCACCAGCTTGCCCAACACGAATATTGCCGACGCCGTTGGACGCCTGCCCAGCGTGACCCTGGAGCGCGACGAGGGCGAAGGAAAATATGTTCAGATCAGGGGCACCGAACCGCGCCTCAGCAACGTCACCATCAATGGCGTCAACGTTCCTTCTCCGGAAGGCAATGTGCGCAACATTAAGCTCGATGTCGTTCCCTCCAACTTGGTGGATCGCATCGAGGTGAACAAAACCCTCTCTGCCAATCAGGACGGAGACGCAATCGGCGGCTCCGTAAATCTTGTCACCAAGACTCCGGGCAACGCTCTGGCCTACAGCTTTGGCGGACAGAGTGGCTATACGCCTATCCAAGGCGGGCGTCCTCTGGGTGGTTTCGATGCGACGGCAGGCAAGCGCTTCGGCGCGAAAAAGCAGCTTGGCTTCCTGCTGGGCGGCACCTACGACTACAACGGACGGGCCATTGACGACCTGGAACCCACTCAGGCCGCCTTGGCTGCCGGCGATCCCAACAATGCCACCGGACGGAATATTGCGTTCGTTTCCAGCCAGGATTTGCGCAGCTACAGCTATTACCGCACGCGCTATGGTTTTAACGGCGGCATTGACTATAACATCGGCGAAAACTCCAACGTCTACTTAAAGGGACTGTATGCGGACTTTCACGATTTCGGCGAAACCTGGGTTTATACGCCCAACTATGGAAACGCCATCAAATCGGTCAACGGCTCGCAGATCACTTTTTTCAACTGCACCGAGGCCAATGCTCCGGCAAACTGTTCGCCGGGGTTCATGCAATACCGGCACTACATTCGGCGTCCGGAACAGCAGATCTTCAGCATCTTGACCGGAGCCAGGCACGACTTCTCTTCAACGCTGATAACCTATGAGATTGCCGGTTCCCGTTCGCACAACATTGGTGGCCAGGATTTTCCCACCACCAAATTCAACAACGGTCCCAGCGTTGACTTGGCGCAAGACCTAAGCAATCCACGCCGGCCTAACTTCAACGTCCTGGATGGGACAAACATCTTCGACCCTACCCAATACCTTCTCAGTTCAACGGTGCTGCCCCATTATGGGAGCACGCAGCTTAATTTTCAGGGCGCGGCCTCTCTACTGCAGCGTTACCACGCCGGTTCGCACTACGCCACCCTGGAATTCGGAGCGAAGGTGCGGAACTCGAATAAGACGCAGCGCGAAGACGACCATTTTCTGACTCCGACCGGCAACTTTCCCCTATCGCAGGTGCTGGGCACCTATACCAACAAAGGCTATTACGATAAAACCTATCCGTTTGGCCCCAATTCCGATTACGTCAAGATCCACGATTTAATCGTCAATAATCCGTTCGCTTTTACCGATGACCCATCGCAGGATGCCATCATCTCGAATCAAGCCTCCTATGAGGCCAACGAGCGCGTCTATGCCGGCTATGCGATGAACACCATCAATTTCGGGAAGCTGCGCCTGCAGACCGGACTGCGCATTGAAGCCACCGACGCAACCTACACCGCCAATCAGGTCAATTTGAATGGTGGCACATTCGTTTCGAGCACGCCGGTCAACGGCAGTTCGGGATATGTAGACTTCCTGCCCAGCGTTCAAGTGCAATACCCGCTCGGCTTGAATACAAATATTCGCGTGGCCTACGGGAGAGGGATTTCCCGGCCGAATTTCGGAGACATTGTTCCTACCAAGATCATCGACCCTAACACCAGCCCCAAGAGCCTGCAACTCGGGAATCCTGCTCTGCAGCCGACGCGAGCCAATAACTACGATCTGCTGGTCGAGCATTACTTCACTCCACTCGGCATTCTGCAGGCCGGGTTCTTCTACAAGCAGTTGTCCAACCCCATCTACCCCACGGTAATCATTCTTCCGCCGGGCGATCCTAATGCCGGGTTCCAGCAACAGCAATCGATCAATGGTCCCAATGCGCACATTGCAGGATTTGAGACGGCCTGGGAACAGCGGCTCTCGCACCTGCCCGGCTTCTTGAGCGGATTCGGAGTCGCAGCCAACTACAGCTACACGACCTCGCAAGTTACGTTCCCAGCAGGTTTCTCCGGTGGACGTATCGACCATCCGTCTTTGCAGCGCCAGGCGCCCAACACCTGGAACCTGGGCATGACCTACGACAAGCAGCGCTTCTCCATGCGCTTCGGTGTGAGCCACAACGATGCGAATCTCTTTGCCTATGGCTTCGTGCACAGTCCGGCGAACCCCCAGAACGACAAAGATCCCATTCTGGGAATCAAAGGCCCTCTAGGCGATCAGTACCTGTACGCGCACACCCAGTTCGACGTTCAGGGCAGCTACAGAATTTACAGAAACCTCAGAGTAGTGGCTTACGGGTTGAACTTGAGCAATGAAGTGTTCGGCTTCTATACCGGAAGCCCAATCTTTCCCAACCAGCGCGAGTACTACCATCCGACCGTCTCCGTAGGACTACGCTGGAACAGCTCCAGGGGTGAATAGGAAGCAGACTGAACCGGCCGGGATGCTCGGCACCGGTAAACTCATGTCCTGACACAAATCCATCTCTGATGGGCCATTCCTTCTACCAGAGGTAAATTCAGTGCCCTGTCACAAGTTTCGACGTAAGATGACCCATTAGCTCTAAGACCGTCAAGTTGAGATAAGTACTGTGGGCGACGAATCAGGAGCAAAATTGAAGCTTCGAAAGTGTTTCCGTATCTGCCAGGGGACGCACATTCCGATGTCGCCTAAGCGAACAACCACCACTTCCCCACCCTGTTCGTCTAGGTCGAAGAAAAGCTCGATGCGCCAACCTTCTCTCGTCGATTCAATAAGTCCCGCATCTGCCCTCCTGCGGACACCAAATTGATCCTCACGGCCACGAAACTCCTGCAAAACTGTCCCTCTGAGATACGTTTCTGTCATATGATGGGGCGCTCCCGGCGGATCGTTTCGTGAATTCTTCAATTTTGCCGGGTTACACGTGTATTCGATCGTCTGTCCGTTATTCTTGCCAATTAGAAAGGCAGGGAAATGTTCATCGCTGCCAACAAAACCATCCCAGTTGCCAGGAACAAATATCTCTAGTTGGTTACATGGAACTTTCAAGCATCCAAGGGGACCCGACAAGGCCTTAGCTTTATCCGACGATGTATATTCGGGAAGTCCCAAGAAACTTATTTTCACGAGGTCGTCGTCCGCCGCACGGAAAAGCTTTTCCGCGTAATTTGGCAGCCGTATTCCTTTTTCGGTATAGTCCTTATAAATACTTCTTAACCTTTGAATTGCACTCGATTGCCCTGATAGCCCACATCAAATCCTCGTGCGCCATCCTCGGAGAGGCTTTGTCCCGTATACCTAGGCCATGCCAAATCTCCTCCAACAACCCGTAATAAGCACAGATCGCACGGTCTGGTGTCGGACCGGAGCAAATGCATCGATCGAGCAGTCCGATTGCGGTTTCATGCAATCCATTTTTGCCAGCGTCGACAGCATTCTCAAAAAGATCTAAAGCGAAAGTATCCATTATTGCACCGTCCTAATCGTTCTCGCCCCCAAGAGTCTCTTGTAATTTTTAGTTGCTCATAATATTACTTGGTCGCGACTTCCGGATTATTTCGCAATACGTCAATATCCGCAAGCAAATTAACTGGCATTTAGCCTAATAGCGTGATTTCATTCCCAAAATAGAACATCCATGGCAGTAATTATTAGGCTCACAAGGATCTAATGTCATGCAGAAAATTGTCTGGCAAGACTAGGCGCAGCATTAAGGAAAACCAATTTTTCTGCGGATATATGTGTTCTCTGCGCACTCTGCGATGAGTTTTGGTTTTTCCTCCGCGTCTCCGCGCCTCCGCGGTAAGATTTCTCTTAGTTGCTACGCTGGGCAATCGGGAGGGTTCCTCCTCCCCAACTCACTTCCTGCTTCGGATCGTCTCCAGCTTCGCCTGTTGTTCGGCATTCAGCTTGTTCTTGATGTGAACCAACAGCGAGATCTGGGCGCGTTTCACTTCTCGCTCGGTGGCCAGGATTTTCTCGAGTTGGGCCAGGACCTGCTGCTCATCAATGTGGGGTTGCTTGACCAGAGCAACCATCTTCTCCATTTCGTCTTGCAGCTTCCATTGCCAGTCGGTGAATTTTAGCTGGGCCTCGCGAAGCTCGGTTTTGAGGTAGGTTTTTTGTTCATCGTTCAACCCGATGGTTTCCTGGTTTTGCATGACCAGTTCCGGCGGAAAAAAGCTCTGGCCAATCGGATCCTGGTTGGGACCCGGCTGTTGTTGCGCGCACGCGGCGGCTGTTAGAAAAAGCCATGCACAAGCATGGAAAAGTTTTGCTCTCATTTCATTCCTCCTTATCACTACTCGTCTTCATTGGAAATTTCAGATATGACTCGCCAAGACTTGGCATTTTCCGTAAAATCTCCTGCCCTGGAGTGGCCAGTAGCGAATCGCTTGGGGCGTGCCATTGCGCCAGCTTCTGGGCCACGGCCAGTTCTGTGTCTGACGGTCCGGAAACAGTTGGCCGAAACCGTACGCCGACGGTGATAACTGCGACCGCGACGGCCGCTGCGGCGGCCAATAACCATCTCCGGCCATGCAGATTATTTTTCCGTGTGTCTTGAGCTTCTGCGGCGGCCATGACCCGCGCCGCAAAATCCGGCGCTGGTTCTTCCTTGCCTGCCAGCAGCGGCAGAACCGCATCCAGTCGCTCTCGTCGCGCCCGCAAGAGGGCAAGTTGTTCGACGCAACCGCCACACTCCGACAGATGACCCTGGAGTTCGCTGGCTGTCGCTTCCGTAAGCGCAGCCTCCAGCAACAAGTCTTTCCACTTTGAGCAATTGTTTTTCATTGCATTGCTTCCAACAAAAGTTTTCTTGCCGTGTGCAGCCGGGAGCGCACCGTACCTGAGGGAATCCCCAATATGGCTGCTACGTCCGTGGCATCCATATCTTCGACGATCGAGAGTTGCAGCACGCGACGACATTTTTCCGGTAACTGCTCAATCTGGGTGCGCAGTTTTTCGGCCAGCACGCGGTCCTCGGCGTTCTTGGCTCCGTCCAACGTGTCGATGGCAGAATCATGCCAGGCTGTGTCGCGGACCATCCTCCGCCTCAACCCGCGCTGGCGGTTCAGCGCCAGGCGGAAGGCAATTCGGTTGACCCAGCCCCGAAATTTTTGCGGATCACGCAGCGACCGGAATTTCTGATAGGCCCGCAGGAATACTTCCTGGGCTACTTCCTCAGCATCGGCTGAGTTCCCCAGGACGCCATAAGCAATCTGAAAAACCCGTCGCTGGTTTTCTGTCATGAGCTGGCTGAAGCTGCTCTCTTGTTGGTCCGCCTCGGTTCTGGCCACAAAAGCATCCACGTAAGCCTCGGTCACGCCCTTTGCTCTCCTATTATGTCCAGACACCGCCGCCGTGTCCTCTGTTCAAAGAGCCTGAGCAAAATAATTGGGGGGCAGCGGTGACAAGGGCTGTTAAGCCAAAACTTGTTTTGTTAATATCCGCTTCAGGCGAGGCACACGGATCAGTAGACTCATAGTTTGTGAGAAAAGGGCGAAACTTTCGATGAAAAAATGGACTTCTTTGACGTGGGATGATCTGGAAGAATGGGCAGGGAGTCGTGCTGTCTCCCGGGGACGGGACTATGCACAGCACGGCTGTGTACAGGATCTGGCTATATCCAAGGATGGCCGGTTGCTGGCCACAGTCACCGGCGGAGACGACTATGCCGTTGTGGTTCAGATGGAGACCGGAAAGTCAAAAACTGAAGCTTTGCACTCGGAATGTACCTGCCCTGTGGGACACAGTGGTTGTAAACATGCCGTGGCCGTTGTTGCTGCGTACCTGGAAATGGTGCGACGTAAGGAGAAAGTTCCTGCGGCTGACCCTGAAGATTCGCGCTGGTCTGAACTCTCGGATGAGATGGCGGAAATTGACTTTGACGAAGACATCAAAACTACAAAACACCAAGCCAACTCCAAGCACTCACCCTCCAGCCGGCGCGATAAGCGGGAAAACTGGAACGATAAAATCCGGTTCCACATCCAAGCCAAAAGCCGGGAGGAACTCGCTGACTTCGTTTGGGCGCTGACGCAACGGTTTCCCGAGATATACGAAGAACTTCGCGAACGCATTGCGCTGGGTGAAGGCGATGTGGAGCGTCTGTTGAAGGAAGCGCGCAAAGAACTGCGGCGCGTGACCGCCGAGCCGGGGTGGAGCGATCATTGGAACGGCGGCGGGCATATCCCGGATTACACGCGGCTCAGGCACCGACTGGAGCGCTTGTCCGACTTAGGGCATCATGATGCGGTGGTGAGCTTAGGGACAGAGATTATGGCGCGCGGCATGGGGCAGATAAGTCAATCGAATGACGAGGGAGAAACCGCTGGGGCATTCGCTGAGTGTCTTCCTGTCTTATTTAATTCCATTGCCGAATCGGGCCTGCCGCCGCATCAGAAAGTACTCTTTGCAATCGATGCGTGTCTGCAAGATGACTACGGCGTGATCGATGCTGAGGCAGACAAGGTTCTTGACAGGGAATTCACGCCCGAGGTTTGGTCAGCGGTGGCCGACGAACTTGCGCGCCGGTTGGAGGCATTACCTAAGGTGCAAGATGGAAACGATTTCCATCGGAGTTACGAGCGCGACCGGATTAGCGATTGGCTGATTGATGCCCTCAACCAAGCTGGCCGCGGCGATGAGACGGCGAAAATTTATGAAGGTGAAGCTCGCCGGACGGGCAGCTACGAACGTTTGGTGAAGTTTCTCATAAGCCAAAAGCGTTACGACGATGCCGAACAATGGGCCCGCGAAGGCATCAAAACTACCCACCAGAAATTGCCAGGCATCGCATCGAGCCTGGCCCAAATGCTCTCTGAAATTGCTGGTGTTCGCCGCCAATGGGATGTTGTTGCGGCCCATGCTGCATGGCGATTCTTTGATCGTCCCGGCAGAGATACATTCGAGCAGCTCCTCGAAGGCGCAGCGAAAGCGGGTTGCCGGGAAGAAGTGCGCACCCGGGCGCTGCAGTTTCTGGAGACTGGCAACTTTCCGAAAAGCATGGTTGTCGCGCCTGGTAAAGGCGAGAGCGGTACTGAGGAGTGGCCATTGCCGATACCCAACTATCTCTTGCCATTATTGCAATTAGAAAACAAACGCCGAAACAGGAGCGGCCCTCACTACGAGGTTTTGATCGACCTGGCCATTGCAGAAAAAAGTTCGGATGAGGTGCTGAAGTGGTACGACAAGCTGTACGCCAGTCAATCGCATCGAGGACCAGGCTCGTTCGGGTATGGCCTCTACACGTATTCCAACCGGGTAGCCGAGGCGGTTGCCCAGTCGCATCCGCAGCGCTCGCTGGATATCTATCGTCAGCAGGTCGAAATGAATCTTACTCAGGCAAAGCAGAGTGCCTACGAAACGGTTGCCTCCTATCTTCGCAAAATGCGGCCCATTCTGAAATCGCTCCATCGTCAAGGTGAATGGACGCAATTGCTAGCCGACATACGGCTCCGCTATCGCAATCGTCCGCGATTTGTGGAGATTCTCGACCGGCTGGATGGGAAGACAATTATTCCAAACGCTCCAAGTTGAGTCCCTGCAAAATCGTGCATGTACATGTATAGGATGGCCTCAAACAAGAGGGTGTAATTAAAAGTGCGAGTCAAACCTCAATATGTTTCACTGAACCGGGTACCTTCAAGAGAATGCCTCATAAGTGTCGCCCCAACGGGGCTCATGTGTTTTCTACCATTTTCCCAGGGTTCCACTGCGTTTCACCCTGGGCTAACATCTCAACGCGCCCCCGGCGCTGGGCACAACTGACTCGCACTTTTAATTACACTCCAAACAAGACTAAGAATTTACCTAAGCAGTTAACACTGGTATAATTGTGGTAATCCGTGATGAACGGAGGAGGACGTTAACGTCGCCCGGCCGCATTCGAGGGCCGGTTTTTTTAATATATAGAATTTTCCCCTCATTAAGGATTTCCTGGAGTATTCCATAACATGATTAAGTTTCTTCAGAGCGGCGGCAAAACGACCAAGTACCTTCTCGGCGGAATGCTGTTGATTTTGTGCGGTTCCATGGTCACTTTTTTGATCCCTGGCTTCATGTCGGATTCGACCGCCAGCGCCTCCGGCGCCGTGGCCTCTGTCGCGGGACACAATATCCAGATGGCCGACGTTCAGTCCACCGCAGCTCGGCTCGTGCAGCAGCAGATGCGGCAGGGGTATCCCGAGTTTTACCGGCAGATGCTGATGCAGCAATCCGTCCCGATGGCGGTCAATGACCTGATGCAGAATGAAGAGATACGTTATGAATGCGACCGCCTGGGGCTAAGGGTCTCTGATCAAGAACTTCAGGATGCCTTGCGTACTGGGCCAGATGGGCCGTACTTCTTTCCGGAGGGTAAGTGGGTTGGCCAGGAGAAGTATGAACAGATGCTCCGAAACGCCCAAATGACCCCGGATTTTTATGAGCAGAGCCTAAGGCTGGGGTTACTTAAGCAGAAGCTGTTTGCCACCATCACGGCGGGTGTGGACGTTTCTCCGGCAGAACTGCAAAAGTCGTACAAAGAGCAGAACACTAAAATCAAGTTTGATTACGCCGTGATTACTAAAGAAGACCTCGAGAAGCAGGTCAAGGCCAACGATACCGAGTTGAAGGCTTTCTACGCCAAAAACAAGTCGAAGTACGAGAACTCCATTCCCGAAAAGCGCCAGGTGCGCTATTTCGTAATTGACCGTAAACAGGCCGAGGCCAAAGTTACCGTCACACCCTCCGACCAGCAGCAGTATTACGGCACGCACCAGAACCAATACAAGACTCAGGAGCGTGTTAAGGCCCGCCATATTCTGATCAATACGCCAGTTCCCGGCCCTGATGGCAAAGTGGACGAAAAGGCGGTAGAGGCCGCCAGAACCAAGGCCACGGACATCTTGAAGCAGTTGAAGAATGGGGCTGATTTTGCAGAAATGGCGAGAAAGTACTCTCAAGATAGCACTGCCAAGGACGGAGGAGAGTTGGGCTGGACCGTGAAGGGGCAGGGCCAAATGGCAGCTCAGTTTGAGGATGCCGCCTTTGCCATGAGCAAGGGCCAGATGAGCGATGTGGTGCAGAATAGTTTCGGGTTCGAAATCATCCAGGTAGAGGACAAGGAAGACGCCCACGTAAAGCCTTTCAGCGAGGTCAGGGACGAAGTCGAAAAAGCCGTGAAAGCCCAGAAAGCCGGAGATTGGCTCGGCCAGACGGTGGAGACCGCCCAGGCCCAGGCCCGGGCAGAGACACTGGACAAGGCAGCAGCCAAAGTAGGATCACAGGTGGTTCTGAGCAATCCAATCGCCATGAACGATTCTTTGCCTGGAGTTGGGTCTGCGCCAGATTTCACGCAAGCGGTATTCAGCACCGCCCCAAAATCCGGCCCGCAAGCAGCCCGATTCGGCGATGGTGTCGCTGTGTTTGAAGTCACCCGGATCGATCCGCCCAAAACGCCCGAGTTTGACAGCATCAAAGATCGCGTCACTAAGGACTTCAAATCTGAACAGGCCGATCACAAACTCCAGACCACTCTTCAGGAAATGGCCGACCGCGCTCATGCCGAGCATGATCTGCGCAAAGCCGCAAAAGAGGCGGGCGCAACCGTCAAGACCAGCAATCTCGTCGCCGGCAAAGACGACGTGCCGGATATCGGCTCCATGAACGGTCAAGCCAGGGAAGCTTTCAACCTAAAGCCCGGCGAGATCAGCGGTCCCATCACTATGGGCAACAAGGGCGTGGTAATTGCCCTTACCGAGCGTCAGGAACCTTCGGCGGAAGAGGCTGCCAAAGGCTCGGATGAGGTTCGAGAGCAACTCATCGAGAGAAAACGGCAACAAGAGTTTGGAATATTTTTGAGCACCCTCCGGACCCGTTTGGAAAAAGAAGGCAAAGAAAAAATCTACAAGAGCACCATGGAATCACTGACCAAAGGACGAGGCTAACTGCGCATCTAAGTGCCTTATGTCTTTTGAACGACTGGCTGGAATTCTTCTTCATCCCACTTCGTTGCCCTCCCGCAGCGGAATGGGTGACCTTGGCCCTGAAGCCTACGCGTTTGTAGATTTCTTGTCCGACGCGCGGCTGGGCTTGTGGCAAATTCTGCCGCTTTCCCCACCCGGTTTGGGAAACTCTCCTTATTCCGCGACCTCGGCGTTTGCGGGGAATCCTCTGCTCATCAGCCTGGACCGGCTGGCAGACCGAGGATGGATTGCCAGAGATCGCCTGAAATCCTCTACTGCGTCTTCCCGCAAGAACCGTATTGACTTCGCTGAGGTTAAAGCCACGAAACTCCCTCTGCTGCAAGAGGCTGCTCAAAACTTTCTCGAGCGGAATAATCGTGACCGTCCGCGTTTTGAGTCTTTCAAGCGCGAAAATGCCTGGTGGCTCGAAGACTTTGTGCTCTTCGACGTGTTGCGCCAGGTTCACCAGGGAGCCTCGTGGAGCACTTGGCCGCGCGAATTAGCCCGGCGCGAGCCGGAGGCCCTGCACAAATTTGGCTTGCAATACCAGGGCGAACTGGAGATCGAGCGCGCCATTCAGTTTGCATTTTTTGAGCAGTGGCGGGCCCTGCGCCGTTATGCCGCAGAACGCGCCATCAAAGTGGTTGGCGACGTGGCCATCTTTGTGAACTACGATAGCGCCGATGTATGGCGGCATCCTGATCTTTTTTATCTCGACGCCAGCCTTCAGCCCTCCGTCGTGGCAGGCGTTCCACCCGATGCCTTCAGCGCCACTGGACAGCGATGGGGCAACCCTCTCTACCGCTGGGATGTCTGCAAGTCCCGAGGCTATGACTGGTGGGTGCAACGCATGTCGTGGGCGGTCACGGTGTGTGACATCGTGAGGCTCGATCATTTCCGAGGCTTTGAAAGTTACTGGACAATTCCTGCCTCAGAGCCTACCGCCGTCCAGGGAAACTGGGCTCCTGGCCCGAAAGACGATTTATTTGAAGAGTTGCGCCGGCGATTGGGCGATCTGCCGTTTATTGCCGAAGACCTGGGAATGATCACTCCGGCGGTCCATGCGCTGCGCGAGCGCCTGGGAATCCCGGGCATGAAAGTCTTGCAGTTTGGCTTTGGTGATCCCGGCGCGCATATTTACCTGCCTCACAATTTCGAGCCCAATTGCGTGGTCTACACCGGCACTCATGACAACGATTCAACCCTTGGATGGTGGACTTCGGGCGCTAGGGCGGAAGAAAAACGTCATGCCTCGGCCTATATTGGCGATGGTCACGACGAAATAAACTGGGCCTTTATCCGGCTCGCCTTCACCTCTGTAGCTACGATGGCCATTGTGCCCCTTCAGGATGTTCTGGGTTTGGGAAGCGACAGCCGCATGAACACTCCATCCTCCAGTGACGGCAATTGGGGCTGGCAATTTGAATCCGGCTCGCTTACCAGCGATCTCGCTGAAAAGCTGGCGTTGCTCTCCACGGTCAGTGATCGCGTCCCTAGCTTATCAGCCGCAAGCCAGCAGGGCGACCGGGAAGTGCGCGAAGATTTCGCGGCATAGCAGCGTCCGGCCTGAGGTAACTCTGGCCCTTGCACCGGTAAAAATGTTCTCCACAAACTCCGCAGTGCGCGAAGGCACATGCAACTCTGTGGTCTCCCATAGATCGCCAAGAGAAGCTGTTAGTGCGCCTCCCGCTAGAATGTAACTGAGCCTTGGCACAGCGACAATGGCCACCTGGTCGTGATGCTCACGAGCAAAGGCCACAATGTGGTCGCTCTTCGGCCCGGTCGCATGAAGAGGCGTATAGGCGCCGACCTGGAACAACTCCCGGTGCTCGCGGCGAAAGCGCAGCGCCTGCATCGTAGTCCAAAGCTTGATCCGTCCGTCTTGATAGTCTCTTAGCAATTCAGCGCAAAGCCCCGGCAGATCTCTTCCTTCCGCCCGGCGGTCCAACTCGGAGAGCATCCGCTCCCGCAGTTCGTAGTTCACCGGACGGCGATTGTCGGGATCGACCAGGCTAAAGTCCCATACTTCAGTGCCCTGATAGATATCTGGATTTCCGGGCGCGCCAATCATCAGCAGTCGCTGCGCCAGGGAATTCATCGCGCCAAACCAAGCAATCGCCGGCATCAAGGCCTGGATCTGGTCCAGGAAAGAGTTCGGACGTTTTTGGGTGCCGGGGCTTAGTATCTTCTCGACAAATTGCTGCAATAACTCCACATAAGCCGGATCATCGTTGATCCAGCTCAAATTGACCTTGGCCTCATGTACCGCTTTGCTCATGTATTGCTTGATACGCTCTATATAGACGGTCCGCGCCTGTGGGTTACTGTAGTCAAATGGCCAGGTGCCCACCAGCGTCTGATAGAGGAAGTATTCTTCGTTCCAATCAGGGGCCGTGCGTCCGTCAGGGAGCAGTCGTTTCCGGGTTCGATTAGTTTTGCGCCACTTGAATACCTGCGACGCCCAAAGCCGGGGCATCTCGGTAAGCACATCCAGGCGGGCGCGGACATCTTCGCTGCGCTTGGTGTCGTGCGTCGAGGTCGCAAGCATCGAAAAAGGCCAGCGCTCTGCCCGCTTCAAGTTGCCGGAATGGAACTCCTCTACGGAGATACCGAACTGTTTCGGCGATCCGCCCACCTCGTTGACGGAGATCAAACGGTTGTAAACGTAAGAGGCAGTGTCTTCCAGTCCTTTGGCCATGACCGGCCCGCTCAATTGCTGGAACTTCAGGGTGAAATAAAGTTTCTTGCGGTAAAGCTCCGAGTGATTGTGGTCGTCGCGCTCTTTCAACAGAAGTATGTCGCGAAGAAAATCAAAGCTGGCCGGAGCCATATCAGGGTTACGCCGCTTGGCCCGCACGATGGCCTCATGAATGTAGGCGCAGTCGCGGTCCGTCATCTGCCCGCGTTCGTCAATGTAGGTGCGGTAAACGGGAAAACAGGCAATGGTTTCGCGGATGACGTCTCGCAGGGCCTTGCGGGTAAAGTCGCGCGCATAGCGGTCTGTGGTAGAGATTTCGTCGAGTACATGGGCCAGAACATTGACCTCGCTGGCCAGGGATGCATGCATGATCAGTTTCTTGCTGTCGTAAATGAGCGAGTCGACGTTGGGCGACAGGCCAGTGAAACGCTGATAGAGGTTGGTAAAAAACTTTTCGTTTCGCCGGTCGATGAAGATGCCGTTGACCAGCGTAGTGAACTCGTACCCTGAAGTACCGTCGACCGGCCACTCGGCAGGCAGGTCTTCTCCCGGCTCCAGGATCTTTTCCACAACTGTATACAAAGGTGCATGATGGTCCATCCAAGGATATTGTCCAAAGACCTGCTGGATCTCCAGTTCAATCCCGTTTTCCGCCAGCGGAGGTTTAGGCAACGGCCCTGCGCATTGGCTGGCGGCATAGAGCATTTGGAGGCGGACCAGATATTGCGTGGGATTCAGAAGCCCATCGCAATGGTCGATGCGCAACCCCTGAATAGCATCTTCGGCCAGCAGCTTGCGCAGAAGTTGGTGGGTTGCCGCAAAGACGTGGGGATTCTCCATGCGCAATCCAACCAGATCATTCACATCGAAAAAGCGGCGATAGTTGATCTCTTCACCCGAAACTCGCCAATGCGCCAGCCGGTACACCTGGGCTTCCAGCAGGTTATGGAGCGTATCAAAGCTATGCGGATCGCCGGGGCGGCCATTGCATTGCTCCACCACTTTCTCCACCAGGGTGCGGATTTCGGGCGACTGCTCGATGAACCTTTGCAGGGCTTCAGTCAAAGGAGGAATAGCGCGGCGGCGCTGCCGGACCAACTCGCCATCAGTAGTACTGTGGCTGGGAAGATGGCGCAGCCCCGCAAGCACGCCACGGAATTCTGAATACTGCAACTCATTGCCGGACGAATCGCCTGAGCCGCCATCGAAGATGAGCGGAATGGTGCGCGGATCGATGGGCAGCCGGTTGTCGTAGTACTCGATGTGGAATCCTCTATTGTCGAGCATCAGGCATATTCGCCCCGCCTCCAATTCTGCTCCGTATTGATCGCCCAGAATCGGCAGCAGCAGCTTGTTGTGCAACTCTGGTTTCAGAGGTTTCCAGTCAATATCGAAAAACTCGGCGAACTCGGAGGCGCGTCCGTTGGCCAGCACATCGTTCCACCAGATATTGCTTCCCAGGCCCACACCCATGTGGTTGGGAACAAAATCCAGGATTTGTCCCATGCCATAGTTCTTGAGTTCGCGCACCAGCGCTTGAAAATCCTCGTAGCTCCCGACCTCAGGATTCAATGAATTATGGTCGGTAATGTCATATCCGTGCCGGCTCCCGGCGCGGGCCTGTAGGACCGGAGAAGAGTAGACATGCGAGATGCCTAAGGCATGAAGGTAGCCAATCAATCGCTGGGCATGTCGAAATGTGAAATCCGCATTGAACTGCAGGCGATAAGTCGAAAGCGGCCGCACACTATGCTTGTGCGCCGCCAGCCTGTCCAGGCATTCCGAGATACCGCTAGATTCGGAAATAAGGATTTCTGGAGCGGATCTCATTCACGACCTGGGTTCCGAAGGTTAGATGCGTTCGCGCGAGATGGTGCAACCTAGTTCTTAGCTGTTAGCCGTTAGCCTAAAAACTAAGTACTAAACACTGCCTCCACGTAATTCCTTCCTGGCACGAAAGTACATGTCCCTGCCAGGAACTCTCCTGATTTCAGGAGCTTAGGTTTTTGGCACGCTAGTTGCCCTACTACCGGCTGGGGCACTGGAAATTTGAAAAAGGAGACTACACAAAAATGAAAAATGCCAAGGTTCTAATTTCCCTATTTGCCGCAGTC
>DASZEU010000421.1:0-2763 GCA_035940535.1 Candidatus Angelobacter sp.
GGGGACTTTTTTGGCGAAGGTTGTCTCGCAGGTCAGCCGCTCCGAATGGCTGCTGCCAGGACAATGACCGATTGCGAGCTGCGAGTCCACAGTTTGCTGTTGAATGTGGTTCTTCACGATTAGACCTTCGTTCCGAACAAACGGACTTTGAACAATCCACATCGTAGGCAGTTCCTACAGCCATCCAGCCGACCTCGTTGTCAGAAGTGAGCAGTTCGGATCAGCCGAACAGTTCTTTCCAAGCCTATGCTGTATGTATTGAGGATGGAAAATCGCAGCGATGGGAGCTGCCCTGGCAAGACAATGGAAATATGAACCGTGTCACTAATAAGCCGATAAGCGGGCGGGCAAACGCACAAGCCGGGGCCCACGACTCAGAAATTACTAAAATACCTGCGCCAAGGCTTTGGTTGCCAGTTGTCGTTTTCTTGGTGGCGCTCGCCTTGTCGTCACAGATGCCTGCGTCCTCCGCTGAAATCAAATCACTCGATCTGAACTTGATACTGCAACGCTTGGAGGATGTCCAGCGCCAGAATCCCGCTCGTTCCCAACCATATCAGGTCAAGCGAGAATACAAAGTGTTCCGTGGCGATGATAAGCACCCCACTTCTGAGATCATGGCGCAGATCAATTTCGTTCCCCCTGACCTGAAGACATACAAGATCACTGAGGCGCGAGGAAACTCAAGGGGAGAAAAAATGGTTCGGGAGCTATTAGACCGGGAAATCGAGTCGGCAAAGAAAGGACACGGCAGCGAGATCAATCGGACAAATTATGAATTCGTTTTTGTTAAGTATGAGAACTTTGGCATCGTTCCTGCGTACGTTTTGCAGATCGTACCGAAGCGAAACGACAAATATCTTTTGCGCGGCCAAATCTGGCTGGATGCGAGCACTTTCCATGTCCTTCGAATTGAAGGAGTACCCGCCAAAAGCCCGTCGATTTGGCTCAGGCATATTCATATCACTTTGCAATTTGCTCAACTGAAAGGTATGTGGATACCCACTTCTTTCGACGCCATCGCTACCGTTCGCCTCTTAGGTCAGTACACGCTTGCGGGGCGCAACACCTGACGCAAAACCATTCCTCCAACTCATGCGGGCCGAGGTATTTGGCCCTATCCCAAGGATTTAGGCATGACGTTGGGCCCTTCTAGACGCCTTTTGTTGTGCCTTCTCGTATTTCTTCATTGATTTCTGCTGTTTCCTGGCTGTCTTGCTTTGTGCTTTTTGCTGCTTCTTACCCGCCTTCTGAGCCTGGCGCGCACTGTCTGGGCCGCTGAAGATTTGAGCTTTAGCCGGTATCGATGATGCAAAACTCAATGCGACCACCAGTATGAAAGTAGGAATTCGTTTCATAATCCCCCTGGAACAGAATATGCTACCAGCGATCTTACACGGAAGCTGCGTCCGGGCTTGGCTACGAATCCATTGCGGAACATTACATCAACCCATGAATAAACTATGTTTTTATTGAACGAGAAACATTAGCTTGGCAGAGGAGTACGCAACAACCCGATGCCGAGCGTGACCACCGCAATGGCGAGAATCGCTGCCCCGAAGTAAATTAGGGAGACGGCTCCGCTGGCTTCGGTAGTAGTCGGCGGCAGTACCGAGAAAAAGAACCCAGCAGAAATAAGGATCGCCGCCAGCGGCACTCCGATTCGGACGAACCAGAGCATGGGGGTGGGAAGAATAGCGGCGTCTGCCAGCACTTGGCAAATCAGAGAAAGAATCACGATTACGCCAGCGTGTGCATGCCCTGCCCGGAAGAAATTCTGGCGCAGCGGATTTTGCATGTATCCGCTGGCCTTGTTCATCAAAGAGGTCAGCAGGAAATATCCACCATATTGAATCGTCGGCACCGTGATGAGGATGATGCCGCACATCATTCTGGCCTCGCGAGTCATAGATTCTCCTTCGATGCAGTGATTGGTTGTGATCCGTTTTCGTAGTCGATGGAGTATTTAGAAGGCACCACGGTACGAGACTGAAGTGACGATTATTGCATTGGTTGCCCCGACGCCAGCACTCCTTTGCCTGTGCCCCACGGATGGATTTCAGTTTTGAGCAGACCAGCTTTGACGATGGGATCGTCTTGCGTCAACTTGGCAGTCTGGTCTGCTCCCACCCGGAAAATGGCGACTCCCCGCAGCTCGCCCTGTTCGCTGAATGGAAACGGTCCGGCAATGGCCATGTTTCCCTGATCTGTCATTTGTTTGACGAAAGCATGATGCTGCTTCATCACGTCCATGAACTCCGGCGCGTTTGGGTTCCAATGGTCGCCGCGCTTCATCAGAACAAGCGTGTACTGCTCGAATCCGGGAGGCTCGGCAGGATCGTGAATGGCGGTTGGTTCGATGAGCCACGGTCCATGAACCTCGGCCGATAGGTGGCCTGCTTTGATCGCGGGATCGCTGTTGGCCCACTCTTGTACTTGTGCTACCGAGTCCGCTTGGAACACAAAAATGCCACGCAGTACGGTGTCGTCCATGAATGGCCCGGCTATTAGGAGTTTGTGTTCGGCATGCAGCTTGCGGATGTTCGCCATGTGCTCTTCCTGAAGCTTTTCACCCGCATCTTTGCTTAGTTGAGGAGCATTGGCGGGACGATTCAACAGCACGAAGAAATACTGGGCGGTCTTGGCGCTCGGCTGGTTCTGCGTTTGTGCTAAAGCCGAGCCTGTAACCGGGAGCAAAGCTTTGGCTTGGGCAGCCTGAATCTGAGGCATCAAGATGTCGCGAACGTAATGCCAGTAAGGGAC
>DASZEU010000422.1:0-6677 GCA_035940535.1 Candidatus Angelobacter sp.
GGACTCTTGTTTTATTGACAAGGTAACCCAGCATTGGGTTCGACGCCAAAGTACAGCGCCGAACCATGCTGGGCTATTTTCACACGTCCCCCTTTCGGGGGACTCGGAAATGCTCTTCATAACCTCACAGAGTCCGCCCAAATGTAGAAACTCCAGGGCATGACTGAAGTCATGCCCTGTTACAAATCTCCAAGTCTTTCTCAGTGCAACATGCCATTGCTGTCGCGCGTGGGTGTGGCGAAGGTTGATCCGCGATATTTGGGTTTGCCGAGTTTCGCAATCCACAGGCCGGAATTGATATCGTTGAAATAGATCAAGCCGTTGAGCAGGTCGCTACTACATTTCAATGAGCAGGGCTGCCCTCCCCAGGTCATGGGGAGATTGGGGCGGAAGCCTTTGGAGTCGCCTGTCCAGAGCCGGGCAATTTCGCGCCCCTGGCGGTACAAGTCGCCTCGAAGTTCTCCGGAGACATCCAACACGCGGCCTCCTCCGTTGTAATAACCTTCGTAGAGAATATCGTCGGCTACCCAGAAGTTGTGGGAACCGCCCTCTGGCACCTGGTATGTTGCCACTTGCCTGGGATGTTCGATATCGGCCACATCCAGAACGTGCAGAATGGCGCGGGTTGGAATTCGCTCGCGACTGATGATGTTCATTATGTCGGGCAAAACCTCATCACCCACAAAAAGATAATTCTTGTAACGAAATGCGCTGTGGGTCCCTGCCACCCATCCGTCGCCGTAGAGTTCGTGATGGTTCCAGAAAAAATGGCTTACGACTTGTGGATGCTCAGGAGAGCCGCCTTTCATCCCATTGCCTACGTCCAGAATCACTAGGCCGTCTCTCCAGTAAGCCAGATAAGCTAAGCCATCTTTGACCTGGAGATCATGCAGGTATCGCCCTTGCGATGAGTCTTCTCCTTCCTGGGAAGAGGCGGGTGTTTCATTCTTGCGCGGAACCTCGAAGCGGGCCACCTCTTTGGGGTTCTTCACGTCTTGAAAATCAATCACGCGCAGAGAGCCGGTGGCATCGTCGGTTATATAGACGTAGTGTCCATCGACAAAGGCGCTATGCACGCCGCCGGTGACGGTGGCGGTGTATTCGGAGATCACCTTGAGGTGGGCGGCATCGGAAGTATCGACAAACACAATGCCATTCTTGCGGCTGGATGCTCCTTCGCGAGTAATTACCCCAATACGCTCGTCAGGGGTAGTGCTGACATCATTGACGAGGCGGGCATCGACTTTAAGCGAGTCGAGCAGCTTGGGATTGGCTGGGTCGGCGATGTCATAAACGTTGAGATGGTCTGAAATCGTGCCCAGATAAGCATGGTTTCCGATGATCCATTCTTCCGATGCCTGCTCGTTTGTGAACGGGATGTGGGAGACAACTTCAATCTCCCGTTCGACATTCCGTGGTGTCACCACCACGGAAGCAGTCGCCTGGTGCTGGCCGCTGCTAGCGGTGATGAGATAAGTTCCTGGCTCCTCGGCAACAAAGCCTCCGTCAGGATAGACTGCGGCTCCGGCGCCACTCATCGACCAAACAATGGATGGATTCTTGATGGACGCGGCCTTACCATCGCGGGTCGTAGCCGTGAAATGAATCACGTCGCCGGTTCGGGCCTTGGCGGACTTGGGCGTGATCTCCACCTTTTGCACTGGATCATTTATGACTCTAACGGTCACTTTGCCCAAAGCAGTTCCAGACTTCGCCTGGATCTCAGCCGAACCCGTCGCAATACCTGTCACGACGCCGGCATCATCGACCGTGGCCAAAGATGGATTTTGCGACGTCCACTCGACCGGCTTGTCATGCCGAGGGTCGCCCTTCTCGGTTCGAGAAGTAGCCACCAACTTGAGCACACCGCCTACCACAACAGGGTTTCCAGGAGGATCGATCTCGATGCGCGCTACATCCATGGGCAAAACATTGATATGGACTAATACGGGCCTTCCATTCACAACAACGCCTATCGTGGCTCGTCCTGCGGAATAAAAACTGGCCGCGCCGGACTGGTCGACCGAAACCACATCCATGGGCGCCGCAAACCAAGTAGCGGAGCTGGCATTCTGTTGCTGCCCTGAGGCGTCCTTGGTCGCCGCTGTAAATTTCACTGTGTCGCCAACATGGGCTTCAGTGATCTTCGGCAGAATCTCCAGCGATGCAGACGCCTCTGATTTCGGCTCGCTTTTTTCCTGAGACCAGATACAGCAGCTTAACGCCAACACACACACTACTGTGCTAAGGGAACGCGCCTTATCCATTTACTCTATTCCTCTCAATTCTTAATTCCGCCCGGTGGCCTTCTCCGGCGGCTTGGCCGATTCAGTTTTCCAAACGTCAATGCCTGCTGCCTGCTCTCCCACGTCCGCCGTAGCGACGGTCTTCAGCGTTTCCAGGTCGATGACTTCTACGGTTCCCGGTTCCGCGCCAATGCCCTCCACCGAGATAAAAGCGTAGTGGTCATCGGGAGTGATTACAACTCCATGTACAACTTTGCGGAGTGTGGGTATTCTCGCCAGTTCTTTCCCTGTCATAGGGTCAAATATTGAGACTGATTGACCACGCTTATTGGTAGCAATCAGGCGGCCATTTTTTGTCATGGCAAGATTGTAGACTCCCGGCCCTGCCGGGAAACGCCGGACCATCTTCCACGACTTGACATCAACCGCAACAATTTCGCTGGTCTGATTGCAGGCCACATAGACAACCGAGCCGTCATTGGAAGGTTGCGCCCAGGTGGGTGTGCAGGCAAGTTCGCGGTGCGATGGTGCTGGGTGTGAAGTCTCATTATTACTGGAGTGGAGGTGTGATGCTTCCTGATGCGAGCCCGAAGGAATGGCTGCCGGAGCGCCTGTGAATCCCTTTTCCTTGCCTTGGCTAAGAATGAAATGCCTGCTCACGGAAAAGCTGGCCGTATCAATCTCAACCAGCAAATCGTCCATCATGCATGCAGAATAATGTTTCGTTCCTTGTGGATTCAATCGTGATCCATGTGGCATGGTACAAGTGGGAATTCTCTTTACTTCAATCATCTCGCCGGTGGCGATGGCAGAAATTGACGAGGGCTCCATGTCGCCATGAAAATTTGCGTTGGCCACATAGAGGAAGTTGCCGTCTTTTGTAATGTCTGAAGTCGCGGGAAATAATCCGAGGTTGGTGTATTGCACGGGCGCGAGCGTGGCGGCATCGAATTTCCAGGCAGAACCAAACGGCCTTCCATGGCCTACGGCGATGTAGACATATTTCTTGTCAGGCGATACTGCGATCCCATGCGGACCATTGATGTCCATAGGTGGCAACACGCCCACCTTCGCCTGTTTTTCCGTGCGCAACCCACCAGGGCCGAAGCGAAGCAAAGTCAAAGTATCTGCCGATTCGCAGACCACAAAAACAAGATAGTCTTGGCTGGGCTGGCTCGCATACATTCCCCTGACGCCAGCCACAATCAATGCAGCAGCGGCCAGCAACGACAACCCAATGGTTCGCCAACGAAATCCGGTTTGCATGGCGCTCTTGTTCATTTCCATATCAGACGGAAACGGTACGGCCCAGGGTCTGATATTGGGTATCAGCTCCGGGTGAGAGCAGCACCCAAACAGTGTAGATGCCGAGCGCAGTGCCGAACGGAACATTCAGCATGGCGATAAAAGCGAGGACTATCGTGGTGATCCGTGCCCAGGGCGCTCGTTGAATCAGGCCATAGCCGGCGGCCACGCCCACGATCCCCTTGACGAGTATAAGAGCTCCAACAAACGACAACAAAGGCTGAAGGAAAAGAGGCGCTCCGATCTCGAAGTGTCTCAAGGGGCTGAACAGCGTGTTGGCGAGAATGATCAAGACAGCGCCAGCAATGCCGTGCAAAATCGAATAAACAATCCAGAAAATTCCCAGCAAATGGAGATGGTGTTCCATCCGATTTGCTTGCTGGACATATCCAGTAAGTGGTTTTGCGCACTTGCCGCAAACCGCTTGGCCAGGCTGCACTTGCGTACCACAACTATCGCAGAACATTGGAACCTCCTCTGCTGTGAGCTTGGCCTGATTATAGTGCAGCAGCGCAATGGGAACTCACGGCAGAGGCTGTGTAAAGGGAATGGGAGGAGATCTTTAGCCACGTATAAACGCGAATTAACACGAATTCGGAAAAATCGAAAGAAATAAATGAGTATCGGAAGGCCGGTCCTTTTAGTTTGGTCTTTACTTCGTGTTCATTCGCAATTTCTGGCCAATGTTTGTCAGTGGTAGACTCTATAGCCATGTTCCGAGCTAAAAGGTTCCGTTTTGTCACTATTCTGTTATTGGCGTCCTTAGCGCTGGGCCAATCGCCCACCCGGCGACTGCTGCGCGTGGATGATATGCATCGCTTCCAAGATGTGCGCGATGTGCAAATTTCGCCTGAGGGCCGATGGGTGGCCTACACGCTCACCTCGACAGATACGACAGCAGACAAGAGCGACACCGACGTGTGGATGGTGAGTTGGGATGGCAAACAGCAGTTGCGGCTTACCTCCAGTCCTGACAATGAAAACGCACCGCGCTGGAGTCCTGATGGCCACTATCTATCCTTTATTTCTGGCCGAAAAGGCAAGGCCAAAGGAACGCAAGTGTGGCTGCTGGATCGCATGGGTGGCGAAGCTCAGCAGCTCACCGATGTGAAAGGCAGGATCTCATCTTACAGTTGGTCGCCGGATTCCAAGCGGCTGCTGTTGGTTATGACAGAGCGCGATCCGAATGAACCTGATGACGAGGCATCTGGCCCAAGTCCAAGCACGACTCCCAGCCCGGCAGCGGCGACTCCAGGCGCAAGCCCCAGTCCCACGCCCGCCAAGGCGCCCAAGCCCATCGTGATTGACCGTTACCACTTCAAACAAGATGAATTTGGCTACCTGACCCAAAAGCCGGCGCGGCTCTTCCTGGTTGACATCGCCACCAAGAAGACCGACTCGCTCACAGCCGAAACGGTGGAGGCCAGCTCACCTACATGGTCGCCGAACGGGCAGTCCATTGCCTTCATGGGAAAAGAGGGCAAAGACGCAGAACGTTACAACATCTGGAACCTCTATGTGATTGATGCCCAGGGCGGCGCGACAGCCAAGCCGCTCACGCATTATGACGGCATACACTCTTCAGCTTCACGCGCCCAGCCTGAGTGGAGTCCCGATGGAACTCGTCTGGTCTACCTGCAAAGCACGGGCGCAAAATACGATGCCTACAACATGAACCGCCTCGCCGTGGTGACATCAGCGGGCGGAGGCGAACCCACGGTGCTCACCAGCAGCTTTGATCGGGGTGTCTCGGCTCCGCGTTTCTCGGCTGACGGTTCTTCCATCTTGTTTTTGGTGTCGGATGATCGCTCCCAATATCCAGCGCGCATTCCGGCCAACGGCGGAGCCATTGAGAGGCTGGTCAAAACATCGGGCGTGGTTTCTACGCTGGTCCAGGGGAAAGATGGCCGGCTCGCTGTGCTGGCCGCAACGGACAACACTGTGAACGAGGTCCAGGCGTTGGAGAATGGCGTTCTTCGCCCGCTCACACACCACAACGATGCGTTGCTGGCCGAATTCAAGCTGGGGGCTACAGAGGAGTTCTCTTGTAAATCCAAAGATGGCAACGAGGTCCACGGCCTGATCGTGAAGCCGCCCGACTATGAGCCAGGAAAGAAGTATCCCACGCTGCTACGCATTCATGGCGGACCCAACGGCCAGGACCAGCATTCCTTCAGCTTCGAGCGCCAAATTTTTGCGGCCAACGGTTACGTCGTGGTCGCCGTGAACTATCGCGGCAGTTCTGGCCGGGGCGAAAAATACCAAACCGCTATCGCTTCCGACTGGGGCAACAAGGAAGTGATTGATCTGCAGGCCGCCATCGATCACGTAATCTCCATTGGCCTTGCTGATCCTGACCACCTGGGAGTGGGTGGCTGGAGTTATGGCGGTATTCTGACTGATGCCATTATTGCTAAAGACCATCGCTTCAAGGCGGCCACCAGTGGCGCGGGAACAGCCTTCCCGATTGCTCTCTATGGAGTGGATCAGTACATCATTCAATATGATGAAGAGATCGGCGCACCTTGGAAGGTAGGACTCGATCCCTGGATCAAGATTTCCTATCCGTTTCTTCATGCCGACCAGATCACCACACCAACGCTCTTTATGGGAGGCGAGAAAGATTTCAATGTTCCGCTGGTAGGGGGTGAGCAGATGTATCAGGCCTTAAGCAGCTTGGGCGTACCGACTCAGTTGGTGGTGTATCCCGGAGAGAAACATGGAATCGTGCGTCCGAGCTATCAGAAAGATAGGGTCGAGCGATATTTGGCCTGGTATGCGAAATATGTGAAGCCACCGGCAGCGCTGGCCACCAGCGACGCTAGCGGAAAATCAGGCAGGTAACCAGATGAGCGTCCAAAGGATGAGAAGCTATTGAGCCGAACTCTTGAACGCTGCGAAGGATGAACGTAGATGATAAGCCCCCACCAACGGGGATTGAATCACTTTGCAATGCCCGAGCGCCGGAGGCGCGTCCGACAACTCAGCCCAGGGGCTGCCAAGCCTGGGTCTGGAGTTTCTATATTTCAGGATGACTGGCAGGTCATCGGTTGGACCTCAAGGGTTGCCCTGAGTCCCCGATAGGGGACGTTTGAGAGTAGCCCCAATACTGTTCACTTAAGGAAG
>DASZEU010000423.1:0-4333 GCA_035940535.1 Candidatus Angelobacter sp.
CGCGACGGGAATTACCCCGCCACATTCGCGTGCTGCGCTTAGAACGGACAAGAAACGCAGACCGCTAGCCCGTTGGTCTCGTCCTCGCGCCCTGGCTTAGCGCTGAGGACCAGCCTACTGTGCGACGTCCTGGCCGCAGCCCATAGGCAAAGCTGCGGAGGACGGCTACTTATTTAATTAAGCAGCGTATGCTAGCTGATTAGTGTTAGCATTTATTGTTTTTGCACCACTTACGGGGGAATGCGCCCCGGTATGCCTCCTGGCCGCAAGCATTTCCGTCGAAGCCGTGACGCCCCCATTCGGAAAAGGACTTTTGGCCGTCCTTTTTTAAGATCTGAAGTTTTCAAAGATCTGACTCTACCTTAGACAGAAATCTCCTGCCAGTCAATTGGATTAGATGGCTCAAGGTCTGCATGGGATTCAGGAGCCACCTGGAGTCATCCGGGGATTTAACGTCTCATTCATGCAGTTCCAGTACAATGCAGGTTCGGTGAGTTTTCCGCAAGAGCGCGCAATTTTTGAATCCATCGGTATTTGCTTTAAGTCAAATTCCCTTGCAGCCGGAGTAAGAGCGAACCAGTGCAACCTGAATGTATCCCATTTTCGAGCATCCCCCATCAGACTCGGCTCTTTACCGACTTCCTTCATCATTTTGACCGGGTTCAAGCCTTTTACGCGTGTCCTCCTCAGATCGCCGACTGGTTTACCGACGAACGCGAGCGCATCAACATGCCGCCAGAACGCCGAAGCGCGGTTGCCGACGCATTGGAGCGTATCAATCGCGGATTTGGCGCTGGGCCGAAGACCTTTGACAACCTTCAGCGGCTCAAGGATGGGGCGCCGGTTGTTGTGACTGGCCAGCAGGTCGCACTCTTTGGCGGACCGCTGTTCTCGCTGCTCAAAGTGCTGAGCGTGGCCATGCTGGCGGAGAGAACCAACGCCGTGCCGGTCTTCTGGCTGGCAACCGAAGATCATGACTTGCAAGAGGTAAACTTTGCCCAATTCCCCTCCGGCGACGGCCTGCAAACGCTGCGCACCGAGCCTCCACACACGGAAGGAGCTCCGGTTGGGACCATTGCCTTTTCGGAAGAAATTGGCAGTCTGTTGGACGAGATCGAAAAGCACTTCGGCAGCTCTGAAGTCCTCGATCTGGTGCGCAGCAGCTATCGCGCTGGAGCGAATTTTGGCGATGCTTTCGGAAAACTGTTCTCCAGCCTCTTTGCCCAGTTCGGCCTGGTTTTGCTCAATCCTGCCGATGCTGAACTGCACCGGATCGCGCGGCCGGTCTATCGGGACGCATTCGTTCACTGGAAAGAGATCAACGATGCGCTACGCCAGCGCGATCAGGAGTTGGAGTCGGCAGGCTATCACGCCCAGGTCAAGGTCACGCACTCCCATACACTTTGCTTCTACTTGCACAAGGGCGCCAGGATTCCCATACGCCACGACGGCCAAGATTTCGTGGCTGGAGAACTCAGGTTTAGTCACGAGCAGTTGGTTGCAGAGGCTGAAAACCACCCGGAGCGGTTCAGCGCTAACGTGCTGCTGCGGCCGATCGTTCAGGATTATCTTCTTCCGACTCTGTGTTACGCTGGCGGTCCGGCAGAGATCGCTTATTTCGCCCAGGTCGCGGCTGTGTATAAGAAGCTGCTGGGACGCGTCACTCCGGTTGTGCCCCGCATTTTTGCGACCCTGGTTGAGGCCCGGCAGGCAAAACTGCTGGATCGCTACCAGCTCACTCTTCTCGATGTTTTTCGCGGTCCCGAGAAACTGCACGAACTGGTCGCAGCCAAGGCCTTGCCAGAGAGCATGATGAGGAGTTTTGATCTTGCCGTAGATCACCTGGAGCAGGCTCTGGCTGCCATTGCCGGCCCTCTCCAGAAGCTGGATGCCAGTCTCGCGGATGCGGCTGAAAATGCCGGTTCCAAGATGCGCTATCAACTCCAAAGTCTTCGTGACAAGGCCGCGCGCGCTGAGTCGAGGAAAAACACCGAAACCCAGCGCCACGCTGACGAGCTTTCCACTCTGCTCTATCCCAATAAGAACTTGCAGGAAAGAGAAATTACCGGCATTTATTTTCTACTGAAGCATGGGACCGGCTTGCTGCAGAGACTTCGAGAAAAGCTTAAGCCCGGTTGTCCAGACCACCAGGTGGTTCTTCTCTAAAAAGGAAAAGGCCGCCATACAACAGCGGCCTCTTGGAACTCGTGCGGATTACAGCGTGGATTCGATCTCAAAACCCCAGGCTTCCAGGAGGGGCTCAGGAATGTATTTGGAATTCTTGTTACGCCGCGCCCACTCGCGCAAACGGGTCGAGCGAATGTATTGGTCAGGCGTAAGCTTGAATTCCTTCACTGCCTGTTCGAACGACGTGACAATGGGAATCACCGGCCCGATCGGTTCCGGCTTACCCCAGTTTGGATTTCCGCGTCTTTTTGCCATAGTAAGATTCGTCCTGCCTTTTTGTTGGAAGAGTGCTAAAAAACTTTGGTATTTAAATACTTTTGATTCCGTTCAACCGTTCTAGGATTCACGAATCGGTCTGAAAACCCAGGGCTCAATTTCGTTTGAAAGATCAGGTATTATAAGGGGTTTTCTCCATTTTTCAACCCACTTCAAGCGAATATTTTTACATTAAAGGATTATCGAAATACACTGAACACGACCTCACAAAATCATGCCGTAACATGGGCTTGTCTTTATTATTAGACGCATCAGCTAATGAGTAGGAAGCATGTAGCTATTTTGATGAGAATTTTCTAATTAAAGTTAGCTACTCTCATTAGATATTGCAGTAGTTTCTTTCACGATAGGAAGAGCAAAGAAGTTATTCCACTGCAAAGGTAAAAAAAATCCAGAGCTCACCGGAGAGTGCGCGGAGAGCGCGCAGAGTAGGACTGATTAGGCTGAGTGAGAAGTGCCAAGAGATTTCACTGGAGGCGCGGCCAGTTAGAACGCCGAGTTAAAAACAAACAGCAGTATCATAAAATGAGTAACAGGGCCGGGATGGCGGAACTGGCAGACGCAGCGGACTTAAAATCCGCAGCCTTGAAAAGGGCGTGGGGGTTCGAGTCCCCCTCTCGGCACCAGAACTTCCAGTGTAATTGAAAACTGAAATTGCAGGAGACGTGCATGAGCCGTGAGGAATTGCTGGAGCGAATCAGCATCAACCCTGACATCTGCTTCGGAAAGCCATGCATCCGGGGACACCGGATTTGGGTTTCGCTCATCCTTGACTTTCTCGCGAGCGGAGCATCCGTTGTAGACATTTTGCAGGACTACCCGCAGCTTGAAGAGTCTGACATCATGGCGTGCATTGCATACGGTGCGGAGATGTCGCGGGAGCGTTTTGTAGATATTCCACTCGAAAGCAGATCTTGAAATTTAAACTCGATGAAAATCTCGGCCGTCGTTGTGTCCAATTATTTGCTGAGGCGGGTCATGACTGTTCGACCGTTTTGAGCCAGGGACTTTCCGGATCCAGTGACTCCACCCTGATCATGCACTGCCGTGCTGAAGGCAGGGCATTCGTGACGTTGGACCTTGATTTTGCTAACCCCCTGTTGTTCAAACCCTCCGCGAACCGAGGAATCGCAGTGCTACGTCCGCGAAGCCCTGCATCCCCGAATGAATTGAAATTTCTGTGCAGTACTGTGCTTGGCGGCTTGTCACGAGATACGCTCGACGGTCATCTCTGGATCATTGAGCTTGGCCGGATCCGGATATATCAGGAGGATACCGAATGACAGCCCTCCAGGCTACGGGCCGGCCCAAGGGTAAATTGTCGGAAGTCGCTCGATCTCCGTTCGTGGGAGGCCGCGCAAAAGCTCGTCCGCGATTGGGAGGCTAAGCTAAACACCTCAGCAACGATAGCCTTTCGACAGGAGCTGGATCAGAATGCACGTGAACGTCTGCAGGACAAGTTCATGGTGTGCATGCGATTGATGTCAGCTTCGACTCTGAAGAGAGCGTAAATATTCCTGCAGCAGGCGGTGAATAAAAATATACCCTCCACCTACCTGCCTTAGAAAAAGCAACTGTTTTGCGTAAGTCAAGAATGCAGTGTACTGGAAGGGAGCAACTCCGTACGTGCGAAGGAATAAGCGCAGAACAAAGTGTTTTATGGCAAACATCCCGCCGGAGGTGAGGCCCCCGCTTAGCCCGAGGCTCAGTCCGAAGAAGAGCGCAGTGAAAAGCCCCCCGACGCCCGGACCTTTTTGGTTGGAAAGAGAGGTCCACAGCAGCCATCCCGCTGCACCGCCGATGATGGCGAGAGTCACCGAGAATAGAAAAGCCATCTTCATGGATCGGGACGTGCCTTCATTTACGGTAG
>DASZEU010000424.1:0-6659 GCA_035940535.1 Candidatus Angelobacter sp.
GTCCGGTCTACTTCCCGTAACCATGACGGCTCCTATCATACAACTCCCGGCCGCTCCTACTTACACCGCCCATGCTCTCTGCGTGTTCATTGCTTCCTTAACCCGCTGCAAAGCGGGTCACGGCCTCAGAATGACAGGGGGGTGCAGTGTGGTGAACAGAAAGACTTATGAATTTCAATGATTTATAAATTCAATGAAGGACTTCAACCTCGCCATCGCCTGGGTAACGAAAATTTTTGTCCTTTGTTTTTCAATCACCCACTTACCCAATTACTAAATTTCTTAGCTGCTGACTGGCTTCATCACCATACCTCATACGGCGGCCAGCGCCTGATCCAGGTCGGCGATGATATCTTCTGCGTCTTCCACTCCTACGGAAATGCGCACCATACCATCGGTTAGGCCAATCTTTTTTCTTCCGGCTTCGCCCAGCGCGGCGTGGGTCATGGTTGCAGGATGCGAGATCAGCGTCTCCACGCCTCCCAGCGACTCGCCAAACGAGCAGATGCGTACCTTGCGTAGCACCTTGCGCGCATTGTTGAGGGAGCCGGTCTCAAAGGTAATCATGGAACCAAAGCCCTTCATTTGCCGTTTGGCCAGTTCATGCTGAGGATGATCGGGGAGCCCCGGATAAAGCACCTTCTTCACTTTTCGATGTTGGTTCAGGTAAGCCGCCACTGCCCTGCCATTGCTGTCGTGCACTACCATGCGGGCCGCCAGGCTCTTCACTCCGCGCAGCACCAGCCAGCATTCAAAAGGAGAGAGAATACCACCCGAGGCCTTCTGCATAAACGCTAGTTTTTCTGCATGGTGCGGCTTGGTGCCCACAATCACTCCGCCAAGTCCATCGCTGTGTCCATTAAGGAATTTAGTCGTGGAATGCATCACCATATCCGCGCCTAGCGCCAGCGGCTGCTGGAGGTAGGGTGACATGAACGTGTTGTCCACCACCAGCTCTGCGCCTCCATCATGCGCGATCTTGGCGATCTCCCTGATATCGGTGAGCACCATCAATGGGTTCGTGGGAGTCTCGATCCAGATAATCTTGGTGTTGCGCCGCATGGCCTTCTTGACGGCATCCGGGTCGGAGGTATTCACGTAGCTGAATTCCACGCCGTAATTGGCTACAACCTGGTTAAAGAAGCGCGGAACCCCGCCGTAGGTATCGTGACCGCAAAGCAGGTGATCGCCCTGTTTCAGAAAACACTGGGTAACAGCGGTCACCGCGGCCATGCCGCTGGCAAAGACGTGAGCCGAAGGTCCGCCTTCAAGAGCAGCGAGGTTTTGCTCCAGGCGCGTGCGCGTGGGGTTGGAGACCCGCGCGTATTCGTAGCCCTTGTTCTTGCCCAGGTCCTGTTGAACGTAAGTGGATGTGGCAAATATCGGAACAATGATCGCACCCGTGGAAGGATCAGGTTCCTGGCCGACATGAATGGCCTTTGTGGCAAATCCTGGCTCTTTCTTTTTCATGCTCTTATTCCACTCCACCTTCAAAGATTTTTTTAGACATATACCGCTCGGCTGAATCGGGAACCACCGTCACCACCCGCTTGCCTTGGCCCAGCACTTTGGCAACTTGTACCGCCGCAAAGACATTGGCCCCCGCGCTGGAGCCTCCCAGGACGCCTTCATAGCGGGCCATCCGGTTCACCATATCAAATGCGTCCAGGTCGCTTACCATGATGATTTCATCCGCCACGCTGGCATCAAAGGTTTTTGGGATGAAGCTGGCGCCAATTCCCTCCACCTTATGCTGACCGGGCGGGCCTCCCTGAAGCACCGATCCCTGGGTTTCCACTGCGACGCAGTGAATTTTGGGCAGGTGCTCCTTCATGAAGCGGGCCACGCCGGTAAACGTTCCACCGGTTCCAACCCCGATGACGATGGCGTCGATCTGGCCTTGCATTTGATCGAATATCTCCTGGGCTGTTGTGTCGTGGTGAAAATCGGGATTGGCAGGGTTTTCAAATTGAAGAGCAACGAAGGAATCGGGAATGTTGGCTGATATTTCTCTGGCTCGCTTGATTGCGCCTTTCATGCCGTCAGCCTCCGGCGTGCGAGTAACCTCTGCGCCGAGGGCCCCCATGATCTTGACCTTCTCTTCGCTAAAGCCCTCTGGAACACAGACGATCACGTGATAACCGCGATTGACGCCGATAAGCGCCAAACCGATGCCTGTATTCCCTGCCGTGGCTTCCACAATAGTCGCCCCAGGCTTAAGCCGTCCCTCTTCTTCCGCGCGCTTAATGATGCCGATGGCTGCCCGGTCTTTGACGCTCCCGCCTGGATTCAGGTACTCAAGCTTGGCAAAGACATCCGCCGCCCCCTCGGGAACAACTCGCCGCAAATGGAGCATAGGAGTCAGCCCCACCAGTTCGGTAATGTTCTCTGCAATCAGAGGACGAGACATGGCAAACTTTTTAGACTACGGGAGGGAGTGGCTGATGGTCAAACCAGCCGAGACCACGAATTTTACCGCCCGCTCCCCAAGACGCGAAGGACATCGGAACCAAAGTTTAGGAGACGCAGAGAAAACATAAGAGCTAAAGCCTAATGTCACTTACTTTTCGTGGGGCTGAGCATCAATTTCCCCCTTTAAAACGCGCTGTCATCTTGAGCGAAGCGAAGAGCCTGCACTGGCGCCGCCGAAGTGACCCCGAAAATGCGTAAATATTCCACGTCAGATATTAAGAGGCAACTCGGCAACGCTCGATTTTTCCGCCAGAAGCCAGTCCCACGCAGCCCTCAGCTCGTATAGATCAAACGCATGGCGGGTGTTCTTGTTCTAAAGTAAGTGACATTTGGCTTTAGCCCCTGAGGGGTTAAACGCGGGGAACTGCAAGATATTTTTGAAACACGGTCTAACCAATTTTGAGTTATGGGACGATCTTCTGCAAGCACTTCCATTTCCGAAACTCCAGGCCCGTCCCAAATTGCGCTATTTCCCACGACGGATTGCTTCGGCAGCAACGCACAAGCAACAAGGAAAAATCAAGCGATACATACCGCATCCCGCCATAACTAAAGTGTAAACAATATCGTTGACTCCTTAGCACTTAAGGGTGCAAAATCCTCCCCACGCCTCCCCTGGCATCAGGTTTTGGACCGAGTTTTGAAGTTACCATGCACTGGCAGTACGCACCTATTGTCTGGATTTATGTCACTGGCGCCGTCCTGGCGGGCTGGATGGCAATTTATGCCTGGCGACGACGCACCATTCCAGGCGCTGCTGCTTTCGCGCTGATGCAGGCAGGGGCGGCCCTCTGGGCTGCGGGTTACGCACTGGTAACTTGTCGTTCCGATCTTTCCGGGATCGT
Organism: Candidatus Angelobacter sp.; assembly: GCA_035940535.1. Taxonomy (GTDB): domain Bacteria; phylum Acidobacteriota; class Terriglobia; order Terriglobales; family Acidobacteriaceae; genus Angelobacter. The sequence continues at coordinate 3,318 of DASZEU010000424.1, forward strand.
CTTCTTTGCCAACGTGGCCTGGACTGGGGCTGTTATTGAAGTACCGGCCTGTCTGGCCCTGGGCTTGCAATTCACCAATTCGCGGCTTTCTCGCCGGGCTTTGCTTTGGCAGGCCCTACTCCCGGCAATCACCCTGGTTGTGGTTTGGACAAGCAACTTCCACGGCCTGATACGGCACTCCGTTTATCTCCAAACCGTAGGTTCTTTTAAATTTCTAGAGCGGACGCCAGGTGCTTGGTACTGGGTGTATTTCTTCTACTCCATCTGCCTGGTGTTTGCAACCGTCATTATCCTTGCCCGGTACGCTCGCCGCTCTCCACGATGGCGCCGAGGCCAACCTATTATTTTGACGATTGGCCTGCTCATCAGTTGTTCTGGCCCTCTCATCTACAACCTGAGCGGGCTGCGGTTTCCAGTTGATATCTCAAGCATCATGTTTGTACCGGGCGGCTTAGTTTTCATGGTGGCCCTCTTCCGATACCGTCTCTTTCATGTGGCGCCGATCGCCCGCGATACCATCTTCGAAAGCATGAAAGACAGCGTGATCGTGCTGGATGAACAGAATCGCATCGCAGATATTAATTTTGCGGCTTGCAGATTGCTGCAGCGGCCGGCAGAGGAGGCCATCGGACGCCCGGCTGAAAACTTGTTTGCCAGTCAACCTGAGCTGATCAACCGTTATCGGACCACCACCGAGGCCCACGACGAGATCGTGATCGGCATCAATGAGGTGCAGGCCTGCTTCGACCTGCGGATTTCGCCTATCCGCGACCGCCAAGGCCAAACGATTGGACGCCTGATCGTGCTGCACGACATCACTCGCCGAAAGCGCGCAGAAAAGGAGTTGCAGCGGGCCAAACAGGCCGCCGAAGACGCCTCCCGCGCCAAAGGTGAATTCCTGGCTACCATGAGTCATGAGATTCGCACACCGATGAATGCCGTGCTGGGCATGACTGGTCTGATACTGGAGACGGAGCTGAATGATGATCAGCGGGAGATGGCGCAGATCGTCCGCATCAGCGGCGAATCACTGCTGACCATCATCAACGATATTCTAGACTTCTCCAAGATCGAATCGGGCAAGCTGGATCTTGAGCGACAGCCGTTTGACCTGCGCGCTTGCGTGGAAGAGACCCTGGATCTACTAGCTTCCAAGGCTGCGGAAAAAGGCATTAATCTGGCCTGCTTCGTAGCCGACCATACACCTGCCCGTATTATGGGCGACGTAACTCGCCTCCGCCAAATTCTGTTTAACCTGATAGGGAATGGTCTCAAATTCACGGAGCGCGGAGAAGTAGTCGTCTCGGTGAGCGGCACGCCAAAAGACCCGGCAACTCTGGGCCACGAGATCCATTTCACCGTGAGCGACACCGGCATCGGAATTCCCGAAGACAGGCTCAGCAGTCTCTTTCAATCCTTTAATCAGGTCGACGCTTCCACTACAAGGAAATATGGCGGAACTGGCCTTGGCTTAGCCATTAGCAAGCGCTTGAGTACCCTGATGGGAGGTGACATCTGGGTAGAAAGCCAAGGGATGCGAGGCCTGGGTTCCACATTTCACTTCACCATCTCGGCCGATGCGGTGGACACTGAACAATGCGGCGCCCAGCATGTTCCCAGCCTGGAACTGGAGGGCAAACACCTGCTGATCGTTGAACACCATCCGACCAATCTCCGCATTCTGATGGATTATGTTCAATCATGGAAGATGGTCGCGAGCGCAGCGTCATCGATTTCTGAGGCACTGGATCTGCTTCGTCAAGGAATACGGTTGGGTGCAGCCATTGTCGACATGCAGTTGCCGGACGGGGGCTGCGCAGCCTTCGTCCAAGAAATGCAGAAGAACGCAGCACGGCGCGACAACGTCAATTCATTTCCGCTGATTGCCATCACCCACGTTGGGCGTGGCAACCTCGATGGGCGGCGGTCCCAGTTTGCTGCGCAACTGACGATACCGATCAAACCTTCTCAGCTTTACAGTGCGCTTAACAACGCGTTCCATATCCGGCCAGCGCAGACAAGTTCGCCGAGTTCCAGGAACAGTACCCTCCGCAAGATGGCCGAACAAATGCCGCTGCGCATCCTGCTGGCGGAAGATAACGCAATCAATCAAAAGGTCGCCCAGCATATTCTGGCCCGGCTGGGCTACTATCCTGATGTGGCCGCCAACGGACTCGAGGTGCTCGACGCACTCGCACGTCAAGCCTATGATGTGATCCTCATGGACATGCACATGCCGGAGATGGATGGGATGCAGGCTACAAAACTTGTCCGAATGCGCTTCCCGCAGTCCCAGCAACCGGCAATCATCGCCTTGACGGCAGATGCAATGCAAGGCGACCGCGAGCGCTTCCTGGCCGCCGGAATGGACAACTACCTGAGTAAGCCACTCCGCGTCGAAGAACTCAGCGAAGTGCTGGCCCTCACCGCAGTCCAACACAGCCGCAACCAAATCAAGGCTGCCATAGTCGGGTCGCATTAAAAATGATCTGGCTTGAACCCGCTACCTTGGTTGGCCAACATGCCATCCTTGAACCTTTGTCGCACCAGCATCACGATGCCCTCGTCGAGGCAGTCAAGGACGGCGAATTGTGGAAGCTTTGGTACACCTCGATTCCAGAGCCTTCCGGGATGAGAGCGGAGATCGACCGGCGGCTCAATCTTCAGGCTAAGGGCGGCATGCAGCCGTTTACCGTCTTGGACTCGAACACCGGTGCAGTCGCTGGGATGACGACTTATATGAATGTGGACGCCACCAATCGGCGTGTAGAAATTGGGAGCACATGGTACCGGAAAAGTTTGCAGCAGACAGCCCTCAATACAGAGTGCAAGCTAATGTTGCTCACACGAGCATTCGAGCAGATGAATTGCATTGCCGTAGAGTTCCGCACACACTTCTTCAATCATGCCAGCCGCAGGGCCATTGAACGGGTGGGCGCAAAACTGGATGGCATATTGCGCAGCCACCAGATCGCAACGAACGGAACTCTTCGCGATACCTGCGTCTACAGCATAATCGCAAGCGAATGGCCAACGGTAAAAGCGCACCTTGGTTTCAAAATAAGGTAGCCCTTAGTCGTGCCGATTAAGCCTAATAAATACCGGGCTTCAGCCAAATGTCACTTCCTTCGATGCTGCCTCTTTTCGTCGGCTGGATATCAATTTCTCCCTCTAATTCTCCCTCTAAAACGCTCTGTCATCCAAATCGGGATAGGGGGAGCGGTCACCCGCTCTCCCCTCCCACACCACCGTACATGCGGGTCCGCATACGGCGATTCGACAAAGTTGAACTAACACTAGCCGCTCAGCCGGGGGAGAGCGAGTGCATCGAAATAGGCATTG
>DASZEU010000425.1:0-10584 GCA_035940535.1 Candidatus Angelobacter sp.
TTGTCACGAAGGCGGTTCATGGCGTGTGGTTTGAATTCAAAGGACGCTTTGATCGAGGGGCGGCCAAGACCAAGAAAGAGGATGGCTATTACTTACTCCGCGGCACCCTGAAAGAATTCACGTCGGGAGCCGACAAAAACACCACCAGCCGCTCCCGCCAAGTGGAATTCAAACTGCTCGCCCAGCCGGAAGAATAGAACGGATTGCCAGAATTGCCAGAATTGCCATGATTGCCAAAATTGCCATAACTACTGGCTGCTAGTGAAATCAGATTCTCATTTATGGCAATCATGGCAATTTTGGCATTTATGGCAATCCTGGCAATCCTCTTCATTCCAGCGCAACTGCAGCATAATTGTTATCGGCATCGACGTGCTGTTCCGACAGCGCATCGCAGGCCTGCCGAAACTTTTCATACCAGTTCCGGATGAACGCCCCGATAAGTTCTTTCATAGGGCGTCCGTCCAGCGCATTCGTCAACCCCGTGAATTCAGCCCACGTGTATACACGGGTGCCGCCCTCGGGGTATGGCTCGAACAGGACCCATTGTTCCATGGTGTTACCCATGGTGTGATCGATCCATGCAACGTGTTCTGATGGTGAGCAAGCAATGATTACATGGTCTACGGTCGTATGGAGGGGCCGTTGTATTTCGATTTTCATTCGGCTTCCGGTCTGCCAAGGTTGTCCTTTAATCCACCGGATGTCTTTATAAATATCGGAAAACTGGCGCCACCTCTGCCAGTCTGAAAACACTCTCCACGCTAATCCTCGATCGGCCTTCGTTATGATTGAATATTCCAAGCGCTCCAATGAAACAATGACTCTACCGGACGCAGAAATATTGCGGGGGTCCGCGCCATCGGTCCTTTCTTTTCATTTATGAATTTGTATGGGGTGCCCTAGTTTTTCCTGGTGGGTTGCCGTCTAAAAGCGGAACTGCACTTCGCCCGTTTGCACAGGTTTACTTCCAAAGAAATACTTAGTATTAAGAATATCATGAAAACGCCGGATGTTCCGATGCTGGTTCCACACTGGAATCTTGCGCTACGCATAATTTTTCGATTCTGCTTTGCTTATCTTACTCTGGTATGCCTGACCCAGGGAGTTCTCACAGCGCTGATCCCGATTCCAGGCCTGGAATTCCGCGATTTCAGCTCAGTTTGGCCCCTGCGCCAAATTACATTCTGGACTGCTGCCCATGTTTTCCACGTGGCGCGGCCGCTCGTGAACACCGGCGGCAGTGACTCCACATTCGGCTGGATAAATACCTTCTGCCTGCTGATCATTGCTGCTCTTATCGCTCTCGTCTGGTCCATTTTTGACCGCCGCCGCGAAAACTATGTCACGCTCCACAAATGGTTCCGGTTATTCATGCGCTTCGCACTTGCTTCGGTACTTTTTGGCTACGGATTCTTCAAAGTGATTCCGCTGCAGATGACGTACCCTTCTCTAGTGCGCCTGGTGGAACCGTTCGGGCACTTCTCGCCCAGCGCAGTGCTCTTTTGGTCCATTGGGGCCTCTCGACCGTATGAAATTTTCACGGGTCTCGCCGAGGTTCTGGGCGGCATTCTGCTGATTGTTCCGCGTACTACAGCGCTGGGCGCGCTAGTCTGCCTTGCAGTCACGATTGAGGTTTTCGTGCTGAACATGGCTTACGACGTGCTGGTGAAGGTGTTCTCTTTTCATCTGGTGCTGTTCTCGCTTTTTTTGCTCGCGCCGGAAGCTAAGCGAATGTTGAGCTTCTTTTTTTCGAACCACGCTACGGGACCATCTGCACAACCGCCGCTTTTTCGCGATGCTCGCTCCAATCGCATCGCTTTGCTGATGCAAATCCTGTTTGGCTTGTTTCTCGTAGGAATGAATCTTCACACGGATATTCATACCTGGTACACGCGCGGCGGCGGACGTCCCAGGCCCTCGCTGTATGGCATTTGGGATGTCGAGCAGATGTCCATTGACGGCCAGATGCGATCACCGCTGCTCACTGACTATGACCGATGGCGCCGCGTGCTGTTTGACTACACGACTTCTACATCATTTCAGCGCATGGACGATACCTTCGTCAGCTTTGGCTCTTCCATCAACGATCAGGACAAAACTCTTAGCCTGACGAAGGCTGGCAGCCAGAACTGGAAGGCCAGTTTCGTCTTCGACAGGCCCGTGCGGGACCAACTCAGCCTCGATGGCACGATGGACGGCCACAAAATTCACATGCAACTCAAGCTCTTTGACCGCAACAAGCTCACGCTCGTCAGCAGCAGGTTTCATTGGATCACTGAATAGTGAAGAATTGGGAGACTGTGTAATCTGAATCAAAAAAGAAGATTTCCCGACTACAAGGGGCATGCAGTTAGTCCAGTTCGTTTTTTCAGCGCCAATCAGCGTTCATCAGCGGCAAGAAATGGTTCTTGGGGGCCGCTTTACTGCGCTTTTTGACTCCAGGAGTACCCAGGGCCTTTTGAATTTTGGCAACCATCTCTTTGACGGCAGGCGCGTCTGGCCCTTGGGGAGCAAGGTTCAGGTATTCCTGGAATTCCGCCATGGCAAAAGCCGGGTTCTCTTCCTGTAGATAGATATTTCCCATAAGCAAGTGCGGGGTAGCGTAGTCCTTATTCAATTGAATGGCCTTGCGAACATGGGGCTCCGCTTCTTCCCATTTGTTCAATCCCCACAGAGCGCGGGCCAGTTCATAATGGGCCTCCGCCGAAGCACGGTTGAGTTCCAGACTTTGGCGCAGTGGCTCTTGCGCCCCGGCATAGTCAAGTTGCTGGTTCAACGCCGCTCCGATTCCCAGTAGGGCCACCGAACTCAAAGGCTCAAGTTTGGCCGCCTTTTCAAAAGTGGATTGCGCCTCTGTCCATTGCCCGGTCTGCATGTAGGCATTGCCCAGAAGGATGTGTCCTTGCAAAAACGCAGGATCAAGTTCAACCACTTTCTTGAAATGTTCGATGCTGGCCTTCACGTCATGCTGCTTGAACATGAGTTCTTGCCCTTTGGCTAGGGCCTCCTGGGCCGCAGGCGAACTGGGGCTGTCGTGCGGAACGAGCGAATCGCTACCGCTCTTCTGCGCCTTGGCGTCAGCTTGTATGTCTGTAGTCTGAGTGTTTTGCTGGGCCAAGAACAGCGGGCATGAAAAAATCAGTGAAAGAACAAGAAGCAGAGGAACCGAGAGAATACGACTGCGCATAGAGTTTTGCTTTGACTCTCTCAATTGTAGGCGATTCCTGCACAAAAAACATAGCCGCTGTTCCTTACAGAACAGCGGCTATGGGATAGGTGATCAAACCTGGAGAAACTAGAACGTCAATCTCAACCCAAACTCAATCACGCGTGGTGCGCCCAAACTAAACACGCCAGAACCAACGCCGATGCGTGTGGCTGCGAGACCGTTGTTGCGGTCCGCCATGGTAGTGCCATTCACGGAACCAGGTCCACCGCCGAGAATGCCGGTAAGAGCGCCGCCGGGCGCATCGAAGTTGGCAAAGTTCATTGCGTTGAAGACTGCAACGCTGGGTTCAATGGTGAAGCTCTCAGTAACTTTCTTGGGCCAGCTCAGTTTCAGGTCGAGCGCCTTCAGCCAATCCAGGCCAACCTGGCCATTGGGCGCCAGCGCAATGGATTGCTGGACGCCACCCAAGGCCTGCAACTGCGCCAGGGTCAATATGCCATTCTGGATCAGCACTTGTCCTGCCGGAGTTGGCGTGTTCGCCTGCGTGTTGTTGTAGTTGTTGATCACTTGATTCAGATTGCCTGCGGGAATACTGCGTCCAAAAGCTCCAACGTTGGTGCCGGGAAGGAGATCTCCCACCGGATATACTCCAGTCCCGTCGCCAGAACCATCGCCGGTCACATCCGTAGCGAAGATTCCTGCGCCGGTGGTGGGAAGAAACAGGCTAACCGGCAGCGGGCTATAGAAGTGGGAAACCGCACCGAAGCGGAACGACCAGGGCAAATCAACATATCCGCCAAACGAAAGTTGATGCTTGCGGTCGAGAGCGTTCGGACCGATAAAATGCGCGGGGTTGTTGTTGTCGATTGCTGTATTAATGAAATCACCATCTTTGGCAGTCCCTATGTAGCTCGATAAAGAATAGGAAACCTGCCAGCTAAAGTTCTTAATCCCCTTGATTGGGTTGCTGACGTTGGCTTTGAGTGAGGTTTGCAGACCGTTATAAACCGAGCGGCCGCTAGGCTCCAACATTTGCAGGACTCCCAATCTGGAGTTCTTGCCGCCAAAAGCTGCTGTGGGACAAGGCGCGCCGCCGCATGTTTCAGCGCCGGATCCAAGGCCATTGAAGACAAAATCGGCCATGGTTGCTGGGCGTGGCGTGTAGGGCCCCGGCTGACCGGTAGGATTAGTCGGACAATTGACAATCGCTTGATTGACCGTTGCAGCTCCGCAATTGGCAAGGGTGGCTGCTACTGCAGCCTGAGCAGCATTTTTGTTGAAGAAACGGGCATCGCCAACATGGTTCACATCGATGGCCAGCAAACTGTGAGTCTGGACGTTTCTCACGTAGTCCGCCGAAAGCACTACACCTTTCCACAACTGATGCTCCATGCCAATGTTCATCTGCACCGAGCGGGGAGTCTTGTAATTCGGATCGAAAAGGACAACGCTGGTGAAGCCGCTCAATGCGTTGCCGATAAAAGCATTGTTCGAAGAAGGCCCGGCGGCAATCGTGGCCGCCTGGAATTGCTTCTGCAAGGCAATCACTGCCGGCGCTGCGGTACCAATAGGCTGCCCGCAGAATGTCGGCGTGACAGTGCCGCCGCCCGGCAGCGCCACCGGGCTGGCAGCGCCGTTCGAACATGCCGTGGCGAAATTCAGGAAAAGGCCTTGTTGCAGCCGCCCGGGACGGTCAAACAAGTTGTTGTTAAAGATGGAATTCTCATAATAGAGACCGATTCCGCCACGAATTACGGTCTTGCCATGGCTGGCGGGGTCCCAGGCGAAGCCAAACTGCGGAGCAAAGTTCCCGTTGGGCTGCTTGACTGGCTTGCCCAATCCGGGTCCAAACATGTCGAGCACGCTTCCCGCCGAAGCGCATTGGGCCTGGAGCGCCGCTACGTCTGCCGGGGAAAGGGTAGAAGGAGGCTGCCCGTTGGCAAACAAAGCTGAACACGGAATCGTACCCAGGTCGCTATCGGTGCGTCCGGTATCACGCACATAGCGCAACCCGTACGTCAAGGTAAGGTTTGGCTTAATCTTCCAGGAATCGCCTGCATACCAGGTAATGCGGTCGTCAGGTCCAAGCCCACCAGCAGGCAATCCAAAGGCGGGTTTCTCCGAGGAAAACCCTATGCCATTGCCCAGGGTAACGTTGGTTGCAGGGTAATTTAATGGATTGCTGGCGCCTCCCGGAAATGCGTTCGAGATCGTGACTCCGCTTGCGGGCGAGGATACGGCTGGAGCAAGGCCCAGGAACTTTGCGAATCCACCTCCCTGGATGTGGTTGTAGCCGAATCCATAGCGCAGGATATGAGCGCCAATCGTCTTGCTGCCGTCGTACTTGATTTGGTGATTGGCCTGATAAGTCTGCTGCGGCGCCAGGAAGTTAGGCCCGGAGCAGAAAGGATCAAAAGCTATTCCAATACAGAAGGGATCGCCACCAATGGCCAGCTCAATACCAGGAGCAGGATCGAGGATATTGCTTCCCGCTACCGCATCGGTGATGCCGTTGCGGAACTTGGTGTAGCCAAACCGGATCTGATGCGTGAATGAACCAGTGGTGAAGTCCAGTCCGGCCACGTGGGCGGGTGTATTGTCGACGTTGGCGAATGGCTGGAAGGCATTGGATACGAATGCTTTGACCGCCCTGTTTTGCTCATACGAGAAACGATAAAAGGCGTGATAGTTGTTATTGATTTGCCAGTCGAGTTTGGCTATTCCATCGGTATCGTGGAATGGAGAATTAAACCCGCCTGCCAGACTGGTAAAGGGAGACCCGGTCGCTACCTGGTTGAAAAGATCTTGCTTGATGCGCTCCGCATCCACGAAGAAAAACAGTTTGTTCTTCAGGATTGGACCACCCAGCCTCCCACCAAACTGATTCCGCTGAAAAGGAATATCGTGGTCGCCAAGAGTGGCAGCCAGAGTATGATCGCGGAACAAATAGAAAGCTTCGCCATGCCACTTGTTCGATCCGGACCTGGTGACCACATTGACCGCTCCCGAAGAAGTCAGTTCGGTGGATAGATCGAGTGACGACTGGCTGATTTGAAACTGCTCGATCGCGCCAGCAGGGATATTTTGCGTAGTCGTGCCTACCGTCTCGTCACTTATGTCAACGCCGTCAACTTCAATTCGGGCGGTGCGGCCAAAACGTCCGCCGAAGGAGATGGACGAGTATCCATTCTTGGTTGGGTCAAAATTTCCGCCATCCTGTATCTGGACTCCAGGCTCCAACTGCGCCAAGTCCAGGAAGTTGCGACCGTTGATCGGCAGATTATCAATCTGCTGGGCCGTTAGAACTCCTTGGACCGTCGCCTGGTCAGTGTTTACCTGGACAGCGGAGCCCGCTACTTCGACGATTTCCGAAGTCTTACCAACAGCAAGCCTGGTATTCCCCGATGTAATTACGCCAACCTGCACGGCAACCTTGGTTACTACGGTTTGAAACCCAGGCGCTTCTACCCGCACTTGATAGTCACCGGGTATTAGCGCGCCCGAGGCAAAGGTGCCTGAGGAAGTGCTCGACACCTTTTTCACCTCTCCGGTTGCCGCGTTGGTGATGGTGATGCTCGCATTGGCAACTACGGCGTCGTTTGGATCGGTGACCGTTCCTTGAATACTTCCAGTCGCCACCGTAGATTGAGCCCACATTGGTGCGGCTACCAGGAGTGCCAAGACAGCCATGCAGGACAAAAGTAACGTCCCGCGCCTATGAAGCATCTCACGCATGAGCATCGTCTCACCTCTGTTGGAATTACTATTCCCCCGGTCGATCCTCTCAGAATCGGGTGAATAACATGAATGAACTTTCCATGCAGGAGAGTTGCCATAGGAAATATTTTGTAAATACATGCAGGGGAATGGTTTATCGGTCATTAGAGCATCGAATGAATGCCATTCATTTCAATTCCCATATTTAAGAGCGCCTATTCCTACGGATTCCTGTATGCAGGAATGACATATCGCTTGCCGATATGTCCCGAAGGGTTACGAACAGCCATTGGCCGATCGTAATCGCGCATATTAACATTCCTGATTTGGGCCCTTCTAAGCTTTAGCTCTCATTCGACCCCATTAACGTGCCAGCTCCGCAAGACAGTGATGCACAATTCATTTACGCGGCGTTCAAACTCGCAGCTCAAATCGGACATCTTAAGTAATAAGTACTTTCAATCCCCCCTGGAGAATGGAATCCCATCAATGACTGAGACCTTGTACAAGAGCTCAGATGTTCTACCCAACCAGCCTGAGCACTTGCTGGCGAATAATGAAGAGTCCGTCAATCCTGCGCTGGTGCAGCGCGCCCAGCAGATTGGCACGGCCTTGGGCAAGACGGTCAGCAATTTGCGGAAGGCACGGGAGAAGCTGCACGAACTCAGTGACAAAACGGCGGACTCCGCAGTTACCCGCTTGAATGATCTGGCTGTCACCGTAAAAGCGAAAGCCCACGAACTCAGCGAGGAAGTGGCAATACGAGCTTCGGAGTTAAGCAACGCTGTGGTTCAAAAAGCCGGAGAGTTGGGCGCCAAGACCAGAGCCGGAGTTTTTCGAGCACGCCGGCGCGCCAACCAGATTTCGCGGGGGTACCCGATACATACTCTTGTGGCTGTCGGGATGGTGGGAATTCTGGTGGGAATCGGAATACGAACGTGGAGGGCAAACCGTGCATACTGAGAAATCGATTGGCGCTGTACTGGCGGAAACAACGGCGGAACTCAAAGACTTTTTTGATACGCGGGTGCAGCTTCTGCACTCCGAACTCCGGGAGAAAGCACGCGCCCTGAAACAGTCTGCGCCATGGCTGCTCATAGCTGCGGCCTTGCTGTTTGCAGCCTGGATTACGCTGACATTTGCCCTGGTCGCCCTGATTCAAACGTGGTTCCAGCCGAGCGCTTACTCCTGGATGTGGGCAGCCGTGATTGTTGCCTGCATCTATCTGGCCGCCGGCATCGCTATTGGCTGGTCTGGGTACACCGAGATTCGGACGGTGGGAGTCGCGCCCAAGCGAACCTTGGAAGTGCTAAAACAGGATCAGGTTTGGATCCAGAATGAAGCGAGGACAGTATGACTTCAAGCATTCCTGCCGACATCCTGGAAAAGCGTGCCGCAGAACAGCGCCGGCAGATTCACAATTCTGTGGCGGAATTGCGGCAAGCCGTAAAAGAGAAGCTCGACATTAAGCGGAATTTGCAGGAGCACTTGTGGCCGGCTGCCGGCGCTGTGGTGCTTCTGGGGTTGATGCTGGGCTATTCAGTCGCCGGAATTTTCACCAAGGATTGCCGAAGAATTGGGTGAATCGGCTTCTGGTGGGATGAATCCTTAATGTCTAACATCACGGATTTCCATCGCTGCTCGTGCCCAAGTGACTCGTGGAACGGGCTAGGGAAATCTGAGAGGGTTGGCGAGTTTTCTTCTTAAGCACCCCGTCCCCATTAAGTATGCACCCCCGGACAGCGCTCGAAATTTGGTTTGAAATCACCCGACTCCTAAGTACTCAGCAGGAACAGTTACCTGAAATCCCGTGTGCTACTCTGTCATTTCGTGATATAAAAACACTAATCTTATCCCCCCAGGTATAAAATAGCCTGCCTGTTCAAGGTGGGTTGCGCATCATCAAGAGGAGGCAAATGTCAGAATCAAGAACGGGAAAACGATTTCCACTCGAATTGCCGATTCGCATACGGCAAAAAGGTGATGCGATCGACAGTGGAACCACTGCCGACGTGAGCGCCGCGGGGGTCTATATCCAGGCCAACACCGATTTGGCGGTGGGCTCTCCGATTGAGTTTGATATTACCCTGCCCGCTAAAGTACTGGGAACCCCCAGCGACGTTGAGGTGCATTGTTCCGGCCGGGTGGTGCGGCGCGAGGGCAGTTCGAAAACCGCCAAGGGGAAGAAGAGAAATGGCGTGGCATGCGTGATTGACGAATATAAGTTCATCCGCAAGAGCAAAGGAACCAAATAATGCTGAAGATAATCCTGGCCGACAACCAAGCCATCTTCCGCACGGGCGCAGCCAAAGTTCTGGCGGTGGAAGATGACCTGCGCATTGTGGCCCAAGCCGAAAACTCAGAGAAAATGATGATGGCGCTGGAAAAATTCCACGCGTCTGTTTTGATCTTGAGCTCCGATATCCATCCTAACCTGCAATCTGTAGTGGAATCGGCCAGGAAATTCAAGACCAAGCTGGTAGTCATCGCCGACTCCAGCCAGGACTCCCGCCACTATCTGACGAATGGTGTACACGGCGTGATTTACCGCAATGTGAGCGGAGAATCGCTGGTGCAGTGCGTCCGCAAGGTCAACAAGGGCGAAACCTGGGTGCAAGACACGGTGGAAAGCAAAGAGACCGCAGAAAATGATCTGGTAGGAGCGCGTGTTCGTGACCGCCTCACGGCCAAAGAGTTGAAAATTGTGGCCTTGATCGTACAGGGTTACAAGAACAAAGAGATTGCCTCGCAATTAGGGACGACGGAGCAAGTCATCAAGAATTATCTTCGCAACGTGTACGACAAGATCGGAGTTTCTGACCGGCTGGAGTTGGCGCTGTTCACCATACACCACCGTATTCTCGCTGAGGCAGCAGCCACATCGGTAGCGACAGTCACTCCGCGCTAAGGTTGTAGCTTTTACCGGGGTGCTGGTTTTTCGCTGCTCTTCAGCAGTTCGTTCACAATGGTTACGAGTTCTTCGGGGTTGACCGGCTTCTCGAGATAGAGGTCGGCCAGTGGCTCGGCCGCCTGAAAAGCTTCGGCTACGTAACCGGAAACCACCACCACAGGCATGGAGCTATGGCTCTTGGCTGCCTGCACCACAGCTCTGCCATTGGCATCTCCTAGCCGCCAATCCGTAACTACAGCGTCATAAGTATTGTTCTGAATCTTTTCCATAGCATCGCGGGCGGATGTGGAAGCGGTCACAGTGTGCCCGGCAGCTTCTAAAATGGCGCACTTCAAGGTAACTACGTGAGGTTCATCATCCACGCACAAGATTTTTGCCATGAGAGGTGTCCTTGCACACCCCACTGTTGGAGTGCGTCATGGGAGAAGATTTGGCTGCAAAAGGAGGGCAGCCCACCCAGGCCTGCTCTTATTTTGATGCACCGCCGAGGCCTAAGTCAATGAGAATTGCTGGATTTAGCTGATTCAGGCAGCTCCCCTCTAAATGCGCAGGTTTTGTCTTGAGTCCCCGAAGGAGGACGTTTGGCAGTAGCCCCAATACGGTTCACTTAAGGAATAATGAGGATAACGTTCGGAGCTTGGATGAACCAGCCCTGCAAGGGCGGAAGAGAGTAGCCCAGCACGTAAGAAGCTGTGAATGAATTAAAAAAGTGTTTGACTAGTTATATAGCTAGTATTATAATCCCCCTGTACTCTGGATTCCGTGTGGGTGAGGTAACTCATGG
>DASZEU010000426.1:0-12477 GCA_035940535.1 Candidatus Angelobacter sp.
TCCCGCAGTTTTCGATCGGGCAATTGAGAAATATCTGCGCGATGGTCCGCGAGAGTCCCGGCTTCCGTTGTCACAGGTGAGTGAAAAGGTGCAGCTAGCCGTCCGGCCGGTTGCACGGCTCGAGGCAGCAGCCATCCTGGCCGATATTCACCTGCACGAGCATGATTATGAAGAGCGAGGCATCAGCGAATTCCAGAAAATTCTTAACGAAGACCCGGAGAATGTTGCTGCGCATCGCGGCCTGGGCTATGCCTATTTCAACCGCCATGACTTCGATGCCGCCATGCCTCATCTAGATCACGCTGCGGCAAAAAATCCGAATGATTGGCAAGTCCACTACTACCAGGCCATGCTCCTGAGCCAGAAACAGGATACCGAGGCTGTCGGCAAAATGGAGAAGGCGGCTCTGCGGGTGACCGAATTGAATCCGCAATTCGCCGCCGGATACGGCTTGCTGGGATTTGCCTTGATGAGCCAGCACAAATCCATCGAGGCCACGGTGGCCTACGAAAAAGCGCTGAAGCTCGATCCCGGTAACGAAGCCAACACGCTCAATCTGGCCGAGCTTTATTCACTGCAAGACAGGCCGGTTGAAGCCAAAGCGCTGTTTCTTCGCCTGCAAAACAGTCCCAACGAGACCATTGCCAGGGCGGCCCGCAGCCATCTGGAACTCATGAAGTAGCAACAAAGTTTATCTGCCGCCGGCACATTGGGTTAGCTCCTTTGACAGGTCAAATCGGTGTTGCTGGCCGGTTCACAACCATGAGAGAATAAGCTCCTCCCGAAAAAATCAAAAATGCTTCGGCGGAAGCTTGATCGATCTTGTGGAGATCATCGGATGAAGCTGCGTAAGCTTATTGTCTTTTGCGGGATAATTTTGCCTCAAGTCATGGCTTCCGGCCAGACTGTAGGGGGATTGCCCGCCAATGGCCCGCCAACTCCTCCAGCCCAACTAAGCAATAAGACCCTCCAGACGCCAATATCTGACCAGCACTTGGCTGCCGTTGAGGAGTTGAATCGTCTCGGTTCCGTGGCCTGGAACCAGGGCGACTTACGGCAATCGGAGCAGTATTTCCGGCAAGCTCTGGAGATTGAGCAAGAGTCTGCCCCTGACAGTCTGGGCCTAGCCCAGAGTCTCAATGGACTGGGCGATGTCACCGAAAAATACGGAGACATAGCCAAGGCTGACGAATACTACCAGAAGGCTCTTGTGATCGCCCAGAAACTCGATCCCGATGGCCTGGAGATGGCCCATAGCCTGCGTGGAAAAGCTATTGTCTCCTACAACCGAGGTAACCTGGCGAAAGCAGAGGAATACTTTGCCCAGGCGCTGGCTAAATACCAAGAACACGCCCCTGGCAGTTTGGAGATGGCGAGGAGCCTTGATGGCCTCGGTCTCATTCATTCCCGCCGTGGCCGCCGCACCAAGGCAGAAGAATTCTTCCGTCAGGCGCTTGCTCTGCGCGAACAGCTTGCTCCAGGCAGCCTGGCTGTAGCAACTAGTTACAACTATCTTGGCAATCTGGCCGCATTGTTCTACAACGTCGGCCAGGCCAGTGAGTTTTTTCAGCAGGCTGTTGCGATCCAGCAACAGTTAGCCGCCCACGGTCTTGAATTCGCACGAAGCTTGGTGGGATTGAGCGATGTAGCTTTGGCGCGCAGTGAGCCCGCAAAAGCTGAGACCTACCTACAGGAAGCTTTGACAATCCTGAAAGAGCAGACTCCTGATGGCCTGCTCGCGGCGACCATCTACTCCCGGCTAAGCTTTAATCTTCGCATTCGCGGCAATCTGGAGAAAGCCGAGGAATACGAGCGTCACGCTCTTGCCATCCGGCAAAAACAAGTGCCCGATAGCCTGGATTTTGCAGCCAGCCTCAATTCTCTGGGGATTATTGCTGCCTGGAGAGGGGATCTGGCAACCGGCCAAGCTGATCAACAGAAGGCGCTTAACATCAGGGAAAGGTTGAACCCCGATAGCCCGGAGCTCATGACAAGCTTCTGGTCGATGGGCGGACTCAATGTTCGCCGGGGAGAAAAAGACAAGGCTGACGAATTCTATCGAAAAGCTTTGGCCGTTGCCGAAAAGATCGATCCTGACGGACTCATGGTTGCAGCATGCCAGAACACTCTAAGCGTGTTTGCGTCCAAAACCGGTGACCTCATCAAAGCTGAAGAGCGTCAACTCCATGCCCTGGAAATTCAACAGAAGTTGATTCCTCGCAGCGGCGAAGTGGCACAGTCCCTCGCTCAACTAGGCCGTATTGCCGAGCGCCGCGGCGATCTTGCGCGGGCAGAGGAGTACATGCGCCAGGCGCTGGCAATCCGCGAGGAATTAGCTCCAGGAACCATGGAGCATGTCTATCTTCTGGCTGCTCTTGCCCAAGTCAAAAAAAAGAAACAGCAGCCTGATCTGGCCATGCAATTCTACGACCGAGTACTGACCGCCTTAGAAGAACAGATCACCCATCTTGGCGGTGGAGATGAGATTCGTTCAGATTTCCGCGCTAGAAATACGCCCTACTACAAAGAGTACATTGATCTGCTCATGGATCTGGGCCGGCCTCAGGAAGCCTTTCAGGTTCTAGAACGCTCACGGGCCCGCGCGCTGCTGGAATTGCTGAGCGTGGCTAAAGTTGATCTTCAGAAGAGTGTTGATCCCGTATTGATGGAGCGGCAGCGCATGATACGGGAATCGCTGGCCTCCAAAACCAACGGACGCATTCAGCTCTTAAGCCACAATCACAGCGATGCAGAACTGGCAGCATTCGACAAGGCGATTGCAGAACTTCTGGCCGAGAGCCACCAGGTGGAAGCGCTAATCACGGCGCGCAGCCCTCGCTACACCGCCCTGGTCCAGTCACATCCATTGAGCGCTACCCAAGTCCAGCAGCAATTGCTCGATGGTGACACCTTGCTCCTGGAATATTCGCTGGGCGAAAATCGCAGTTATGCATTTGCAGTAAGTGCATCTTCGATTACCAGCTACATATTGCCGGGGCGCGATGAGATCGAAAAAGCGGCGCGGCGTGTCTACGATCTGCTGACCATCAGGAATGCCACCAGCAAGAACGAAACAGCAGTACAGAGACAAGCTCGATGGACAAAAGCTGAAACGGAATATCCGAAAGCTGCGGAAGCGTTGAGCAGAATTGTCTTAGGACCTTTGGCCGCGGAACTCACACGAAAACGTTTGCTGATCGTCAGTGATGGTATGCTCGACTACATTCCCTTTTCCGCTCTGCCGGCGCCCCACTCCAATGTCCAACCGATGATGCCCTTGGTGGTAAAACATGAGATTGTTACCCTGCCCTCGGCCTCGGTGTTGGCCGTGCTGCGTCAACAGGCAATGGGACGCAATCCAGCCCCCAAGGCAGTAGCGGTCTTAGCTGACCCGGTGTTTGACAAACGTGACAGTCGAATAACTCAGCAACGCCCTTCTTCTTATGCAACCACGACCTTGGCAGGGAAAGAGCCCACCGCCCGAGAGCGCAATCGCTCCTGGTCTGTAGTTGATGGAAAGCTTAATCTGCCTCGCCTGCCTTTCAGTCGCCGTGAGGCGCAAGCGATCATGGCAGTTACGCCTGCCGGTCAGGGTATGCAGGCGTTGGATTTCCAGGCCAATCGGAGTCTTGCCACCAGCCCACAGTTGGGACTCTACCGGATCGTTCATTTTGCCACTCACGGTTTAGTCGATAGCGACCACCCCGACCTCTCTGGCCTGGTGCTCTCGATGTACGACTCCCAGGGAAGACCCCAGAATGGATTTCTGGAGTTGCAGGACATCTACAATCTCAACTTGCCCGTTGAATTGGTGGTGCTGAGCTCTTGCGAAACAGGCTTGGGGAAGCAGACCAGCGGCGAAGGGCTGGTCGGACTCACTCGTGGCTTCATGTACGCGGGCGCCAGCCGTGTTGTGGCCAGCCTGTGGAACGTTTCGGACGCAGCCACAGCAACATTGATGGCCTCGTTCTACAAAGCCATAGAGCAACAGAAGAAATCTCCGGCGGAGGCACTGAGGGCAGCACAGATTGAGATGTGGAAACAGACTCGCTGGAGCTTTCCTTATTTCTGGGCTGCTTTCCAAATTCAAGGAGAATGGAAGTAAGAGCTACGAAGGGGGTAACAATTCCGAAAATGCCACGCTGATTCCTGTGACCTTGGCGTAAGCTGGTTCTAATTCAACGCGGAATAAGGAGAAACCAGAATGCAAATTAAAAAACTTGTGCTCGTCCAGGAAACACTGAGAAGACTCACGGCCGGCGGAACCAGCATGGTCTCGGATTTCACTGTCACTCAATGCACCGACTGTTGCGGATCAACAATGTGTAGCGATGCTGGCCCATGTCCTACGGGCATACCGCCTCTGGCCTTGTAGCTACCCCACGTCGTCTGCGCCGTGGCGCAGAGAGCTGCAATCATTTTCCGATACTCACCACCGCATCCCGGGAAGCGTCGCGCTATACTCCATAGAATCGCGGCGTTTTCGGGCCGGGAAGACCGAGTTACAATAGCTTAGGGGTCCTGGCCTCCGAACCTGCAAGTTTTAATATTGCATTCACAAATCATTGCTACCATCCCGGTTTGATCTGAGCGTTATGAATCGTTCTGTGGACGATCCATCCTTATATATCAATCGCGAAGCTTCCTGGCTTGCCTTTAACCGGCGGGTCCTCGAAGAAGCCAGCGATGAGCGCAATCCTTTGCTGGAGCGGGTGAAATTCCTTGCTATTACAGCCAGCAATCTGGACGAGTTCTTCGAAGTGCGAGTCGCAGGGCTGCTGCAGCGAATTGAAGATGGATTCATCGATTCCGGGCCAGATGCTCTCACCGCTCAGCAAGAACGCGACCTTATCGCCAAAGAGACCCACGAGTTCGTCCAGGAGCAATACGCGTGCTGGAACAAGAAGCTGCTTCCGGCCATGGCGCGCGAGAATATCCGGGTACTCCACCTCAACGAGTTAGACCCTGACCAGGAAGCATTTATTGACGCCTATTGCCAAAAGGAAGTTGATCCGCTGCTGACCCCGGTCACGGTTGATCCTGCGCATCCTTTTCCGCGGGTGCTGAACAAAGCTCTTTGTATCGGACTACTACTCAAGCGCAAAAGACGCGCCGCCGGCACCTATATTGGTGTGATTACCGTACCCAGGGTGCTGCCCCGGCTTCTTCGGCTGCCCTCAAAATCGGGCATTCACTATATTTTCCTGGCCGATCTGCTGACCTACAACGCTCCTCGCATGTATCGAGGTTATGACATTGTATCGGTGTCGTCATTTCGGGTAACGCGCAACAGCAACCTCTACGTGGAAGAGGAAGAGAGCCGCAACCTGCTGGAATCGGTGCGCACGGAGCTGCACCGGCGGCGCAAAGGCGATGCCGTGCGTCTGGAAATTGATGCCGATGCTCATCCGGAGATCGCCGAACGCTTGCAGCAAAATTTTGAACTTGAGAATTGGCAGGTCTTCCGCACCGAAGGCCCGGTCAATCTTTCGCGGCTTTATAATTTCTACGAAGTTACAGAGCGC
The DNA here is from genome assembly GCA_035940535.1 of Candidatus Angelobacter sp. Taxonomy (GTDB): domain Bacteria; phylum Acidobacteriota; class Terriglobia; order Terriglobales; family Acidobacteriaceae; genus Angelobacter. The sequence goes on from DASZEU010000426.1 coordinate 5,526, forward strand.
CCGGACCTTAAGTACAAACCATTTTTATCGCGAGAGCTGCGTCTGCCAGCCACCAGCAGCAACATCTTTGACGAACTGCGCAAGCGCGACATCTTGCTGCACCATCCCTACGATTCCTTTGAGGCGGTCGTTGACTTCATCGAAAGCGCAGCCCAGGACCCTAATGTAATTTCCCTCAAGCAAACCATCTATCGCACCAGTCAGAACTCTCCTATCGTGCAGTCGCTGATTGCCGCGGCGGCGGAAAAGGAGGTGATTGTCGTTCTGGAATTAAAAGCCAGATTCGACGAAGCCACCAACATCCAATGGGCGCGCAGCATGGAGGATGCAGGGGTGCAGGTCTATCACGGCCTGGTGGGATTAAAGACCCATTGCAAACTTGCCTTGCTGGTGCGGCATGATCCCGATGGAATCACCCGCCGCTACGTCCATATTGGGACAGGAAATTACAACTCCACCACCTCCCGCTTCTATACCGATGTGAGTTTGTTAACTGCGTCTCCGCAAATTACCGCCGCGGTGCACTCCGTTTTTCACTACCTCACCGCCCATGCCGAAGCTCAAACCTACCAGCCTGTCGCCATCTCTCCAGTGGACTTGGCCACGAATACTCTGGCGCTGATCTTGCGCGAAACGGAACATGCCAAAGCCGGCAGGCCGGCGCGAATCCTTGCCAAGATGAACGCTCTGCTCGACAAGAATGTGATTCAGGCTCTGTACCGGGCATCCCAGGCGGGGGTGAAGATTGAGCTGATTGTGCGCGGGATGTGCTCGCTGCGGCCGGGAGTGCCGGGAATCAGCGAAAACATCAGGGTTCGCAGCATTGTAGGACGGCTGCTGGAACACAGCCGCATCTTTTATTTTGAAAACGGTGGAGACGAGGAGATTTATATTTCCAGCGCCGACTGGATGCCGCGCAACCTCTATGAACGGGTTGAAGTTCTTTGCCCTATTTTTGACGCTGGATTGAAACAGCGGGCCAAAGATGAAATCCTGGCTGCCTATCTTGCCGACAATGTTAAAGCCCGTTTTCTCGACCGCAATGGAAACTATTCGCACGTAAGAAGGCAAAAGGGGCAGCTTAGTTTCAGCGCCCAGGATTTCCTGATTGCGCTGGCCGAGGGTTCCGCAAGCCTGAGCGATATTCCCGAGCCTATCGTACTTCTGCCCAAAGTTGAACGCACAAGAAAGAAGCAGTTAGTCAAAGGTTAGTTAAAAAACATGACCGTCTATTTTTTGCGCCACGCTTCCGCAGGCAAGAAAATGCTGAACGCCCAAAAAGATGAACGCCGTCCTTTGGACGAAGAAGGCGTTTTGCAGGCACGCTATGTTGGCCGGATGCTTGCCACTTTGGATGTGCAAGTTGAATGTATCATCAGCAGCCCGCTCAAACGCGCACTGCAAACCGCTTCTCTGGTAGCGAATGAACTGGCCTTCGAGAATCCAGTGCACACCGAGGATGCTCTCCGTCCAGAGGCCACGTTTGACTTGTTCCAGGAAATGTTGGCGGGGTACCGCAAACATGAAGCCGTGATTGTCGTGGGACACAACCCAAGCTTTACGGAGTTCTTCAGCAAGACCATTTCTGAAAATTCAGGCACAGCCCAAATTGAGTTTAAAAAGGGGGCGGTGGCCAAAGTTGAAATGCGCGGCCGTTCGGGGATCTTGCATTGGCTTGTGACTCCTAAGATTGCGCGCACCCTTCAGAACAATTTGAAAAGCAGTTCCCGGCCAAAGACTTCACGGAAATAAGGAACTTCTTTACTGGCTGCCCACATCTCCAGATCGGCTCCTGCTCGCCCGGTCTTCGCGCTTATGGTGATGTCTCCACCTCTCGCCTTAACTCGGATAGAACGCACTGCCTCGCGACGGCCCTGATTGAGTGTCCGGGCCACGCGAAGAATGGCGATAGCTTTGATTACCTCGACCCGCAGATGAGCGGGAAGCACCTTGATCAGCCGGTCCCGAAGCTGGGGCCTGGAGTTACCCTGGAAACGGGCGATGATGGCGATGATCTGCCTTTGCAAGGGCGTAAATCCAAAGAGCTCCGAGTGCGCAATCGTATAGTAGGTGTGACGATGACGTCCTACGGGGTTGATGTAGTTCCCCACCTCATAGAGCATGGCGGCCGCGGCAATCCATTCACGAAAGCCTTTTACCAGTTGGTGCACCGCTTTGGATTGATCAAAAAGCGACAATGCGAGGTTGCGTACATGCTCGGCATTTTTCATGTCCACGCCATAGCGGCGAACAATATTGAGCAGCACGTCCTGGCGGTCGGACTCCAATTGGCGATGCGACCGGCTGCCCTGATCATGTTCTGCGGCCATCTGGGCCAAAACGCCGTCGCGTAAACCCAAGGGTGAATAACGGAAACCCTTCAGCCCGCAAGAGTTCAGTACGTGTGCATAGACTGCGGCGCCAGCCACGATGATCTCTGCGCGCTTGGCATTGATGCCTTTGATGGTCTCACGCTGCTTCTGCGTCATCTTGGCCAGACGCTTCGCCAGCCTCACGGCGGCGGCCACAGTCACCTCGTTGCGGGAAAGCTTTAAGGACTGCGCCGCTCCAGTCAGGGCGTCGGCAGTGCCCGAAGTGGCGATGGCAACTCTTACCGGTGCTTGCCTTATAGACCGAGGGGTGCGCGTTACTTCTTCGGCAATGAATTCATGCAGCCGCTTTAACTCGTCGCTGGAGGGAGGATCACGCCGGATGAACTCCTGCGTCAAACGGACTGCGCCCAGCGGAAGAGTCACGACGTCCTTGATGTGACCGCGGCTGGAAAGCGTCAACTCACAACTGCCTCCGCCCAAGTCAATCAGCAGCAGCTCCGGGGGGCGCACTCTTAGCTTGGAAATAACTCCGAGGTGAATCAACCGGCCCTCTTCCGTGCCGGAGATCACATCCACATTCCAACCGGTAGCCGACTTGACCCACTCTTTGAAGACTTGAGAATTATTGCTGTCGCGCATGGCGCTGGTTGCGACCACGCGCACGCGCTCCACCGCCCAACTCTGTACGGTACGATGAAAACGCCGCAAGACCTTCAAGGTGTGGGCCATTGCCTGGGGATCGAGGTTGCCATTGCGAAAAACACCCTCACCCAGCCGTGTTACCTCCCGGTCCTCATGTAGGGAGATGAGCTTGCCCTTGCGGAGTTCGGCAATGCTGAGCCGAACAGAGTTAGAGCCAATATCGACAGCGGCAAAGACAGGCATTCCTTACGAGGCGAGCCGCGCCTGGCTGCGGGCAGAAGAAGGCCGGGGCTGTTTTTTAGGTACGGGCGCGAGCGAGCCAAGCAAACCTGCTACTGCGGAGTTCGCGGCGGAATACTTTGCTGCAAACAGCGAGCGCATCTCCACGAGCAAAGGACAATTCACGCGATCTCCAAATTGTGTCTCCGCGATGTTCACCAAACCTTCCCAATCGTGCCACTCGCCAACGGCATCTTGCACCGCCTTGAGAGTCTCCAGAAAATGCTCACGTTCAGCAGACTCTTCCGCAAGCTCAGCCCTATAGCGAATGCGCTTTAGACTGATTCGCAGCTCATGCAAAAGATGGGGTTTGAGATTTTCGCTGCCAGGAACATCGACGGAAAGCTTCAATAGGCCGTTCTTGGCCTCTTCCAGAGGGTGAATTGGTTGGCCGGCATCATCAACAAAGCTGGATTTTCCAACCAACTTTTCCAAACGCACAAGAAGTCCGGAGCGATCTAACCTTTTCAGCACAGACGCCAGCCGCCGCGATTGCTTCTCGCGCCCTGCCTTAAACAATTGCACCAGGACCCGGCGGTCGGAGACGGTTGAACCGTTAGCAATGGAGCCAAGCAGCCGAATCTGCACATCAAAGTTCCTGACCCTTCCCGCGCGTTTCCGCAAGTGGGTCAATTCTTCAAGAAACTTCTTGTGCTTACGGCCAAGCTTGGAATGGCTCAACCCAATAAAACTTTCGATGCGCCGAATCGTAGTACGGAGCCGGTGGACCTTTTTTGGAGACACTCCTACTAGCAGTTTGTAAAAAGCCCGTGAAAAGTCTTGTAAGAGACCGTTTTTCCGTTTGTCAAAAGGGATCATGAAGGAATTATTAAGATATACAAGCACTTCTTCTGTGACAAGTGGCAATCGTATTATGCCCTGTAGATTGTGCAACTTAGGAAAACTTTCACGAAGCGCTAAAAAAGCTTGCAAAGGGCTCAAGCCCCAACGCAGGGACACCACTGGCGAAATGTTTATCTGGTTCCCTCTGTTTCCGCGTCGAGTTCCTTCTTGGCTGCGGCTTGGGCGGCGGCCAGGCGTGCGGTCAGGACTCGATAGGGCGAGCAGGAGACGTAGTTCAACCCGACCTTGTCGCAGAATTCGACGGACGCTGGGTCACCACCGTGCTCCCCGCAAATACCGATTTTCAACATAGGGCTGGTGGACCTTCCTTTTTCAACTGCAGTCCGTAATAATTCACCGACACCTTCCTGGTCGAGCGTAGCGAACGGATCGTTTTTTAGAATGCCGCGCTCCATGTAAACAGGCAGAAACTTGTTGATGTCGTCTCGCGAAAATCCGTAGGTTGTCTGGGTAAGGTCATTGGTGCCAAAGCTGAAGAATTCTGCCTCCCGAGCGATCTCATCGGCCACAACACAAGCACGAGGCAGTTCAATCATCGTGCCAATCATGTACCCGACATTGGCCCCCTGCTCGCTGAACACCTGCTCGGCCACGCGGCGGACTATGGCTTTTTGATGGGCCATCTCTTTGACCGTTCCGATCAAGGGCACCATGATTTCAGGAAATACCTTAATGCCGTCACGAGTTGTATTGACTGCCGCTTCAAAGATCGCGCGCGTCTGCATCTCTGATATTTCGGGATAAGTGATGCCCAGGCGGCATCCGCGATGTCCCAGCATCGGATTGCTCTCATGGAGTTCTTCTACGCGACGCAACAATTGGCGCGCCTCAGCCAAACGCGGCGACTGCGGATCGCTGATCTCCAAGCGCGCCACTTCGACCATCAGTTCTTCGCGTTTAGGAAGAAACTCATGCAGCGGCGGGTCGAGAAGACGGATCGTGACCGGCAAGCCGTCCATGGCGCGGAAGATACCTTCAAAGTCCTGGCGTTGCATAGGCAACAAACTGGCCAGCGCTGCCCGGCGATCTTCTTCTGTGCGGGCCAGAATCATAGCTTGCATGTGAGGAATGCGGTCCTCGGCAAAAAACATGTGTTCAGTGCGGCAAAGACCGATACCCTCAGCTCCAAAGGCGCGGGCCTGGACTGCATCGCGCGGAACATCGGCATTGGCGCGAACCCGCAGCTTGCGGAAAGGTTCAGCCCAGGAAAGCAGAAGTTGCAAGTCGGCATCTTCCGGTGTGGCGGAAACAGTATTGAGACGGCCTTCGATGACTCGGCCTGTCGTCCCGTCAAGGGAGAGCCAGTCGCCTTCTTTGAGCGTGACTGCTCCCACACGCATCTGCTTTTTTCTTTCGTCGACTTCGACCTCGCCTGCGCCGACAATGCAGCACTTGCCCATGCCGCGCGTGACCACAGCAGCGTGGCTGGTCATGCCGCCGCGAGAGGTCAGAATTCCAACGGCCATCTCCATACCATGAATGTCTTCGGGAGTGGTCTCGGCGCGCACCATGATCACCGGATTCTTCTTGTTGCCATTACCATTTCCAGCCTGGGCCACAGCATCGTCGGCGGTGAAGACGATTTGTCCAACGGCCGCTCCCGGCGATGCAGGCAGTCCTTTGGCAAGCACTCGCACCGGACCCGAGCTTTCATCAAGCTTGGGCACCAGGAAATCATAGAGTTGGTTAGGATCGACCCGGAAGATAGCCTGCTGACGAGTGATCAGCCCTTCCTTGACCATATCGATGGCTACCCGCACGGCAGCCCGTCCGGTGCGTTTGCCGTTGCGGGTCTGGAGCATGTACAGGCGGCCTTCCTGGATGGTGAATTCAAAATCCTGCATGTCGCAATAGTGCGTTTCCAGACGTGTGGTAATCTCGCGCAGTTGCCGGTAGCACTCAGGCATGACCTTTTCCAACTCGCCGATTTGCAGCGGAGTACGAATGCCTGCAACTACATCTTCACCTTGGGCGTTCATCAACACTTCGCCATAAAATTCTTTGGCGCCGGTCGCCGGATTGCGTGTGAATCCCACCCCGGTGCCGCTGGTTTCGCCCAGGTTGCCGAAGACCATGCATTGGACGTTAACGGCCGTGCCCAGATCGTCGGGAATATTATTGATGCGGCGATACACCTTGGCCCGTTCGTTTTGCCAGGAGCGAAAGACGGCGTTGCGCGCCAGCTTCAACTGCTCCAATGGTCGCTGGGGGAACTCACAACCGGTATGGTCGAACACCACCTTCTTATATTGGGCAATGACCTCTTGAAGATCATCGGCGCTCAAAGCCGTGTCCTGGGAAACTCCGCGTTTTTGCTTCAGGGAATCAAAAACTTCATCAAAGGCAGCCTTGGGAATTTCCAGCACCACGTTCCCGAACATCTGAATGAGGCGGCGATAGGAATCGTAGGCGAAGCGCTCATTACACGACTTGGCGGCCAGTGCCTTGACGCTTTCGTCATTCAACCCCAAATTGAGGATGGTATCCATCATGCCGGGCATAGAGAATTTTGCGCCGGAGCGCACGCTAACGAGCAGAGGGTTCTCGCCTGTGCCCAGCTTCTGTCCTTGCAGTTTTTCCAGGCGCGCCAGGGCATCGAGCATCTGGCGATCAACCTTTTCCGAAACCGTGCCGCTCTTCATAAATTCGCGGCAGGCTTCAGTCTGAATGGTAAATCCTGGAGGAACAGGCAAACCGGCGTTAGTCATCTCGGCCAACCCGGCGCCCTTGCCACCCAACTGATCTTTCATCTTGCCGTGGCCTTCGGCCCTTCCGGCGCCGAAGAAGAAAACGTATTGTGTCGCGTGCGTTGCTGATGACAGCTTTGACCTTAG
>DASZEU010000427.1:0-5175 GCA_035940535.1 Candidatus Angelobacter sp.
AGTGCAGAGACAACCGAAAATCTGTGCCGCCCCGCTGGGGCTTGTCATTTATCCCTAATCTTTTCCCAGCGTTCACACGCTGGGCTAACTTCTTAGTGCGCCTCCGGCGCTGACCATCTGAGTCCCTGACAACTTCGAATTCCTCAAGTGAACCGTATTGGGGCTACTGGCAAACGTCCCGGCGGGACTCTATCACAGATTCCAAAGTACCTCCGAAATGTAAAAACTCCAGCCCCAGGCTTGCAGCCTGGGCTTAAATTGTGGGCGCGCCGCCGGCGTTTGTGTTTCTCTTGGTCTGGGGCTTCCTCAAATCGGGTGGAAAATGCCTTAGTGCGCCACCTTAGAAGCTGCCGCTGGGTTCGTTGCCATGGCCACGCCGCGCTCGATCAATTGATCAATCGCTTCTGTGCTGTAGCCGATGCTTTGCAGTATCTCCGCGGTATGTTCGCCAATCTGCGGGGCCATTGAGGGCTGAACTTTTTCTACTCCTAAAAAGTTCAATGGGTTATTGACAGTACGCAACCCTGGGGCAATCTCGGCGAAGACGCCATTGGCCGCCATCTGCTCATCTTGAGCTGCTTCTGCAGTGCTGAGCACCGGGGCCCATATCACATCATGTTGCCGGAAGATCTCCACCCAGTCTGCCATGTCGCGGGAGGCGACAACGGCATCGATGATCGCGACCAACTCGCCAGAATTGTTCCGGCGCAACTCCGGGGTCAGGAAGCGTGGATCGTCCACCAGTTCAGGGCGGCCAAGAGCACCGCACAGGTTAGCCCAATCTTTCTTGGGGTCGAGCAGGCAGGTGAGAAAGCGTTTCTGGTCGCGAGTCACATAATGGTTCACCAGCGGATTGGAGGGCGCTCTGCGAGTGGTCCTGGGGACAAACTGGGCGTTTACCAAGGCAGCCTGGAGTCCGCAGGCATTGGACCAAGCGCCATTGGCGACCAGCGAGGTGAACACCTTCATCCCTTTACCAGTAAGGCTGCGCCGGTAAAGGCCCATCATGATGCCGGCAAAGATGCTCATGGAGGTAGGGTGATCGCCGAAGCCAGCGGGGGAAAGGCATGGCTCGGCGTCGCCATTGTGCATGATATTCATCAGGCCGCTACGCGCATAATAAGCAGTGGCATCGTAGCCCGGTTTCTCGGCCTCGCTGCCGCAGTCGCCGTAGCCGGTGATATGGGCATAGATGAGGCGGTCGTTCAACGGCTGCAGATCTTCATAGGAAAGCTGGAATTTGCAGACCAGCGACGGTTGATAGTTAGTAATGAAAACGTCGGCGGTGCGAACCAGCTTCAACAGGGCTTCGCGCCCCTCGGGCTTGCCCAGATCGAGCGCTACACTCTTCTTGTTTCGGGCTTCCAGGATCCAACAATAGAAGAGGTCGGAGATAGGCATGCCGGGCACGAGCGAGAGATAGCGGTAAGGATCGCCGTGAGGCGGACGCTCGATTTTGATCACCTCGGCCCCGAAGTCGGACATCACTGTCGCCGCGGCAGGCCCGGCGATATAGGTCCCGCAATCAATCACGCGAATGCCAGAAAGAAGATTTTCAGAGTTGGTCATGTGAGTGTGCCGTTGGAACGATCTCCGGCGCAAGATTGTACCAATTGAAGCACTCAGCAGTCAGCACTCAGCATTCAGCCAAGCAAGATGCTTCACCAAGATGAGTTTGAATCTGCTCTTCCTTTGCGCCCTTCGCGTCCATAGCGGTGAAAGGGTGTTGTTGGCTGAGTGCTGAATGCTGACTGCTTTCTGGTAAATTAATAAAGTTCATGTCAAACCCCAAAGCCCCTACGTTTCAAGAGCTAATTTTGCGTCTCCAGAGCTTCTGGGCGGAGCGCGGTTGTGTTGTGCAGCAGCCTTATGACGTTGAAGTTGGGGCCGGCACTATGGCCCCGGAGACGTTTCTGCGAGTGCTCGGCCCCAAGCCTTATCGTGTTGCTTATGTGCAGCCTTCGCGCCGTCCTGCTGACGGTCGCTACGGAGAGAATCCTAACCGTCTTTATAAACATACCCAGCTTCAGGTCATCCTGAAGCCGCCACCGGAAAACGTTCAGGAGTTATATCTCGAATCTTTGGCCGCGGTTGGCATTGACCTGCGCAAGCACGACATTAAGTTTGAAGAAGATAACTGGGAGGCCCCTACGCTTTCTGCCTGGGGAGTCGGCTGGCAGGTCATGCTCGATGGTCTGGAAATCACACAGTTCACCTACTTTCAGCAGTGCGGCGGCATCGACCTCGATCCAATCTGCGCCGAATTGACGTATGGATTGGAGCGCATTGCAGCCTTTCTTCAGGATGTGGACAGCATCTACGACATCGTATGGGCCCATGATCCGCAAGATGGGAGTGTGGTGACTTATGGAGATGTCCGTCTCAAAGAAGAACTCCAGCTTTCGGTCTACAACTTTGAAGCGGCGGATGTGGAGAAGACCTGGGAACATCTCAATCGATATGAAGCTGAGTGCCAGGCGCTCATTCATCAATTCAATGTTCTGAACGGCAAACAAGAGACAACTTCGGAGGAGCGACAACGATTCCCTTTGCTGGGCGCTTACGAACTTTGCCTGAAGTGCTCACATCTGTTCAACATCCTCGATGCGCGTGGCGCAATTTCAGTGACCGAGAGAGTCGGCGTGATTGGGCGCATCCGCCAGTTAGCGGTAGGTTTGGCCAAGGCTTATCTCGCCCAGCAAACGGTTCCAAAAATTGAAAAGAAGCAGAACGTGGAGGTGGCCTGATGCCTTGCTTTCTGCTGGAAATAGGCTGCGAAGAGATTCCTGCCCGCATGTTGGATGCAGCGCTTATGGAACTGACCCGGCGTCTGGCAGAGCTGCTTGCAAGAGAATCTCTTCTTGAACTGCCGGGCGCTGCCCAGAGTGATGGTGACGACTTTTCATGGCGGAGCAGTTTTGCCACGCCACGCCGGCTTGCCGTGTTGATAAACTGCGTTGCCGCTTCACAACCCGACGTGACGGAGCAGGTCTTAGGCCCATCAGTCAAAGTCGCATTCAAGGATGGAAAGCCGACACCTGCGGCGGAAGCTTTTGCTAAAAAAACCGGGGTAGAGGTCGCGAAGCTAGAGCACGTAAGCAATCCCAAAGGCGAATATCTTGCTGCAACCGTTACGAAAAAAGGCCGGAGTGCGTCCGAAGTGCTGGCCGAGACTTTGCCTAAAGAAATTCAGGCTCTCTATTGGGCCAAGAATATGTACTGGCGCGCAGCCAAGCCAGAGCGCTTCGTGCGCCCGGTGCGATGGCTGGTAGCCCTGATCGATGATGAGGTCATACCGCTGGCGTTTGCCGGAATCAAAGCTGCGCAGAAAACTTACGGGCATCGAATTCTCTTTCCCGGTGCACAGACGATCGCCAATCCCGGTCAATACCAGGGAGCGCTGGCGAAAGCGGGTGTTATTGCCAGCCCGCAAGAGCGTGAGCACCGGATTCGAAAGGCGCTCGATGCTGCTACGCGCACCGTGGCCGGGGCACGTTGGCGCGAGGATGCGGAACTTCTAAAGACGGTCGTGAACCTCACCGAATGGCCGTCCGTAATTCTCGGAAGCTTTGACCACCAATTTCTTTCACTACCCGAAGAAGTCCTGGTGACGGTAATGCGCGACCACCAGAAATATTTTGCCGTCGAGGACTCCTCCGGCAAGCTGGCGCCGCACTTTTTAGCGGTACTGAATACCGACGGTGATCCAGAGGGCCTGATTCGCCACGGTAATGAACGCGTCCTGCGCGCCCGCTTCAACGATGCCCGCTTTTTCTGGGACACCGATCAGAAAATCTTCCTCAAGAACCGCGTGGAGATGCTCAAGTCAGTGACCTTCCAGAAAGATCTTGGCAGCTACTATGCCAAGGCGGAGCGCCTGACCAGGCTGGTCGATAGGTTGTCCGCTGAAATCAACACGGCCGGATTCGAGGTGGATCACGCTGCGGTCAAGGAAGCAGCGAGGCTGGCCAAGACTGACCTGACCACCGAACTGGTCAAGGAGTTTACCGAGCTTCAGGGAATCGTTGGCGGTCTCTACGCACGGGCCCAGGGATTGCCGCACTCCGTAGCCGACGCCATCTACGATCAGTACAAGCCGGAGTCTGTCGAGGACTCTGTTCCGCGCACACGCGAAGGCGCAGTCTTATCATTGGCCGACAAGGCAGACAGCATCGCCGGAATGTTTGCGCTAGGGATGGTTCCTTCAGGGTCAAAAGATCCATTTGCCTTGCGCCGCCAGGCCAACGGCATTGTGAAGATTCTGGCGGAACACAACCTGTCGATCAGTCTCACAAGTTTATTGGTAGATGCCTTGCACGGCTATCAGGAGAGCGAAGCTGAAGCAAAGTTCACGCACACCGGCGAACTTTTCAAGGAAGCGATCCACACATTCTTCCGTGAGCGTCTGGAGTTTTATCTGCGCGAGGTAAAGAACTTGGCTTATGACGTGGTGAATGCGGCTTTAGCCGCTGGGGCCGACGATGTTGTCGACGCCCTTGCTCGCGCAACTGCCGTGTCCAGTGTTCGGCCTTCGCCAGACTTTGAGTCTATCTCGACTTCCTTCAAGCGCATGAAAAACATTTTGCGCCAGGCAGAGGAGGCCAACCGCAGAATTGCGCGTCCCTTCAATCCAGACATGCTCAAAGAAAACGCGGAGAAGACACTGGCTGCCGAAATACCCAGAGTGGCTGCCAAGGTAAACTCGTTGCGGGCCGCCCGGCACTACGAACAGGCCTTGCTGGAAATTTCCCGTCTGCGGCCTTTCATCGATACCTTCTTCGACAAAGTGATGGTCATGGTGGAAGACGAAGAGCTGCGCGCGCATCGCCTCGGCCTGCTGCAGACCCTGGTGGACGAGTTTTCGAGCATCGCTGATTTCTCAGAGATCGTAACGGAGAGGAAGTAGCTGCGTACACCCTGATCTCTGTTTCCCATTTCCCAAAGCCTCGTCCCCTGTCATTCTGAAGGCCGCTCTTTGGCCTGACGGGCTCAGAATGACAGGGGTGGAGAGTCTGGTGGGGTGCAAAATACACCAAGGGTGTATAGGGTTCGTAGATTTTCCTTTTCGCGATGTTGACTCTTTATCAATTCGCAATGCCGACCCTTTGTGATTAATGCCTGCTGCTTTCAGACCATCTGGTCCCCCGAGTGTGATATTCTCATAAGTTTTCTTTG
>DASZEU010000428.1:0-9418 GCA_035940535.1 Candidatus Angelobacter sp.
GGGTTGGTCGTGGCTACACCTGGTGGATTGAGCAATACCTGTGGCGGCGCGGGTGTAGCGAACAATGGTGCATCCTCAGTCAGTTTGTCGGGTGTGACTCTGGCGGCCGGCGCTTCATGCAACCTCTCGGTCAATGTAACCGCAACCAGTGCGGGAACCAAGAACAACACCGTTACAGCGGCCTCGACGGAAGGTGGCGCCGGAAATACCTCCAATGCGATGCTCACAGTAACGGCAGCAGCAGCGCCGGTAATCAGCAAATTCTTCAGCGCCAGTAATGTTGCTCTGAATGGGACGATCTCCATTTTCTTCACCATCGACAATCCCAATGCTGACATGTCGCTTTCGGGAATCTCATTCACTGACGCATTGCCTTCGGGGCTCGTCGTAGCTTCACCGAATAACCTGAGCAGTAACTGCGGAGGTACAGTCACAGCCGTCGCGGGCTCATCATCCATTAGCTCGGCTGGCGCAACACTGCCGGCGAGTGGATCGTGTACGATCATCGTCAACCTGAAAGCAACGACCTCCGGCGTCAAGGTAAATACCACGGGACCGATCTCTTCCAACGAGACTGGCCCCGGCGCGACCAGTAACACGGCCACCGCGGCGGTGGTGGCGCCACCCTCTCTGATTAAGTCATTTGGCGCTGCCAGTCTCGCACTGAATGGGACAACCACCCTGACCTTTACCATCACCAATTCGAATACCACAACCGTGCTTTCTGATCTAAAGTTTGCCGACAATCTACCCAACGGCCTGATCGTGGCATCGCCCAACGGCATAGCGGGAAACTGCCTGGCTAGTGGTGGGGGCGTGCTCATCCCGGCAATAGTTGTGGCGAGTCCCGGAAGCCACAGCGTCACCATGTCCTCGCTGCGCCTTGCGGAATCTGGTTCTTGCTCTTTCTCGGTCAGCGTAACTGGCACTCAGACCGGCAATCAGGTCAACACCACAGGCAACATTACGGGGACCTTCGATGACGGCGAGGGAACGTCCATCGGAATTACGGGCAACACTGCGACCGCTTCAATCAATATCGTCCCATAAAGCGATAGTTTAAAGAAAAGGAAACTAACAATGAATAAAACCAAAATAGTAATTAGATCCCTGGTGGTTATTGTGTTGGGAACTACATTGATGCATGCACAGTCCTCTCGAACCTGGGTTTCAGGCAACGGCAATGATGGCAATCCCTGTACCCGCACCCTACCGTGCAAGACCTTTGACGGCGCCATTTTGAAGACAGCCTCTGGTGGCGAGGTTGATGCCCTTGATCCAGGCGCATTCGGCTCATTTACCATCACCAAACCCATCACCATTGACGGCGGCGCGGGGCAGGTTGCCTCGGTTCTGGTATCTGCAACCGACGGGATTGTTGTCCAGGCTGGCGCGACTGATGCTGTGGTTTTGCGAAATCTTTCACTACAAGGTTCCGGTACCGGAATCAACGGCATTCGGTTTCTTTCCGGCAAGGCCCTTAGTATTGAGAATTGTGAAATTAATGGTTTTTCCAACAATGGCATCGACATTGCATTGAGCGCCAGCGGGCAGGCAAATATCTCAAAAACGACGGTAGCAAACATCGGTCAAGTAGGGATCAGGGCAACGACGACGTCTGGCATTGCTCCGGTAGCCATTGCCGATTCAAAGGTGATATTTACCAATATTGGTGCGGAAGCCAGCGACCATAGCAGAATGACGGTCACCCGCTCGACAATTGATTATGCAGGTTCAGCAGGGGTAATGGCCGATTCTCCTACAAATGACGCGATAGCAATGATTAGGGAGTCTGAGCTTTGTTTCAATGGTTCCGCAGTTAAGGCGCCCAGTACTGGGGCGGGTTCGATCTCTGTCAGCGCTTCCAGGGTGGCATTCAATGACATTGCATTTGATTTGCCCGTCGCGTTTAGCATCTCTTTTGGAAACAACGAGGTTGCCAACAACAAAGCCGATGGGACGGCCCCTGCTTTTAGTCCGCCGAAGTAATTCATCTTTGTTCAGCGATAGAATTCTTGAACAATAAGGAGCAAGAAAAGCCCCAGTCTGTTGTAAGAAGCATGGCTGGGGCTATCTCCATAACCAACTATAAACGTCTACTTCAGTTCGCTCACCAGGCACATCTTTAACGTGAGCGATACGTGAACCGCATCTCCGAAGCGCTGAGCATGAAGGCAAGATCAGGTCATTCGCTTCCTTAATCATCAATTCACAAGTTCTTTCGACGTTTCCAATCAGCGGATCGAATTCGAGGACGCGCTGGTGACCGCCATTGTACCGGCGCGCCCATGACGGCCGCACGCAACTCGCAATCGGCCTTGACGTTGCCTGTCGTAATCATGGGCGCTTGTGATTTCTACGCCGGCGACACGCGATGCTGCTTGATTTTGTAAAGTAAGGCCTTGTAGCTGATATTCAATTTTTCCGCTGCAAGCTTGCGGTTCCAATTTGCGTTCTCAAGCGCCTTTTTAATTTCCTTGGACTCGGCATCATCTTTCACGCTCCTGAGTTTTGCCTTGAGTCCGCCCCTGACATCGGGACCAAAGCCGTCTTCGCTCGCCGTTCCAGGTTCTGCGCTGCGTGAGCGCAACTCGTCTATGACCAGGTTCTCGTCTTCCAGCACCAGGTAACGTTTGACAAAGTTTCCCAACTCCCGCAGGTTGCCCGGCCAGGAATGTTGCAAGCACTCCGCGATCATCTTCTGTGAGATGGACAGAGGAGTCTTGCAGAATCGCTCGGACAGGGTCTTCATGAAATGCGCCAGCAGTGGAGGGATTTCTTCAAGGCGCTCGCGGAGTGGAGGTATCCTCATGGTGAATGCATTCAGCCGGTAATAGAGGTCCTCGCGAAACGAACGATCGGCAATCGCCTTCTCGACATCGATATTGGTTGCAGCGAGCACTCGAACGTCCACAGAAACCGTGGCGCGGCCTCCTAAACGGGAAAACCGCCCATCTTGCAAAACATGCAAGAGCTTGGCTTGCAGCGGTGCACTCATTTCCCCAATCTCGTCCAGTAGGATCGTGCCTTTATTGCATTGCTCGAACTTACCGGGCTTGGACTTGATGGCCCCGGTGAAAGCGCCTGATTCGTAGCCGAATAACTCGCTCTCCAGCAAGTCGACGGGCAGCGCAGCACAGTTCACCTTTTGCAAAGCCCGCTGTGAGCGGGCCGACATCTTATGGATCAAACGGGCGACGACTTCCTTGCCGACTCCGCTCTCGCCCAACAGCAGCACTGGAACGTCTACCTTGGCAATCAATTCGACTTGGGACCGAATTTGCCGCATGGCAGGACTGGCCGCCATGAAACACAGGTCGTCATCCAGCTTGTCAATAGACTCTTTTTTGTTGTTATTCGTATCTGGCCGGGATGGCGGTATTGCAGGAAGCAGCGCCCGCCGCACTGCGTCTTCTATCTGGCCTGGCGCAAAGGGCTTCATTACGTAGTCCACAGCGCCGAGCTTGACGGCCTGCACCACCTTGCCCGTATCGTTCACAGATGAAATCATCAGCACTTTCTGGTCTGGCCGGATCTTCCTGCAGTTTTCAAGAGTTTGCAGGCCATCCATTCCGGGCATCAGCAGATCCAGCACGATAAGATGAGGTGTTAGTCCGTTCCTGATGCGGTCTAAAGCCTCATCTCCGCTTGCAGCAATGTCTACGTTGTAATTGTTGGACTCTAAAACAGTCTTTGTATGAAAACAGACAGAGGGTTCATCATCAACTACCAAGATCTTGAGAGTGCTCATTGATTCGTTCCCTTACTCCAGTATTACCACTTAAAGTAGTGAACTCTATTGCCCTAACATTTCAAAGTTTTTTCTTACCTTATACAAATCATTGGTAACGAGAACAACGAAATAACCACTACAACCCCTTCAGGGTGCTTAATTTTGTTTTGCACTAACAACACAATTTGATCGGCTTAGTTGTGTTATTAACAGTTGCAAACGGCATGGGGCCATCAAGAAATCAGAGAAACAAATCAAATACACATACTTCGGCCTCAGCGGGCCATCTCGTACTGGTTGGCCCGAAAGAAGCGAAAGTCAAGGTTCTCCTGATTGCCCGGTATTTCTGCTGGGGAATGAAGCCGCCAGTCGCTTTACACACGCAATCGAAATCAGCACTTCACATGTGCACGCACACGTGGACTGACAGGGTGGTAATTGACGCTACGGTGCTATACCGTTGGGTCAGGGTTAGTATTGGCCGAAGGGGGCAGCAACAGGATGATACCATTAGGCAGAAAAATAGCAAAATAAATTTGACAAATTTTTAAAAAATAATGCTGAGCAGTTCCAAAAGGGGAAAATATTTTCTCCTGAGAGGAAAAAATTTGTTCCAAAAGTGAAAACATTTTCTGTCGGCAGCCGAAACCACTCCTCGAAATATGACTTTTTTAATATTTTCTCTCGCCTCGTGGATTCAATCACTTGTGATGCTCCTTCTAAGTCCGGCTTCGCATAACTTCCGATTTGGAGTTTCAAGTGCAACTCAATTCACCGCATGTTATCGCCACACAATAACTCCGGTCTCTGGGTGAATGCCGCCCCGAGTTGGGACAGAAAAGGGGAGCGAATGCCTCCCGAAAGCATCATCTTTGGGCAAACGGCTGCGATGGCGGCAGTGCGGGAAAATATTCAAAAGCTGGCAGGCGCCAATATCCCCGTCCTTATTACCGGGGAGAGCGGCACCGGCAAGGAACTGGTTGCGCGGCTCATTCATCTGCATTGCCTGGCGCCGCACAAGCCTTTTGTGCAGGTCAATTGCGCCGCCATCCCCGTAAATCTGATTGAAAGCGAACTCTTTGGGTATGAAAAAGGGGCTTTCACCGGCGCCGTGGGCGCAAAGCCGGGCCGCATGGAAGCCGCGAACACGGGAACATTATTCATGGACGAAGTGGGCGAGTTGAGCATGGCGGTGCAGGCTAAGTTATTGCAAGTATTGCAAGATGGCACGTTCAGCCGCCTGGGCGCTGAAGAGGACAAGAAAGTGGATGTCCGCTTTGTCTTTGCCACCAACCGTGAACTGGAGGAAGAGATCCTGCTGGGCAGTTTTAGGGAAGACTTATTCTACAGAATCAATGTGATCAACCTGCAGTTGCCTCCCTTGCGCGAGCGCCTTGAAGATGTTCCAGCGCTCATGGAGTACTTTCGCGGCAAATACAATGAAAAGTATAACCGCCGGACACCGCCCGTTTCCCAGCCTTCCATCGATTGTATGCAGCAATACCACTGGCCGGGAAACATACGCCAGTTGGAAAACCTGATGAAGCGATATGTGGTGTTTGGCACGGAAGAATCGCTCCTTTCCGAACTGGAGGGGCGGGAGCCTGATCTGTTTCGATTCACGATTCCACCCGATGGGCAAGTTTCGCTTAAGGAGATCAGCCGGCAGGCAGTGCGCCAGATTGAGCGCAAGGTGATCCTGAAGATTGTGGAAGCCAATGGCTGGAATCGTAAGCGGGCCGCCAAATCGCTGAACATCAGTTACCGCGCGCTTTTGTACAAGCTCAAAGCAGTCCCAGTGCCTCCTCAACACAAGCGTTCGTTCAAAAAGGCCGAGCCTGTGCCGGAACCAGAAATTTCGTGACCCTTAGGCTCTTGGTTTCTGCCGGGAGACTCCCGTGTAAACTACGCCTGCCAGCTTTCTTGGATCCAGGTGAGCGCAGGCACTAGCCAGAAGTTCGCGGTTGGTTTTTCTCTCCCTGGCAACCAAAAGCACATTTTCACAGGCCGACGCAATAAGGTCGAAATCGGCAAAGCGCAGAACCGGCGGAGAGTCGATCAGAACCAGCTTGAACTGCGTGGCGCTCCATCCTATAAATCGCTTCCATTCTTCTCGAGAAAACAGCTCGGGTGGCGGCCCGGAAATTACTCCCGCAGGCAGCACGTGCAGATTTCCGCAGTCGGCACGAATCACGGCATCCTCATAGGGTAGGCCGGTAGCTAGAATCTCGCTCAGGCCCGGCGAAGCCGGCAGGCCAAGCAGATGCGAGAGGCCTTTTGTGCGCAAATCCGCATCCACAAGCAACACAGGCAAATCCTGGATATTGGCGAAGCACAAAGCCAGATCGAAAGCAGTCGATGTTTTTCCTTCTGCCGTGCCTGAGCTGCTCACCACCAGGGTTCGCATCTCCCGGTTTCTTACGAGTGTCGTCCGGAGCCGATGGTAGGCCTCGACGATAGCTTGCATTCGGGGATCATAGGGCGCTCTCAAAAAGCAGTTTTCAGCATGATGCGGCAGGGTCATGCTGCGGAAATTTGCCTGGCTGGTCAATGCGGGGGAGGAAACATCACGAAGCCGGCTTTCAGCGCTAGACTCCTCGACGAAGCTCTGAGAACGGTGTTGGGGTTCGCGCATCTTTATTCCTGCTCTTTCAGGTAGATTTCGCCTTTTGTCCGGTCGGGCTGCTCCCGCGAGATGCCAATATGCAACCCACTCTAATATGCAAGTTAACTGCCAAGCCCGGAATCCATCACATCCGCTGCTTCCACGAACGAAACCTTCAGATACCAACACTTCAACCGAAGAGTGGCATGTGCCGGGTTTTTCCTTTATGAAAACGCCTCGGCAGAATGTGCAATCGTTTTCATCCTCAGCGCTCCCTTGGAGACTGCAGATTGGCCTTAGTCTGTGATTTCAAATTGCTTGACTATCTTCCCGCAACTCATTGTGAAACATGCACATTATGTTCGCTCTTCGCAGATGGGACTGGGGCCGGAAGACATTCGGCCTCCGGCTTGCATTGAAACAAAACGATCTACAACGTTTGCGATCGAGGCGACCCTTTGTGGCCCAGAACACTAAAAACCTGATTTCGATTGTGGTTCCAGTTTGGAATGAGGAGGCGGGGATACCGCAATTGCATGGCAGCCTCGCCCAAGCCTCGGATTTGCTGCAAGACCATGGCGAATTGGAGCTGGTTTTTGTTGACGATGGCAGCTCCGATGCCACACAAGAATCGCTGCACCAGCATTTTGAGGGCGAGTGGAACTATCGCGTCGTTGCTCACCACCAAAACCGAGGCATCGGCGCCGCCTTCCGCACCGGCTTCCAGCACGCGCAGGGACAAATCGTTTGCACCATTGACGCCGATTGCTCCTATCGTCCGCAGGGCCTGAAGCTGCTTGTCGAAGCCCTGAATGAAGGCAATGGCGCTGATATTGCCGTGGCGTCTCCCTATCATCCCCGAGGCCGGGTTGAAGGAGTTCCGTTGTGGCGGCTGGGATTGAGCAAGTGCTGTTCGTGGGCGTACCGGCGGATTGCGCCGGTCGCGCTCTACACCTACACCAGCGTGTTCCGGGCTTATCGCCGGCCAGTGATTGAAACCGTTTCGTTTGCAGGTGATGGTTTCGTAAGCGCGGCCGAAATTTTAGTAAACGCAGCCCGCCAGGGATACCGGATCGTTGAAGTTCCCATGACCTTACAGGCCCGGAAGGTGGGCCAGAGCAAGATGAAAGTGGCCAGAACAGCTCATGCCCATCTCCAGATGATGGGATCTTTGATTCCCGGCAGATCGGGCAGCGGCTTCTTCCCGCGAGACGCAAGACGCGCAGGATCGGTGCTTGATTTTGAGAAGGGCCGCTTGAGCAAACCGAATCGCCCGCTGAATTGGCAGGCGCCCAGTGAGGATGCATCGGATTGACCTGGTGAAAAGCAATCCTTAGCGCCAAGAAAAAATCTTAATAGCCAGAAAGGAAGCGCACCAATGAAACGCGTCGGGGTGGTTGGACTTGGGGCCTGGGGTTGGAACGTGGCCCGCAATTTTGCTGAACTGAAAGACTGCAAGCTCGTTACATGCTGCGACACCGATGAGCGCCGGCGTGCTAATGCGGCCCGCGCCTGGCCGGGAGTAGTGCCGGTCAACACATTTGACGAGATGTTGCTCCAGGAAATAGATGCCGTGGTGATCTCGTCGCCCGCGGTCACGCATTACGACCTGGCAAAGAAGGCGCTGCTTGCCGGCCATGATGTTTTTGTGGAAAAGCCCTTTACGCTTCGCCTCAGTCACGCGGAAGAATTGGTGGAATTGGCGGAAAAGCAGGGGAACGTCTTGATGGTTGGGCATCTGCTGGAGTATCACCCGGTGGTGCGCCGGCTCAAGGCGATGATCCAATCGGGAGAACTCGGCCCTCTCTACTACATCTATACGCAGCGCGTGAACCTGGGGCGGATTCGCGGCGATGAGAATGCTCTATGGAGCTTTGCCCCGCACGACATCTCTCAGATCCTCTATCTGCTCGATATGGAGCCGACCGACGTGAGCGTGCGTGGCCAGAGCTATATCCAGGATGGCATCGAGGATGTGGCTTTCGTGAGTCTGTACTTTGAGAACCGCATCATGGCCCATATCCACCTGAGCTGGCTCGATCCCCACAAAGTACGCAAGACCACCATTGTGGGCGCCGACAAGATGGCGGTCTTTGATGATGCGGAAGCCACGGAGAAACTTCGGATCTACGACAACCACGCGGAAGTTCCCGCCGCCCGGACCTACGGAGAGGCCATTCAGGTGCGCTTTGGCGACATCCTGATTCCGCGGGTCGATATGACGGAGCCACTCAAGATTGAGTGCCAGCATTTTGTGGATTGCATGACTACCCGCAGCACGCCGGTGAGCGACGGCCGCGATGGACTGCGCGTGGTGCGCATCCTGGAAGCAGCTCAGCAGTCTCTGGATATGGACGGAGTTCCCGTGAGAATTCGAGGAGATTATGACGCCCTACATTCATCCAACAGCCCAGATCGGCGCTGGCACGCAGCTCGGGCATAACACGGTCGTCCTGGAGGGCGTCACGATCGGCGCCGATTGCCGGGTCGGCCACGGAGTGGTCATTCATCAGGGGACTGTCATCGGGAACCGGGTGCGGATCGACGATAACTCGGTGCTGGGGAAGTTGCCGATGAAAGCCGCCCTGAGCGCGGTGACCAACGAGCGGGAGCTGCCAGCCTGCATCGTTGAAGATGACTGCCTGATTGGCGCGCTGACTGTGATTTACCGGGGCTGCGTCCTGCGGAACAAGGTCATGGTGGCCGATCTGGCCTCGGTTCGCGAAGATGCGGAGATCGGCTCCTACACCATCATCGGCCGGGGCGTAGCGATCGAGAACCGCGTGCGCGTGGGGCAGAGGTGCAAGATCGAGACCGAAGCCTACATCACCGCGCTCTCGGAAATTGGCGATGGATGCTTCATCGCTCCAGAAGTCACCTTCACCAACGATAACTTTCTCGGGCGGACCCAGGAACGATTTAAGCACCACCGGGGCGTGACCATGAAACGCGGAGCCCGCATCGGGGCCAACGTGACGGTCCTGCCCGGAATCACCATCGGCGAGGATGCCTTGGTGGCTGCGGGCTCCACAGTGACTCGCGATGTGCCTTGCCGCAAAGTAGTGCGCGGGATTCCGGCA
>DASZEU010000429.1:0-15190 GCA_035940535.1 Candidatus Angelobacter sp.
CGATATAAAGAAAAGAAGCTATTCCATAAATAGGAACTGATTCAATCTTCTGATTCTACGATTTATACGCGGACCGGTGGATAATTAGTTTTGTGATCAGCACTGGAGCCACTTTGGTGGCACAAGCCGATTCCATTCAAAAGTGGCAAAGCCTGACCGCAACCGGCCTTCGTGGGACTCTTATTTCCGCGGTTTGCGGCGAGATCATCACTCCACGACTTCAGAGCTTGCGGAAAAACGATCATCAAGAGGTTGATTTGTGTCAGGGCACGAGTTTACTCGTGCCCCTGGAGTTTCTACATTTGTACTCACGATTTTACGGGGTTAAGTCCCCAAAGGGGACGTTTGACAGTAGCCCAGCATGATTCGGCGCTGTCAGGCGCCGAATCCAATGCTGGGTTAGGTTCAAAATAAACGGAGTCCCGTTAGGGACGATTGAATCATTCTTTTAGCAATTGAACAGCTTTCGCTGGCGATATAATTCGCCCCAGGGAGAGCAACATAATGGATAGGATCGGAAACACCCCCGACCGCCAGAGCTGTCATCCCATTCTCGCGGGCGATTCCGCCCAGATAGGGATGCAGCCTGTCTCGCATCTCGTCCCGAATCCAGGACCGGCGTTCAGCGGTAGTGAAGACGATGTGGAGCAGACAGCCCAGATAGCTGTGAGACATCAAATTCAGCCGTCCCTAACGGGACTCCCATTGGATTGGAAGGTAACCCAGCATTGGGTTCGGCGCCTGACAGCGCCGAACCATGCTGGGCTACTGCCAAACGTCCCTGCGGGACTCTATCACAAATTCCAAAGCACCTCCGAAATGTAGAAACTCCAGGGCACGAGTAAACTTGTGTCCTGACACAAATCAAACTCTAATAGCTCTTTTCCACAAGCACTGGAAGCCGTGCCCTTTCAAATCGCTAAGTTTTCCCGCAAGCTCTAAAGTCATGGCCTGAACACTAGTCTTCACGTAAAAACACCCGCCGCCCTTTCATCAATTTATTTGACCATGCCCTAGTTGAAATGAGCCATCCCCTCATTTCATTCGATCAGATTGAATCATTCGATCAGATTGAACTGCACCTGAGCGCACCCACCGTTATGCACGCGCAATTTTTTGGGATCTTCGTAGCTGAGATCGTCGGGTTCGAAGCGCTTGCCTTGGTGAATTACCGAGACGCTGTATTGTCCTGCGGGCACATGGACCTCGAAGTGTCCTTGTTGGTCGGTCGTAGTTTTGAATGTACCCTGCTTCCCTCGCACTAGAACTGTTGAGCCGGGATCCAGAAATACAACTCCCTGAATCGTCCCACCATTACCACCTGCTTGCAACTGATCGATGCGCTTCAAAGTATCTGCTGACTCTGACAAGGGATGGGAATTACCGCAATTGTCCACTGACCACGCCTTGTAGGGCTTCTGATACCGGAGAAAAAGCAGATAGCCCGGGCCCTCTTCCTCAGGGATGAGGGCTCTTCCAGTGCCAGCGTCGTCAACCACTTTGAAAACGGCGGGAACTTTCCCGCGGAATACCCGCTCCGTTCGCATCGTGTAAAGAAAGTAATCATCATCAGGCAACGTAACACGCCTGGTTTTCAAAAGCTTGGCTGTGACCACTGCGTCTGATTGAAAGTATTCCGCGCACAGCAGCCTGGGACTAGGATCAAGGCACCGCGCACTGGCCGAAGTCGCCAACCAAAGCACGACCAGGGCAGATGCATAAGCTTTCTGCATACAGCAACTCCTCTGCACCACATTTCCGCACTCAGCAGATCAACCCAGCACCTTCAGAATTTTTGGCGTTCACTCCTACTAGTTCTTCGGGGCTGGCGCCGGTGGCTCTTCTTTCATGCCCGGCGGGCAATGCACCATCCAACCATCCAAGGTGGCCGACTTATCGTGCGGGAATCCACCGTAGTCCTGACCTTCTTCTTCGATAATCGTGCGGCCTTGCTTATTGGCATTATTAATCTGCTTCTTAACGTTTCCTGGGTAATCCTTGCTGGCGATTGTATCGTCAACACTGATGGAGGTTGAGTTACCATTGGCGTCCGTGAGGGTGCCGGTGATACCTTTTCCCTGTTTCCTAAGTCTTGCCATTCGCGACTTAGTCATTCCGAATTGCTTGGGATTTACGGCAACGCTATTGTCACCTGGCGGTTGTTGGGATATAGCACCCAGATGTTTGTCAGGGTGTTTTTTCCATTCATCTCGGAGTTCCTGGCTCTCCCCCTCTCTAATTGGGTTATGGCCGGGGATGGTCACGCATCTTATGTGCTTGGGTTGTGGTTTCGGTTTTGGCTTTGTCTGAGCCTGCTTTGCGACAAGGGCAGATTCGAGCGCCAGAGAGGCTGCGTCCACCAAAGCTGCCTGATCTCCGATCGACCCGTTCGTCGTCGTTAGAAAGTCGCTTCCTCCAAAAAAGCTGGAGAATCCAAGCGTGAATAAATCCAGGAGAATGCTCAGAAAGCTCTGGCCGTTGGGATCAACCAGGTCGATTGGATCATTCTCGACATAAGCGTAGCGGTTCCAAGACTGGGGATCATAAGGATTGCCTTCCTGGGGGTCGACCGAACAAAAGACTCCTATCCGGCTATTGTAAAAACGTGCAATAGCATAATCCAGGCCGGTCTCATTGTCCCGGCCATAGCTGGTAAATATCCATTTGGTGGTGGTCCCGTTCTGGTACCAAGCCTCACCGTAAGGAAAGTGACCCTCTTGACCGGTGACCTGGCCCAAAGTAGAACTGCCGGCAGTGCCATCCGTGATCAGGCGGCCTGAGAGATGGTCGGCATGATGATAAACCGCTGTCGTTCCCGTTATCGTGGACAGGAGCCGCGTGTTTGAACCCGAATCGTCATAAACATATTCGCGCGAGGGCGAAGCAGGCAGAGCGCCGTTATCATACTCTGCGATGACTTTACCCATTGACGAGACCGAGACAGTGGTTGTACCACCCTGGATTGCTTTTTGCACGCGGAGGCCATGAGCATCATAGGTGTATGTGCCGCTTCCCCCACCGCCTGAAAATGCAGTCATCTGATTGTCACCATCGTAGGTATAGTCATTGGGCGGCGAGAGGGGCTCCACAATAAGATTGCCAGCGGCATCGTAGATGTAACCATTGGGCCGGTTGGTAGCCGAGTCGAAGCTCACCTGAGCGGCCGGCGCGGAACCCGCGGTCACGGATTGAGCTGTGCGGTTTCCGTAACGGTCGTAGTCCCAACGCAGGCCCCATTGCGGATAGCTGGCCGAGCCATGCGTGACCGCCCCGGTTAGACGGCTGAGAGCGTCATAGCCGTAGCTTGTCGTCCGCCCGGAGTCCACGTTGTCCTGGATGCACTGAATCTGGCCGTTATTACCATTGGTTCCCGTGGGACAGTTGGTTGAATCATTCTTATAAAGGTAATTCAAGCTGAAGAGAGTTTGTGTGCTCTTTTTATAACTAAGAGCGGAGAGCTGCGAACGGTCAGCGGAAAACGAGAAGCTTGCAGCAACGCCATTGCCGTAGTTGAACCCGGTCAAGCTCCCGGCTGCATCGTAGCTGTAGGCGGTGGAATACGGGCTGGCGGCGGTCCCGCATCCAGTCGTACTAGGGGCTATCTCACAGAGTTGCCCGATCGCGTCGTAGCTCTGCTGGACAACTCGGCCTGAAGGATAGGTGATCTTCGTCAGGTCACCGGCGACATTGTATTGGTAGCCAGTGGTGTAAGTATTGGCCCCGATCACTTTCTTTATTTGCGTTACCTGGCCCTGGACATTGTAGGTAAATGTTTCCGAGCCGGAAGGATCGACGATCTGAGTACGCCGTCCGAGCGCAAAGGCTTGTGCTCCGCCCTGGTCGTGATAGATGCAAACGTTGGCCTGAGTCTGGCTACCCGTAGGAGTGCAAACGTTATTAGGCATCGCGGATACACCGCTTCCTGACGGAATGGTATAACGAATCCCTGCTAGACGACTCAAAGCATCATAGCTGTAGCTGGTTACGACGCCGCGAGCGTCGGTGGTTGAGCAAGCATCGTCTGGGTCACCGCTGCACAGGCCACCGCCGGAAACAGTGTAACTGTTGGTAACCGTTCCGGCTTCCGGCGTAGTCTCTGAGATCACGCGGCCAAGCCCATCGTAGACATAGGTCCGCGTCTGCGCTCCTTGAATCACTTGCGTCAAGCGATCAGCCGCATCGTAGGTATACGACGTAACCAGCGGGGTAGACAGCGAACCGCCTGGCGCCGATCCTCCATTGAGCACGTTTTGCGATAGGGTCAGTGAGAATGAAGGATCACCAAATGCGCCCGCTTGGCTGGTTGACGCACTCGTCGTGATCGCCAAATTAGTTCCTGCTGCGGCTGTTAACGTGATCGATGGCCCGGACGCCGACGCCGTGACCGGTGAAGAGGGGCTGTTGAATCCGCTAGCCATGGCCGCGGCCAGGCTGTTTGCGGTACTACCCTGTTGATAGGGTACCGTTACCTGGAATCCGTTGACGGTTGCCGTTACTGTGCCTGAGTCATAGGTTGTGTTGTAAACCGCGTCAGCGCCGCCCGCCAGCGCCATAACAGAATTGCTGCTGGTACAAGAACCGGTGCTGGTGGGATTGGTGTTGCAAGTGCTAAATGACGCGGTTGCAAAATTCGCAGAGTCGAAGGTCGTGGACGAAGCCAGAGCATAGTTGGTGTTGGCGCCCTTGGTGTTGGCCACAACTCCGTCGATTCCAGCGGTTGCGGTACTCGTCACCACGGCGGCAGCGTCTCCATCAATTTTACCGGCCAACGCAGCGGCGATGGTGCTGGGATTTGAGAGTCCGGCCCAGGGCACGCTGTCGCTATGCCCATTCACAGTGATCGCCATCGTACCCCAATCGGAGATCGCATTGGCCGACGCAAACGAAGAGTGCATGAAGTCTGCCGAGTCATAGGTGACGCCGGTGGCAAAACTGTAGGCAGTTCCAGGCTGCTTGGGATTTAGATACACGGTGGTTCCAGATAGTGTGGGCGACACGTTGGCGTCGGCGCTGATAGCAGAAACGAGATTGGTCGCAATCGAGCCCGGAGTATCGGACTGCCCCCAGTTCACGGGATAGTTATGCCCATTGATCGTGACCGTCATGGTGCCGCTGTCGACTGCGCTGGGATTGGGCCAGCCTCCAGTCAAGGCAGTTCCGGAGTTGGTGTTGCTAAATGATGACGAGCCAAAATGAGCTGAATCAAAGCTAGAGCCGATGCTGAAGTTGTAATTGGATATCGATCCTTTGATCTTGGCGATGAAATCCACCAGCACGACCTGGGGATTGCTGGTCACGGTAACAGTTGCGCCCGGACCGAGAGTCCATCCCGCAAAATTGAGCTGCGCCGGCGAAACTAAATTGATGCCATCGGACGCCTTAGCCAGATATGGATTCCAAACGGTAAGGTCCAGGGAATCCGAGACGTTGGTGACGGTATCAAACAAAAATTGCACATTACTGGCGCCGTTACCCAGAAAGTTGAGCACTACATTCTGTGTGCTCCCTGGAGCAATGTTGACAGAGTTCAAATTGGAGCTGACTTGGGCAATCGCCGTCCCGTTATTTTTCACGGTGACCTGGAGCGTGTAAAGGAGGCCGCTCTGCGACTGGCCAAAATCGGCATAATACTTGTAGGCAGTGCTTCCACCGCTGGTCTGAATACGAGTCACTTGCGGGACCCTGGCATCGGCGGTCGCATTCACCGTCGCCCCGGGGCCGGGGTTCCAGCCGCCGGCAAAACTGGTCTGGGCCGAGGAGAGCAAATTGACGCCATCTGACACCTTGGCTACGTAGGGGTTCCACACCGTGATGTCCATCGGGTCCGAAACATTGCTGCTAACGACATAAAATAGCAACTGCACGTCGCTAGTCCCGTTCCCGGCGAAATTGAGCACCACATTCTGCGTAGTTCCCGGTGCGATGTTTACGAAATTGAAATTGGAATTTACTTGCGCGAATGTGGTCCCATTGTTCCGTACCGACACCTGCACCGTATACGCCACCCCGCTCTGCGACGGACCAAAATCGGCATAGTACTTGTACCCGGCGCTGCCGCCGCTGCTCTGGATGCGATAGCCTCCGTTGGTGGCAGATGAGACCGCAGTCACGGCAGCTCCCGCGTCGGCATTTACTTTAGCTGCCAGATCTGCAGCTATGCTGGCCGGCGTGGAGACTTGGCCCCAACTGGTCGCAGGAGTTGTGGCGTGCCCATTGACCGTGGCCGTGAAGGTCCCGCTATCGTAGATCGGATCTCTTCCCCCGGTCAGATTTGAGCTGGAGTTGGTCGTGGTGAACGAAGCGCCGGCAAAATTGCTGGAATCATAGCTGCAAGATGACGACAGCCCATAATTTGTGGCGGCTCCCTGGCTCTTGGCGGTGAAAGACACGACATTGCTGGAGGCGCTGGCGTTCACAAATGCCGATCCATCGCCGCCAATGCTCGTCGCCAGCCCACTTGCTATGCCCGCCGCAGTCGTTCCCGATCCCGACCAACTCTTGCTGTCCCCGTGATTGTTGATGGTGACAGTGCATGTGCCGGAATCATAAACGGTGACATATTGATTATCGATAGCGCCCCCAAGATTTCCACTCGCTGGACTTACTCCGTAAGGTGGCGCGTATCCGTAGTACGACATTTGCGAGACGCTGAACCCTATACTGTTCCCTCCTGTACCCGCCTGGATGGCCGTAAGCTTGATCTGCCAATGGAAGTCATCTCCCAACGATGACGCAACCGCTGTGACTTGACTGGAGTTGAGATTGCTTGCCAGGTTGGATGCCGCCGTCCGCGCGGTCATAAGATAACCATAGCTGATCGTCACTGAGGCTGAGCCCGCGTTCAGGGTAATCGTCCCTACATCTCCATTTACCTCCTGCCCGCTAATGGCGATCGTGGCTGTCGCATGAGTGGCTGCTTGTGTCAGCACTTGTTTGGACTGCAATGTTCCATTAATCGTCACGCTTCCGGTCGCTGCCACTGCGGGAAGTACCTGCTCGTGCCCGCTGATTGCCACGGTCCCAGACCCTGCAATGATCCCGACAGGGAACTGCTGCTCCCCGCCCCCAATGGCAATGCTGGTGGTGCCGCCCGTAGAGGCATTGGAAACCGTCTTCCATTGAACTCCGCCGCTGATCTGCACGCTCCCGCTTCCAGAAGTTGCTGGACTCACCAGCGTTTGAAATGACTCCTCACTTCCAATCACACTTCCCGAAGCAGTTCCGGCGCTGCTGGGGTCCTCACCCCCAGGCTCATCCACCTCTATGATGCGCCCCAAGCCATCAATCCATTCCTGCTTTTGTTTGCCGGCTTCATCGGTCATGAGCATCGGATATCCGACTCCATAGGTCGAGGTGGAACTCTGCTGAGTACTCAGCCCCGCTGGCGCAACTAATGAGCCAAATGCCGTCGAGGTGGACTGACCATCGGGATGAGTGGTCGCGAGCGCCCGGTCAAGTCCGTCGTAAGTCGTCTGCTCGAATACGTGTGTAGGATCGGTCTGATTCACATAAGCATGGCTGAGACTTTGGACCCGGCCATTCAAGTCATACGTTGTGGCCACATTGGCTGCACCACCAGGTTTATTGACGATCGTCTGCAAATTCCTCCGGCCCATATTGTCAACTAGTGTTTGGGTATGCCGGCAACCAGTACAGGATGCGGATGCTGTGGTGTCGGCGACGCCGGTATAGTTATCAATCTGGGTGGCTCCCGTATAGGTAGTCAAACTCCAGGTGATTGGAAATACTTTTCCCGTGGGACGGTCCAGCGGATCGAGATAATGAGAATAAATGGTGGCTCCGTTCTGATCGGTCGCCAGTGCTCTGTTTCCGCTGCCAAAGTAATAGCCGCGTTTCTCCGTGCCAGTTACTGGCAGCGTGATCGTGGTGAGGTAGGTGTTGGTTGGCTGGGCCGAAGTGAATGCTTTCGGCGGATTGTTCCCGTCATCGGTGAAAAAGTTATCGGTATAGTCAAGACACATGGCGTTCCCAGCGGGATCGGTCTGCTGAATTACCTGACCGGTGGTGTCATAAAAATATTGTGTCGTCAGGAACGTTGTGCCGCTCACCCATTTCTGAATCGACGTGGGATTTCCCCTGGCCGTGTTTCCTGTGCCGAAGTTCGAATCATCGTGGTTGGCGGCGCCGGTAACCGCGATCAAGCCACTCGTTCCACTACGGCACGAGCTAGTTCCATAATTGTCGTAGGTGGTTTTGGTCTGCGACACCTTACTGCCGACACCGTTGCAATCGGAATCGCTTCCTACGTTGTTACAAAGCGTTACGCTGGTTGGCCTATTGATGTTGTTCGTACCGGTATTGAGATAAGTGATATACCTTGCTTTGTCAGGGAATACGCCAAAGCCACCCGCTCCGGCGTAACCCCACTCCTTGATGGCGGTAATATTAGCCGTCTGCGGGCTATCGTAGAAATACTGAGTCTGCTTGGTGACGCTGGTCCCATTCGGCATGGGGAGCGTGATGGCATCCATAGTTTTCAAAACAAAAGATGCGCCGAAGCAGTTGGTCAGCGGACATGTATGAGAAAAGTCCCAGGTAGCAGATTCTGTGGAGAGCAAATTCCCTGTCGCACCATCAAAGTGTTGAGTCTGGGTCGGCCAAAGACCGTTGTTCAATGTGAACAGGTATTCAGTTCTGTCTCCGTTGGGCTTAGTGGCAGTTACCTTCTGCTGGCAACCCACCGTTTGCGGAGCGCAGGTGGAGATAACTTGTGGAGTGTAAGCCCAAGTTCCTCCCGCGGCAGTGCGCGAATTCAGCCAGAGGCTCTTATTCGAATATGAGTCTGCGAATACTATGTAACCGTAAGTGATCTGGCCTCCGCTAGGAAGTGTCATGCCAGTCATTACACCGTAGTAGGCAGCCCGGCCTGGCGCAGAGCCGCAGACGCTCCCAGCCGTGGAATCACAATCGTATTGAAAGCTGTAACTGGTGCCATCCGGCAGCCCAATGCTTTGGATTACCTGGATGGTGCAATTGTTGGTGCATTCGGTGACATGCTGTTGCCCAAAAGCAGTCTTTACATTGATCGTGGCGTAGGTGATGGTAAATGTAGAGCTGCCCTGAGAGGTCGGCATCACCGGGTTCAGATAACCGGTAGGCGACGTCTGCGGGAACGAATGCCCAGCCGTGTCATAAATCATGCTGGGGCCATCCGATGGCAATACGTGAAGAAAGAAGGAAAGATAATTCCCGTTCGTATCTACAGACATTACCGTGTTGCCATTAATCTGCTGGTTTGGGGCTGCCGATACTAGCGTTCCATCCGGCGCATAGAGTTTTGAATTGATATAGTTCGTTATATATAGGTGATAACCGGAGGAATCTGTCGCAAAGGCATCCCCTGTAGGAGTATCCGTGGCGCAATTGGACGATGGATTGAATAACTGAATCGTCTTAATGGCAAAAAAGTGAGTGACTCCGGCAGGATCGGTCCAGTTGAAATCGGAATAAGTCGTATCGCACGGATTTGCTGGAGGCGGAGGTTGATTGGTGATCGTAGCCTGGACCGGCGCGGGGGCAAATGGCGGCGTTTGACGCCATCCTGCGCCTATTAGAGGGTTCGATGTAGCCTGCCAAACACCGCCGGGACTCACGGTCCAAATCGAGCTGTCGTAAATCAATCGGTAGTTCAAGAGGTCGTCACTGCCCCTCTGGGGAAACTTGCCCAAAGGTATCTCCAGATGTAGGGCGCCGTTGGCGGATTCAACATATCCCAACTCCACTGGTTCAGGCGCTGAAGCATTCCTTTCAGACTGGCCAGTGAGAAAACTCTGTGCTTCGCCCGCACCTGCTGTGGCGATCAACAACACTAGCAATCCAATCGAGAAAGAAATTTTCGTACCCGCGTGCAGCTTCATTGTTCCTCCGCTAAGTCGAAGACCAAGAGATTTCTTAGGATTGAGACTCCAGAGATCCAATTTCAAGGATGAATCTGAAAGTCTCTGTCGAATAGCCCGGTATTGGCAGTGAATTGATTGAGCTGGATGGTGAAAGTACGCTGTCCGCTGGTTATTTCGGTGATCGCAAATGGAACAAGGATTCCCTCCACTTGACGATAGTCGGAAAACTGCACTTCGTGGGGATAGTCCACGCCAGATTGGCGCTCAGGGTGGAGCATGTCCAAGGTAGATACAACTTGAAAGGTCGAAGCATCGATGAAGAAGTCTTTCCTGGTCAACCTGCTGAGAAGTCCTTGTGGGTCGTTGTTGAATGTCTTCTGAAGCCTGATGTGATCGACCTGATGGTCTTCCTTGGTTTCAGAACCGATGTAGTAGACACCGAATGATGAATCCCGTAGCGCTTCCGCCAAAGCGGCAGCCGGAAACGTGACGCTCCCGAAGTTTTCCGTGTTATGGGAGGGAAGAGGCTTGACTTCACCGCTGGCTTCCTTGAGGGATCCGTCTCCGCCATTCACTGTCAAGGAACGCACGCCTTCGGGTAGGCTGGCATCCAGGCGAAACTGTCTTGTCCCGCGAGCCAGCACCGTTACATCGCCCTGGACCTCTTCGCCAGCCCAGTAATAGGTAATCTTTCCCGAACCCTTGAAGTCGCGCACAAAATCAAGGATATCTGTGCTGCCAGCCGCTCTGACGGCGTTCCTAAGAACGTTTGTTGCCTTCTCATCACGTTGAACTGAGGGATGTGTAGTCTGCTGTCCCGTCAGAGACGATGGAACCAGACAAACTGCCAAAAACAGCAGAAGATAGGATTGCAGGTAACGATTCAAATTTTCAGTGGTCATTTTCTAAAGACCTCACTCGAAAATGTTGGGGTTCAATCTAGCACCCTGGGTTTCAATCGAGCGTGGCAATTTCGGAAAACTTTGCAAAAAAATCGGAGAGCAAAAACAACACCAACCGAAAGAAAGAGGAAAGCCTAGAGACCGCGAAGAAGCGGCCGGGCGCTGCCGCGCGACTCTTAGGATCGATTCCAAATTCTTCTTGTAACCCGTGTGCAGTCTTTGCATACTTATCTGCATGAAATATTTGCTCATGCTGGTGGTGCTCACTACGGGCCTGTTTGCCCAGGACCAGCGCCATGCCCAGGTTGAAGGACAGGTGCTGAACATGGAAGGCAAGCCCATTGCCGCTGCGCTCGTGGTTTACACGCGAGAGGGGCAGAACAAGAAATATGAGTTCAGGACCGACGCTAACGGCAGGTATATCGCGATAGGCCTGGATTTTGGCCGATACCACATTGAGATTACCGGTCCAACCGGCCGCCGCATTTATTCCGGAGAGAAAATCATCTACGGCGGAGACCAGCAGTCTCTCAATATCCTGGTCGTGGACCTTTCTATTTTGCCGCCCAAAATTTCCCTCAAACCTCTCCGGCTGCAAGCCCTGGAAGCAGCCCAAAGCGCGGATCAGAAATCGGCCCGGCTCACGAGTAAAGAGAAGCTGGAACGCATTCGGGCAGAAAATGCCCTGATTGCGAGAATGAACCGCCTGGTTCCTGCGGCCCAAGCCACGATCCGATCTCAGAATTGGGAGCAGACTTCAGCAATTCTTAAGGAACTCATCGCCATTGATCCTTACAAATGGGAGTTCTACCAGAACCTGGGCGCCATCCAGAGCGACAATGGGAAATACGAGGAGGCCATTGAGTCTTTCAAAAACGGCATCAAGGCCGCCAAAGATGCGCTTGATCCTGAGGCCGATCGCCGCGAATATAAATCAGTGCTGTCTTTGATGCTTACAGGCGAAGCCGATGCCTACAGCCACCTTGCTAACTTCAGCCAGGCCATTGCTCTTTATACCGAAGCACTGGAACACGACAGCGGATTCGCTTTCTCTTACCTGCACCTATGCAGCGCCCAATTTAACTCCGGTAACGCGGAAGCTGCTATTGCTGCGTGTAAGAAGGCCATTTCTGCCGATCCAGCCCGGCCCGAGTTCTATCAAACGCTGGCCGCTATTCAGAGCGATCTTGAACGGTATGACGATGCTATTCATACGTACGATTTGGGAATTCAGGCTGCCAGGGCCGCGATGAAGTTCAAGGTGTATCCGGAAAACACCAAGACGGTGGTTGGCCAGATGTTGTTCGCCCAAGGCAATGCTTATTTTCAAATGCGGAAATACAAACAGGCCGCAGACCTCTTCAGCGAGGCCGCACCGCTGCACAATTATCCAGCACTCGCCTATTTCAACCTTTGTGTCACGCTTTACGACATGGATAAGATGTCCGCCGCCACCGATGCCTGCAACCGGGCAATCTCCCTGGATTCCAAACTGGCGGATGCGTATTACGTAAAAGCCGCTGCCCTGTATGGTAAAGAGGCAGGCAAACACAAGAAGTATGGCGCATCTCATGATGTGGTCGCAGCCCTGGAAAAATACCTGGAACTCGATCCGGAAGGTTTCTATGCCTCCACTGTCAAAGCCATGCTGCGCGAATTGCATTATGCCAATTGATTCTTAATGCTGTTGCCTAAAAGGTCTCCGTGCGATTATGCTGCCGGTTCTTCAATAGGAGGCCGTGCCCATGAAACTGAACCATCTGGTTCTTGCATTCGTTGTCCTGCTAGGTAGCGTGATTGTCTCGGCGCAATCGCCGGCAGGTGTTGAGCAGTTCATCCGCGTAAAGTCCCCGGTGATTGCGTTAGAGCATGTGCGGGTGATTGATGGAACCGGAGCGGCCGCCAAGTCAGACCAGACCATTGTGATCTCCGGCGACAAGATCACCGGCATCGGCAACAGCGGCACAGTGCAAATACCCGCAGATGCTAACCGCATGGACATGACTGGCGCCACCGCTCTTCCCGGCCTGGTGGGCATGCACGAACACCTGTTTTATCCCGCAGGAGGCGGCCTCTACCATGACATGCCGTACAGCTTTCCCCGGCTCTATCTGGCCGCAGGTGTTACCTCCCTTCGCACCACTGGAAGCATGGAGACTTACCTTGACCTGGAAATAAAGAAGGCCATCGATACGGGAAAGGTTCCTGGGCCAAAGATAAACGTCACCGGCCCGTACCTTGAAGGCGCTGGCGCCCCGATCATGCAACTGCATCAGCTCAGCGGGCCCGAAGAAACACGCAAGACGGTTGAGTACTGGATGGACGAAGGCGTTCGCTCCTTCAAAGCCTATAACTACATCACCCGCGCGGAATTGAAAGCTGCGATTGATGCCGCTCACCAGCGCGGCATCAAGGTCACCGGACATCTCTGTTCCATTGGCTACCGCGAGGCTGCGGCCCTGGGCATCGATGATCTGGAGCATGGCCTCACCGTCGACACAGAGTTCTTCCCTGGCAAACAGCCCGACGTTTGTCCATCTGCCAATCAAGCCATGGAGGCAGCGTCCAAATTGGACGTGAATGGCACGGAAATTCAAACTACCATCCGCGAGCTGGTTGCCCATCACGTGGCTATTACCTCTACGCTGCCGGTCTTTGAACAGTTTGTCGCTTCCAGGCCGAACGTTCCACAAAAAGTTCTCGATTCACTTTCAGAAGACGCGCGCAAAGCGTATCTGGCCAACCGGGCCCGTATTGCGCAAAACACCAACAGCGCATGGCCAGTGATGTTCCCCAAGGAAATGCAATTTGAGCGGGCCTTCGTAAAGGCTGGCGGCCTGTTACTGGCAGGCCTCGACCCGACCGGGATCGGCGGCATCGTGGCCGGCTTCGGCGACCACCGCGAAGTTGAACTTCTTGTAGAAGCTGGATTCACGCCCGTGGAAGCCATCAGGATCGCTACGCTGAATGGAGCTCAGTTCTTAGGCGAGGCGGACCACATTGGTTCGCTGGCCAACGGCAAGCAGGCCGATATCGTCGTTGTCCGCGGCGACCCATCCACCAATATTCAGGACATCGAAAATGTTGAAGTTGTATTCAAAGATGGAATTGGATATAACTCTGCCAAGCTCATCGAGTCAGCCAAGGGGCAGGTGGGAATCAGATAAGCTACTCAAGAGACTGATATCAAAATCGGCCACGGTATCTGAAAAAGCGATGCAGCTAGACAAAACAGACCTTCTTGCAGCCGCCCGGCTCCGAGCAGGCGGCTGAAATACTGGGGCTTTCACAGAAAGCAGTTGATAAACGGCGTCGCCAAGGTCGCGTTATCGGTCTCAGTCAAGGGCACAGAGGATACGTGTATCCTGCTTGGCAGTTCGAAAATGGCAATATGTTGCCACACTTGGAAAAAGTGCTGGATGTGCTCCGTAGGCATGATCCCTGGATGCAAATGGAATTTTTCCTTAATGGAAATGATCGTCTGAGCGGCGAGAGTCCCCTAGATGCGCTGCGTAAGGGACACGTTGCTTCCGTGCTGCGGGCGGCTTCTGGTTTTGGTGAGCACGGCACAGCGTGAGTTCTCATCCCGGCGATCATCCGCGCCCGCACGCAGACCTTGGCTCAGCGTTCGCTCCTGGTTCTCACATCCGCAAGGCGGGCACGTCTATCAGGGATCTACAGGGATCTACAGTTTTTCGAATCATGATCTACCGATTGGCTACCTGGGTACTTCAGTAATCATGCCCTAAGGCGTATTTCCCGCTAGAGTTACAAGGGTCTCAGGGTTACAATCCAGACAACTTTTTACATTTTTGGCCAGCATGAAGCTACCTGTTCCTTCGCGGATTCCGATTCTGTATCTCATCCTCGTCGTCCTGATTGCGGTGGCGATTATGCCACTCTATTTCTACTACACGAAAGTAGTGGACATGAACCGCGAGGCCTTGCAGCGCAATGAGAAGCTGCTGCAGAACATGGTCACAAGTTCGCTGGCGCAGGACATCGCACAAAGGCAAAAAGACATTCGTTCCAACTTGGCCAGCCTGACTTACTCGATTCAGGTCACCAGCGGAGGCAACCTCAACGGCTCTCAAGTGGAATCGCCTGAAGTGCGGGCTTTGCTCAAAAATTATATCGAGAGTCCCGACTCTATTGTGACTTATGCGCGTTTGGTCAATGCTGAAGGCAGATATATATCGGTAGGCACGCTCGCCCCCGATGCCTTCTTGGAAAAAGAGCTGGAACATGCCTTGGCTGCCGCGCACGAAGGCCGTGAGTACACCGGAGAGGCAATCGCGATTGGAAACGGCAAAGATGCTCGCACGGTAATGGTGGTGAGCAAGCCGGTCTGCAATGTCCGCGATCAGGAAAACCAATTGTGCTCTGCCGGCGACCCTTTCTTGGGCGCTCTGCAACTGGCGCTGGATC
>DASZEU010000430.1:0-8345 GCA_035940535.1 Candidatus Angelobacter sp.
TGCTGCACTTTGCCATCGCTCATGATCCCGATGACGATCGCTGGGTATTGCTGAAGCTGTTACACCACATGATCGGCGACCACTCCACTCTGGATTTGTTGCACGCAGAAGTCAGCGATTTCCTCACCGGCCAGGGCGACAAGCTTGCTCCACCGCAGCCATTCCGCAATTTAGTGGCGCAAGCGCGGTTAGGCATCTCGCAGGAAGAGCACCAACGTTTCTTCCGGAAGATGCTCGGAGAGATAACAGAGCCGACGTTGCCCTTTGGCCTGAGCAATGTGCATCAGGATGGCGGAAACATCGTGGAATCGCGTGTGATGTTGTCGAAGGAACTGAATGATCGCTTGCGAGCTCATGCACGGCGCCTGGGGGTGAGCCTGGCAAGCTTGTGCCATCTGGCGTGGGGGCAGATGCTGGCGCGCAGCAGCGGGAACGAGCGGGTAGTGTTCGGCACAGTGCTGTTTGGGCGCATGCAGGCTGGTGAGGCTGCTGACCAGGCCGCCGGCATGTTCATCAATACCCTGCCCTTGCGGCTGGATCTCGATGGCATGGAGACCGAGGCGGCCGTACGTCAGGTGCATATCCGGCTGGGTGAATTGCTCATGCACGAACACGCTTCATTGGCGCTCGCACAGCGCTGTAGTGGAATAGTGGCGCCGAATCCTTTATTCAGCGCCATCCTTAATTATCGTTATGGCCGAATGACGCCGCTTGAGAATGGCACGGGAAAAGTCGATCCATTGGCTGACGCCATACTTTTGGAAGGTTATGAGCGCAATAATTATCCGTTGACCATGTCGGTCGAAGACTTAGGACGGTCCTTGGGGCTGACCGCTCTGGTTGTACAACCGCTAGCGGAACGTATATGCGGGTATATGCAGCAGGCACTGGAGAGTGTGGCGCAGGCATTGGAGACCGCTCCGCACACCCCGGTACGGCAACTTGAGATTCTGCCGCCGGAAGAGCGCACATTGCTGCTGGAGAGCTGGAATGCGACGGAGGAGGCATATCGGGAGGATGTGTGCATTCATCAGTTGTTCGAAGAGCAGGTGGAGAAGACGCCGGAAGCGACAGCCGTGGTCTATGAAGAGCAGTGGCTGAGCTACCGCGAACTGAATCAGCGTGCCAATCAGTTAGCGCATTACCTGATCGGTTTGGGAGTGAAGCCGGATGACCGGGTGGCGATCTGTGTGCAGCGGAGCCTGGGAATGGTAATCGGGCTGTTGGGGATTCTGAAAGCAGGAGGGGCGTATGTGCCGCTGGATCCGAGCTATCCCTGTGAACGGCTGGGGCAGATCATGCAGGATGCCGAGCCGAAGCTACTGCTCAGCGACGCAATTGGGCGTGAGGCCCTGGGCCAGAAATTGCTCAAAGGATTGACGGTATTGGAGCTTGATACCGTCGGGCAACGAGAGACCTTGCCGTCTCTATGGGCAAGCCTGCCCGCGAGCGATCCAGACTCGAGAGCGATGGGGTTGACGTCCCACCACGCCGCCTATGTGATCTATACCTCTGGGTCCAGCGGCACTCCTAAAGGTGTTGTCAACGAGCATCGCTCCCTCATCAATCGCCTCGTGTGGATGCAGCAAGCCTATGGGCTGGACAGCACCGATCTCGTGCTGCAAAAGACATCGTTCGGTTTTGACGTTTCAGTTTGGGAATTTTTCTGGACGCTGCTCACGGGCGCTACTCTGGTAATGGCTCCTCCCCAGGCCCATAAGGACCCATTACAGCTCATCGAATTGATTCGTAAGCAGAAGATCACGACCCTGCATTTTGTACCCTCAATGCTCGGCCCATTTGCGAACAGCGAAGGAGTCGAAGATTGCACGAGTCTGCGTCGCCTGATTTGCAGTGGAGAGGCGCTGCCGGCAATTCATGTACGCGCATATCAGGAAAAGGTTCCCGGATCGCAATTGCATAATCTCTATGGACCCACAGAAGCTGCCATTGACGTTACTGCGTGGTCATGCCCCCGTGATTTTGATGGTACCGTGGTGCCAATCGGGCGCCCGATTGCCAACACGCGGATCTATCTGCTGGATGGACATGGTCAGCCGGTGCCGTTGGGGGCGGTAGGAGAGATTTATATCGGAGGCGTGGGTGTGGCGCGAGGGTATCTGAATCGAGCGGAGATGACGGCGGAGAGGTTCGTGCCGGATCCGTTCAGCGAGAGAGAAGGGGAGAGGCTGTACAAAACGGGGGATCTGGCCCGCTATCTTCCAGATGGCAGCATCGAATTTCTGGGGCGGAATGACGATCAGGTGAAGATCCGGGGATATCGGATTGAGTTAGGGGAGATTGAAGCTCGGCTGATGGAGCATCGTCTGGTGAGGGAGGCGGTGGTAGTAGTGGTGACGTCGAGGGAGGAAGGAGGAGGAGAGAAGCGGCTGGTGGCGTATGTGGTTGTGGCTGAGGCGAAGGGGGAGGAAGGAGGTGAAGGGGATAGCTTACAGGAAGGCGGAGAGGTGGAAGCAGGGGAACTGAGCGCGATGCTGCGCGCGTACCTGGCAGGGCGGTTGCCGGAGTACATGGTGCCGGCGGCCTATGTACGGCTGGAGGCGATGCCGCTGACGTCGAACGGGAAATTGGATCGGCGTGCGCTGCCGAAGCCGGAAGGGGATGTATATGCGCATCGAGGATATGAAGAGCCGCAAGGGGAGACCGAGTCGAAGCTGGCGAAGATATGGGAAAAGCTTCTGGGAGTACGTCAGGTAGGACGCTACGACAACTTCTTCGAACTGGGAGGCCATTCAATATTGGTCATGCAGTTGATGGTGGAGGTGCGGCAGTTATTTGGCATAAACATCTCGCTGCGAGACATCTTTATGTCTCCGGCATTGGCTGAGTTGGCGGCTGCCCTAAAACGTGGCGATCTCAGAATAAGACACCAGAATTTGATTCCGATTCGACCGGCAGGAACCGAAGCGCCGCTTTTTGTGGTACATCCTCTCGGCGGCGGCATAGATTACGTGGCAACCCTCGCTCCCTTTATCAATGTAGATATCCCGATCTATGGCTTGCAAGCCACAGGGTTCGCTCCCGGTCAGGAACCGCTGAAAACTATAGAAGAGATGGCTGAACTTTATTTGGACTGGATTTGCCAGGTCCAGCCACACGGGCCATATCGGGTCGCCGGCTGGTCGGCAGGCGGAATGATTGGATATGAAATGGCGAGAAGGTTGATCGAAATGGGCGAACCGGTTGGATTTCTGGGCCTCCTCGACACGACCTATCCTCAACGAATGACGACGGGTTCCGAAATAGGGCCGGCAAAAGATTTTGATGTCAAGTCCGAGATGATTCAGTTTTTGTCAAATATCCTTCATAAGGAGGATCTCGATGGCATTATCCAATTAGCCCAAACCTGTGATTTCGAGACGCTGTTCGAGCGCAGCAGCCATGTAATGGATAAAATAGCAAAGGAATTCCCTTCAGTTCCTATCTTGGACGCATCGGCTGCCCGGCGTGCTTTGGCTGTCCAGCACGCAATTAAATACGCCGTTCACAATTATTCGTTAGTCAGATTGTCTGTGCCGGTGTGGCTGTTTGCAGCAACGGAAAACATGTCGTTATCGGCGGCTGGCTGGCGTAGTTTTTTGGGTGATGACATCCAGGTGGTTCCGGTTCAGGGAACACACAGGACGATGGTGAAAGGTTCGGAAAATCTGAAATGTCTTGGCGCCGCCATCACGGACGCCATAGCGGTAGACATCTTACACATCGTCTAATTAATTCCGCGCATCGCATTCCTTTCAAAACCATTTATTTTGCCGAACAACCAAGCGAGGAACCATGTCAATGATAGACACCATCGAGGACAATTTGTCTCTAACCAGCACAGCGGAAGAAGTAGATCGGATCAACAGTGACTTTTACAGCCAGTTCCCATACCCATGGCGTCCGCGCTCAGTCGATTGCGCTGCCGATCCGGACTTCTCGCGAGTCATGCTCAATCAGAACCTGGGGGACTGGACTCATAGGACAGTCCCTGCTAATCCACGCATCTGGGTTGCCGGATGCGGGACCAATCAGGCGGCGATCACCGCGTTGAATTTCCCCACTGCTGTGATACGCGGGTCCGACGTGTCTCCTTCATCGCTGGAAGCCTGTGCCGCCACCGCAAAGGAGCTCGGTTGCATGAACCTTGAACTGAACCAGGAGAGCATCAACCAGGCCGATTACAGCGAGTGTTTTGATTATGTCATCTGCACCGGAGTGATTCATCACAATGCTGACCCCGAGGCCACTCTCAAGAAACTGGCGAGGTCTCTCAAACCAACAGGCATTCTGGAACTGATGGTGTACAACCGCTATCACCGCATTCTTACATCCGCTTTCCAAAAGGCAGTACGGCTGCTGGCCGCCACTGGATCTGCTTTTGACTTTCAGGAAGAGTTCGCGATCACGCGTATGCTGATCCGGGAGTTTCCTGGAGAAGGCCTCATGCGTCAGTTTGCGGCCGGATTCAAAAACGCTCCGGACGCCCACATTGCGGATTCGCTGATTCAGCCTGTCGAAAACAGTTACACGGTTGAAACCCTGCAAGACATGGCGCGGCGCTGCAGTTTGGAATTTATCGCGCCCACTCCGGTCGCATGGGATCGTGGGAGCAACACTACCTGGAACATGCGCTTTCCCCAACCAGCGCTCCAGAAAGCCTACGAAACCTTTCCTGACTCGCGGCGCTGGCAAATCACCAATCTCCTGCTATGTGAAAACTCGCCTATGCTGTGGTTCTATTTCAAACGCAGCGACGGTCCGGTGGAAAAACGCACCGAACAGCAGGTCTGCGATTCTTTCCTGGAGACAAATTTCCGGGCGAATGCAGTAGGACGCCGATGTTACCTGCTCACCGAGACAAATAAATACCAAGAGATGAAATCTCGCGTCGCTTATCCGGGGCAGCCGGCGAAACCCGAGTTACGCAGGATTGTCGAGGCGGTCAGCAGTGGTGCGCCGATGAGGTCCATTCTGGAGTCGCAGGGTATTCCTCGCGATTTCAATACTGTGAATGGTCTTCGCTTACAACTTACCACTTCCGGCTCTCCATTTTTGAGGTCAACCGTGTGAGAGCAGTAGCTGGATTCGGCGTACAGGCGCGGGAGTAGTGGTGTCTTTGTCCGAACGCAACTGTAAACGGAAATCGGAGGCCACTGATTCTGAACCGCCGGGACATCTGCATTGAATCGGAAATGCCCATTTAGGGCAGAGTTCCAGGCTTAGTTAAAGTCGTGTAGTATTATCGATTTTGCTGCTAGTTTGCGACCTGACCGGAAGGAAGGGCGAACAATGAGAGGGTTGGCTCAAAATCTCAAGCTTGGTGTGCGCCAGTTCTGGCAGAGCCCTGGCTTCACTCTTACGGTGGTCCTTACTCTTGCGCTTTCAATCGGGGCCAATACAGCAATATTCTCGATTGTAAATGCGCTTCTTCTGAAAGATTTTCCCTATGCTCATCCTGAGCGTATTGGCGCCATTTACACAAGAGTGACTGGATCGCGACCCTTTGATGGGCGAAGAAATCTAGACGGCGAGCAATGGGAGATGCTACGTGATAATGTGAGCTCTCTGGCGTCCGCTATTTCCGGCGTGTCACCATCCGGGATGAACCTTCGGGATGGCTCCCATGTGCAATTTGTGCTTGCAGGCCGAGTATCAGCACACTATTTCGAAGTATTGGGTATTAATCCGATTTTGGGGCGCAACTTGTCGGAGGAGGAAGATCGTCCGCATGGTCCTAAGTCTGTCATTCTAAGCTATCGGTTTTGGCACGCCGCTTTTGGGATGAGCCATCATGCAATGGGACAGACCATTCTGCTCAAAGGTGAACCATATACGATCATTGGTGTACTGCCCCAAGGGGCGGTTATTCCCCTGAACGCCGACATATATATATCGCTGCAACCCAGCCGGGAAGGGGAAGGCGAGGCGCCCAACTTCCTCCCGATTATACGGTTGCGCGACAGCGCGACCTGGCAACAGGCAGATGCCGAGATGAACCGTGCCTGGGCCAACACTGCCCGCACTCGGCGATTAGCGAACAGTAGTTCTGGGGCACAGGTGACATATTTCTCTGTGCCTTTGCAGAAAAGCGCAACGGAGACGCTCCGGCCGAAGGTGCTGGCGCTGATGCTGGCGGCAGGATTTATTCTGCTGATTGCCTGCGCAAATCTTGCGGGACTGACGCTGGCGCGCATGTCGCGCCGCACCCGCGAAATCACCACACGTGTGGCATTGGGCGCCTCTCGCTGGCGAATTCAGAGACAGCTT
Source organism: Candidatus Angelobacter sp. (assembly GCA_035940535.1). Classification (GTDB taxonomy): domain Bacteria; phylum Acidobacteriota; class Terriglobia; order Terriglobales; family Acidobacteriaceae; genus Angelobacter. The sequence goes on from DASZEU010000430.1 coordinate 6,271, forward strand.
TGGATCGAGAGCCTGATGCTGGCATTCGTGGGGGGAATAGCGGGAATTGGAGTCGGTTTTCTTGCGCTGCGCGGGTTGTTGTTGCTATTGCCTGAAGACTTTCTTCCGGTGACGGCTGTGCCTCTCGACGGCCGAGTTCTGGGCTTCACGCTATCGCTCTCCTTGCTCACCAGCATCCTGTTTGGCATGTTGCCGGCTTTTACCGTCAGGAAAGCCAACCTGCTGTCCGCGATGGCCAGCCGCGCGGTGGCGCGCGGGACTAGCGTTCGCCTGCGGCAAGGGTTAATTGCCGGGGAAGTTGCGCTTACGGTTGTGCTGTTGGCCGCCGCAGGACTGCTCATCCGCACGCTCATTCACTTTGAGACCATGTCTTCGGGCTTCAATCCAACGGGATTGATGAGCGCTAAAGCCTCCCTGAATGATCCCCGGTATTACGAACCGGCAGTTTTTCGAAAGCTGCTCAATGAGAGCCTGGTCAGCTTGAGGCAAATGCCGAGCGTGCAGAGTGCTGCCGTCGGGCTGAGCCTGCCTTATGAGGAAGGGCCGATCAGTGGATTCAGCCTCAGCGATAGCGAGGAACTGGGACAGGGGTTTTCAACAGACGAAGTATATGTCACCCCCACCTATTTCGAGACTTTGCAGATTCCCGTGGCCGCGGGGAGAACGTTCACGGAGGCGGATAATGAGGGTGCGCAGCGGGTTGCTGTGATCAATCAGGCATTTGCACGCAAGTTTTTCCATGGGGCGAATCCCGTGGGTCGATCTCTCAGCCAAAAGGATAAGAAGCTATTGATCGTTGGAGTTGTGTCGGACACCGTGGGATCGTCTACCTCCAGATTGAAACCGAACGTGGCCCCCTTGACCAGCGATGAGACAGTCTATGTTCCCGCGGCACAAATAGATGATTCCAATTATCTCTCCACCGTGCATACCTGGTTCCAGCCCAACTGGATTATTCGCACCGCCCATCCGGTTGAAAATCTGATGGCCCAGATGCAGCGGGCCATGTCAAGCGCCGATCCCAATCTTCCCTTTTCTGGCTTTTACTCTATGGATGACCTTATGGGGCAGGCGCTCGCGATGCAAAAGGTCGAGGTCGCGCTGTTGGTTGCAATGTCGCTGCTTGCTCTCTTGCTAAGCACAATCGGCATCTCGGCCCTGGTGGCCAACCTGGTAGTACAGAGGACGCGCGAAATCGGCATTCGTATCGCTCTGGGCTCCACCGTTCCACAAGCCATGCTTCATATTGGGGGGCCAAGTGTAATGGCCTCGACGCTGGGGCTTCTCCTGGGATTAATTCTATGCACAGCATCGTTGCGGGCGCTGCGGAGTGTGCTCTATGGAGTAGGGGTTTATGACATTCCCACAATATTCGCAGTCGTGCTGGTGCTCGCATTCGCAACCTTCATTGCCACAACCGTGTCTACTATGCGAGTTGCGCGCATCGATCCGGCAAAGACGCTGCGAGAGGAATAGCGTAGAGAAGCACCCAAAGTTCGTAAGGGTCGTCGCCAATGAGTCATGAGTGCCGGCACGGGATCGCGCACCGCCGACCAGTCGCGCCGTCTAGGTCCGTTTGATGGTCGCGAACCAGGCTGGTGCGCCGTTGTCGTGGTATCTCGTCTGAAGCCGATCCGGTTCGATGGCGGCGACATTCCATCCATTGCTGGGGTTGAACGCCGCTCTCAGCTCTTCCTGACTGATGGGGTGCGGGCCAGTATCGGGCCCCTCATCACTGAAGCACAACACATACAGGGTTCCATCATGCTCGGTCACCGACGCTAGACTCGCCACGTATCCTGGCCGCTCGTCGCCGTTGAAGGTGTGGAACAGGCCGCAGTCGAGCACCGTCTGAAACCTGCGCCCTAAACGCTCCAGATGGAGCGCGTCAGCCACAGCGAACTCAACCTCGATCCCACGGTCGTTACTTCTCTCGCGGGCTTTCTCTCGGGCCATCGCCAGTGCGGTCTCAGCCACGTCAACGCCCAGAACCGAGAATCCGAGCGAGGCGACGAGAAAAGCGTTCTCGCCGGTTCCGCAGCCCACATCGAGCACCGCTCCGGCAAATCCGCCTG
>DASZEU010000431.1:0-2039 GCA_035940535.1 Candidatus Angelobacter sp.
CGCCGCCAATCTAATGATGCAAGCTGACCTCGAAGGCGCCAAAACGATGTTGCAGGCATCGCTCAACACCGGGGGCGAAATCGGCAATCGAGCCGGGGTGGTTCAGGCGCTCGAGAATCTTGGGACTCTCGATTATTACCATGGTAATTTGTTTGAAGCCAAGCAAAATCTCGCCGCAGCCGTAACTCAATCCCGCGAACTCGGGCTCAAGAGTGAAACGGTGTCGATTTTGGCAGCGATGGGGGATCTGATGTTAGCGCAAGGGGATCTGGCCGCGGCTGAAACCAGCTATCGAGAGTCGCTCACGATTAGCGATCAACTGGGTGAGAAAGGAAGTGTTGCCGTAGCTAAGCGTTCCCTTGCGAATCTGGCGCTGGAAAACAACCAGACCTCCATAGCGGAGACCCTCGCTCGCGAAGCAGTTCAAGAATTTCAGTCGGAAAAGGATGCAGATAATGAAACCGCCGCGCGCGACATTCTCGGTCAGGCGTTGGTGGCACAGGGGAAGCTGAAACAAGCTCAGATGGAAATTGATACAGCCCACAAACTCTCCTCTCCTAATTTTCTAACCACGCTCGGACTAGGCATTACCACCGCGCGTCTGCAGGCGAGAAGCGGAAAACCCAGGGAAGCACTGCAGGGCCTGAAAACAATTCTCCGGCATGCGCAAGAGATGGGCCTTCGTACTCTTGAGTTCGAGGCCCGCCTGGCAAGGATCGAAATCGATCCGTTGACCGGAGACTCAGCCAGCACCTGCACGGAGCTATCAACTCTTCAGAAGGAAGCTACTCGCCTGGGCTTTCAGCACATCGCGGAAAAAGCAGTGCAGATGGGAAAATTGGGTTCGCTCAGCGCAAGCAACTGCGGGGCTCAAGCAAATCCATAAATCTCAATGTATGACTATGACCGGATAGGTGAACGGGACCGGAGAAGTTTCGTGAATTCCGATGAACAATGTCAATCCCTGGCCTTGCTCCGTGCTACCGGCTTTGAACTTCGGGAAGTAGGGAACTGTAAACGTTGCGCTGCTGCTGGTGCTCGTAAAACCAATTTTTGAACTGAAAGAAGGAACCGTATCATGAGTACAAAGTTCCAGACTGTTAAACGCATCGTTGTCGCAAACCATCATGCCGTAGCTCGGACTGATGATCTTGCTATTGGGATCAAAGCCGGTCAGGTGAGCAAAACCTACGGTTACGTTCTTCGAGGCAGAATTCAGCTGAAAAATATAAAGATAATTCCCGCTGTCACACGCGCCGGTATCCACGTCTTGCTCAACGCAGATGAACTCCCTGTCCACTGTTACCTTCTTGCCATTGTTCGTCAGCGTCATCGGATGACTGCGCGCCAGTAGTTTCCAAAATGCTACATTGCTGTCCCCTCCATTTTCTGAGGACCCCCTGGTGGGTACTGCCGCCGACACAAACGTGCCACTGAATGTTACCGCAAAGATAATCGCGAACCCAAACCAGAGTTTCTTGAGCATATCGATGATGTCTCCTACTGAAATACGACGTGGCGGGCATGTTATGCCATTCCCGGTAGAATTGCAAACAGGCCGTGGTCACAATTGCAAGTGGCCCTTTCCAATGGGAGAGCCGGGACAAAGTACAAACGACAAACGCGCCCGGCATCCGCCAGTCGCGGGCGAAGAGGGATATTTTGCGCGGTACAGGGCAGCCCTGGCAGGCGAGTTTCAGAAGATTCCCGACCACAGCGGCATCGTCTGGAACTGCTGGACGGGGCTATTGTCGCCTCTGGGCTTGGTTCGGGCCAACGCCTTGGAGTCGAGAACCTCGCGGGGAGCGGATGCCGACGCTGCCCGCGTCCGGGCACTCGCCGCTTACAAGGATGATCCGACCCCAGGTTGTTCATGCAAGATTCGTAACTTCTGTTAACAGATGGGATGAGTTTTGCATGGCGCACAGCGCCACAACGATTAATGAAAACAGAATCGGTTGGCAGTATGCTGTGCCGAGGCGTGTGGTCCAGAGGTCTTCGGCCTTACTGGTGCTTGAGAGCCCGCGGATGAGTTTGAC
>DASZEU010000432.1:0-12648 GCA_035940535.1 Candidatus Angelobacter sp.
GCCCTGTCACTTTAATTGTAACATCAAAGTCAGGCAAAACAGCGCTCCCCGCCAATACTTTTGGGTCCAGCCGGTAGTCAAGTTGGTATCTTGTGTGTGCTCTGGCGAGGGGCGCGTTTGATGAGAAAGCAGCCCTGCGGCACTCCCCGACTCATTGCCTTGATGAGTCTCCCACTGGTTATTCCTGGGCGGGTTGCTCTCCAGCAGAGCTGCTTGCGCTTCGCCAGCTAATGCCCTTATGCAAGACAAGGGGCAAATTGAGTCATAAAATCATCCCAAAAACCGTAGGTGTAGCGGAGTTTGGCTGTCTCACCCCCAAGGGTGCACTCCATCCAGATTGCGTCAGGCGCTCATCCGTAGACTGCGTGTTTGGTACCTGCCATGTTCGGCTTGGCGTTCTTTTTTCGATCTTGCGGTGGCCTGGCTTGAAAGTGGACTGACGTGCTCCGTCAACGCCACTGGAGTCGCCGAAATGTCGTGGGGGAGTACCCGGTCTGACGACGAAATGCCACAGCAAGATGGCTGGAGCTGCTGAACCCAGGTGCGTCGCGCGATTTCCCCGACAACCAGTTTCGGGCAGCTAAGGAGCCGATCGCGTGCAGTGGCGAGACGCCTCTCCATGACATACGCGTGCGGGGGCGATCCCATCGCCTGGCGAAATGCGCGCTCAAAAAGCCGCGCGCTCACACCGGCAACTTCAGCGAGTTGCCGCAGCGCAATTGGTTGCGCCACGTTGTCTTCAATGAAATCCAATATACTTTTCAGACGACGAGGCGGCAAACCTCCAACAGGCACTGGTGCAAGCTTCGCCAGCGACGAGTGCGCGTGGATTATGTGATGCGCCAAAAACTCGCACGCTCTCTCTGCGTACAATCGGCAGGGTGAGCCGTTTTTTGCTTCCGTCGCAAGTCAGGTCATCACGCTTTCGACGATACGATCTCGCTGAAGGCATTGCCGCATCACCTCGACTTTGCGCTGGTCGGGCTCCCAGTGTTCGGCAATGACTCGCGACAGGAACTCTCGCAGAGCCGTTAGGCTAGACCGCAAGAATCGGTTTCAGAACTCTGATACCAAGTATCGGGTCTCTGATACCAAAGTATCGGGTTTGCCGTCGACGGCAGGCTTCAGAAGTAAATTCCAAAACATTTTGAATCACCGATCAAATTTTCGTAATCTTTCCGTAAGTGAAAAAGCTGGGTTTTCCGGTTGCGCTACCTTCGGCAGCGGTGAGTCAACGAGTTCGGCGACTGGAGTGATTGCCATGACGTTCTTTCCCAATCCAATCCGCAACTTCGCGGGCGTCTTTTTCGTTTGCTTGCTCCTTGTGAGCGTCGAGGGCTGCAGTTCTAGTAAAGCCGCGCCTGACCCTCCACCTACCATCGTACAAGTCGCCACAGTTGTGCAGCAAGACACGCCCATCTACAGCGAATGGGTAGCGGTTCTTGATGGATACGTGAACGCGCAGATCCAACCCCATGTTTCGGGATACATCATCAAGCAGAACTACAAAGAGGGGTCGGTCGTCAGAAAGGGGGATATCCTCTTTGAGATCGACCCTCGGCCCTTCCAGGCTGCCCTCGACCAAGCGAGAGCCCAGATGGCGCAGGCTGAGGCTCAACTTGGCAAGGCCAGCCTCGATGTCCAGCGAGATACACCTCTAGCACAAGCGCGGGCAATCGCACAGAGCCAACTCGATACGGAGATCCAAGCGAAGCTCGGGGATCAGGCCTTGGTACAGGCGGCAAAGGCGAATGTCGACCAAGCTGAACTCAACCTTGAATGGACCAGAGTTACATCTTTGGTCAGCGGGATTGCGGGCAGCGCACAAGTCCAGATTGGAAATCTCGTCGGACCCAATTCGGTCCTCACCTCTGTGTCGCAAGTGGACCCGATCAAGGCGTATTTCACGGCGAGTGAGCAGGAGTTTACCGACTTCCATCGCCGATTTCCCACGCAGGCAAGCGTGGAGGAGCAACGGAGACGCATACCTCTACAGTTGATGCTCGCCGACGGCAGTGTGTACGAGCATACCGGCACGATCTATTTTGCCGATCGTGAAGTAAACCCTGCGACCGGAACCATACGGATCGCGGGTGTCTTTGCGAATCCCAACAATCTTCTTCGGCCGGGCGGATACGGCCGCGTTCGGGCATCGGTGAAGACGCAGAATGGCGCTTTGCTTGTTCCGCAAAGAGCAGTGATCGAGCTTCAGGGAAGTCAACAGGTCGCGGTTGTAGGCCCCGACAATAAAGTAAGCATCCGGACGGTGACGGTTGGGGAACGAGTCGGCAAGTTGTGGATTATCACCGAAGGGCTCAAGGCTGGCGAACGTGTTGTGGTGGAAGGACTGCAAAAGGTCCGAGACGGTGCTCCGGTAAAAGCAGTTCCAGTCGAATCTGCCAAGGCAGGAGGCTAGAGATGTCGAAGTTCTTTATCAATCGCCCGATCGTGGCCATTGTGATCTCGATTCTTACCGTGATCATCGGAGCAATCACGATCGTCAGCCTCCCGGTATCGCAGTTTCCCGCAATCGCGCCGCCGGAAGTGCAGGTGACCACAACTTATATCGGCGCCGATGCGCAAACCGCAGAGCAGTCGGTGGCTACGCCGATCGAGCAGCAGATGAGCGGCGTGGACAACATGAATTACATGTATTCGGTCAACGCGTCCACCGGTGAGGTGCGGCTGATCGTGGATTTTGACGTAGCGACCGATACAAATACGGACCTGATCCTCACCCAGATTCGCGAAACGCAAGCCGCCTCGCAACTTCCCGCCGAAGTGACGAACTTCGGCGTCACGGTCCAGAAAACACTCACTTCGCCTTTGATGCTGATCAGCCTCTCTTCGCCTTCCGGCATCTATGACTCGAAGTTCCTGGCCAACTACGCATACATCAATCTCTACGATCAATTGAGCCGTGTTCCGGGAATCGGCAGCGTTCAAGTGTTTGGAGCCGGCAAGTACGCGATGAGGTTGTGGGTAAAACCAGATCAACTGGCAAAGCTTTCTATCACTGTGCCGGAGATAGTCGCTGCGATTCAGTCACAGAATACGGTCAATCCGGCAGGCCAGATCGGAAGCGAGCCCGCGCCCAAGGGCCAGGAATTTACTTACTCGGTCCGGGCGGAAGGCCGCTTGACTACGCCTGAGGAGTTCGGACAGATTGTTGTCCGCGCCGCGCCCGATGGCGGCATCGTGCGAGTCAAAGATGTCTCGCGCGTTGAACTGGGTGCACAGGACTACACAGTCACCAGCCATTTGAATGGAAAACCGAGCGCACTGGTCGCTGTGTATCAATTGCCCGGTTCGAATGCAGTGCAGGCGGCGGAAGGAGTCAAGAAACTCCTTGCCGAGAACAAGCCGCGGCTGCCTCAAGGTGTCGATTACACCGTCACGCTGGACACGACGCGCGCCGTTTCGGAAGGAATCAAAGAGATCATACAGACGCTGCTGATCGCAATCGTCCTGGTGATCATCGTCGTGTACATCTTCCTCCAGGGATGGCGTGCAACTCTGATCCCTCTTCTCGCGGTACCCGTTTCTCTGGTTGGGACCTTTGTCCTGTTTCCGCTGTTCGGGTTTTCCATCAACACGCTATCGCTGTTCGGTCTCGTGCTCGCCATTGGCCTGGTTGTAGACGATGCCATTGTGGTGGTAGAAGCGGTGGAGCACCATATTGAAGAGGGCATGTCCCCGAAAGATGCGACCTTCAAAGCAATGGAGGAGATTGCGGGGCCGGTGGTGGGTATCGCCCTGGTGCTTTCCGCTGTATTCATTCCGACGGCATTCATTCCCGGGATTACCGGACGGCTCTACCAGCAATTCGCCGTGACGATCGCCATCTCCGTCATCATTTCGGCCTTCAACGCATTGACCTTGAGCCCCGCACTTTCGGCGATATTGCTGCGGCCACGTAAGAAGAGTTCGAGTTTACTGCAGAAGTTTTTCGATTGGTTCAATCGCGTCTTCGCGCGCACCACGAACGGTTATGTGCGAGTTTCCGGCGCACTCATCCGGAAGAGCGTGGTTGCCTTCGCCGTCCTTATCGTGTGTGGGGCTCTGGCTGCTTTTTTTGGAGCCAAGCTGCCTTCAAGCTTTCTTCCGGACGAAGACCAAGGCTACCTGTATATGAATCTGCAGCTTCCCAGCGCCTCTTCGTTGCAACGGACCGAAGCCACCGCACACCAGATCGAGGAAATACTGGCCAAGACCCCAGGCGTTGAATCGACAGCCAGTGTTGTCGGCTTCAGTCTGTTGAGCCTTACCCGGTCAAGCTACAGCGCGTTCTTTTTCGTCACGTTGAAGGAATGGAAGGACCGTCAAAAAAGAGAGGAACAGTATCAATTCATCCGCCAAACGGTGAACCGGAAACTTGCTGGCCTTCCTCAGGGAGTTGCGTTCTCGTTCTCTCCGCCCGCGATTCCTGGAGTCGGGACCTCTGGGGGATTCACGTTCGTTCTTGAGGACCGTTCGGGAAAGGACATCGGATTTCTTGCCGACAATGTGAGCAAGTTTATGGCGGCAGCGCGCAAGCGCCCGGAAATCGCCTCCGTGAACACCACGTTCCTGCCGCGAGTTCCCCAACAGTTCATCGTCGTCGACAGGGACAAGGCGCTCAAGCAAGGCGTTGATATTAAGGACGTCTATCGGACCATACAAACGTTCATGGGTGGCTCGTTCATCAATTACTTCAACCGATTCGGACGGCAATGGCAGGTGTATGTCGAGGCTGAGGGAGCCTATCGCGACCGGGCGGAAAACGTTGGACAGTTTTATGTTCGGAACGGAAAAGGAGACATGGTGCCGCTGTCCGCGTTGACCAGGTTTGAATCGCGTACCGGCCCGGAGTTCACCATGCGCTACAACCTCTATCGGTCTGCGCAGATTATCGGCGGAGCGGCCCCCGGATACAGTTCGGCGCAAGCGATGGCGGCCCTGGAAAAGACATTCGCAGAGACCATGCCGCCGGAAATGGGATACGACTATTTGGGCATTTCGTTCCAGGAAAAGAAGGCCCAGCAGGGTGTTCCCGCTTCCATTGTCTTTGGCTTTTCGCTTCTCGTGGTGTTTCTCATACTTGCGGCGTTGTACGAGAGTTGGTCTCTGCCTTTCAGCGTTTTGCTAAGTACTCCGGTAGCGGTGTTCGGCGCGTTTATGATCCTTTGGCTGCGCCGCGTGGTGACCGGTCTTTTCCTGCCCCCTTTTATGGTCCAGATCGAGAACGATGTGTACTCGCAGATCGGGTTGGTCATGCTGATTGGGCTGGCGGCAAAAAACGCCATCCTGATCGTCGAGTTCGCAAAAGACGCATACGAGAAGGGGCAGCCCCTGGCCGATGCCGCACTCGCAGGGGCGAGGTTGCGCCTGCGGCCCATTCTTATGACCTCGTTCGCGTTCATACTGGGTTGCGTTCCTCTCTGGACGGCAAGCGGAGCTGGGTCCGTGGCGCGTCAGATCATGGGCACGACGGTGATCGGGGGAATGCTGGCAGCGACATTGATCGCGGTCTTCCTTATCCCCGTGTTGTTCGTGGTTGTTGAGAAGCTATCGCAGAGGAAGCCGGGTATCGCGGTTGCGCCGGTGACGTCGCCTCAGCCGGCGCAGGGAGATGATTGAGATGGGTAGGAGAAAAAAAGTAGTCGTCATTGGCTTCCTCAGCTTGTTGTGCGCGGGTTGCGCAGTCGGTCCCAATTACAAAAAGCCGCAGGTCCCTGTGCCTCCTGCATACAGAGGCTTGTCGGCGGAGCAGGCCGGTAAGGCCGACGTAGATTCGTTCGGCGATCAGAAATGGTGGGACGCATTTCAGGATGAGACCTTGCGCGATCTCATCCAGACAGCCCTGAAGCAGAACTATGACGTGCAGATTGCCGCTACAAGAATCCTCCAAGCGCGGGCGCAGCTAGGCATCACTCGGGCGGACCAGTTGCCCTCCGTCGAAGCCTCTGCCTCTTCTGCCAATGAACGGACTCCTCAGGGGGTTGGCCGCCCCGCTATCGAGACCAGCACGAGCAGGATCAGCCTGTCGCTTGCCTGGGAGCTGGATTTCTGGGGGAAGTTCCGGCGTGCTTCAGAGTCCGCACGCGCCAATCTGCTGGCGCAGGAATGGGCGCGACGCCAGGTCATCAGTTCTCTTGTGAGTGACGTGGCCAGCGCATATTTTGAGTTGCGCGAACTTGACCTGGAATTGGAGATATCACGCCAGACGCTTGCCTCTCGCAAAAACTCACTGCAACTTACTCAAATCCTGGCTGATGGCGGCGCCACTTCCATGCTCGACGTGCGCCAGGCCGAGCAGTTGGTGTTTAACGCCGCGGCGTCCATCCCCGACCTTGAGAGGCGGATCGAGCAGCAGGAAAATTTCATCAGCATTCTTCTCGGCAGGAACCCTCAAGATATCGCGCGCGGACGCAAGCTTGTCGATCAGCCGCATGCACTGGAAGTTCCCTCAGGACTTCCGTCGTCTTTACTCAAGCGCCGCCCTGACATCCTTCAAGCGGAACAGCAGTTGATCGCTGCCAGCGCGCAGATCGGTGTTGCCAAGGCGGACTATTTCCCGCAAATCTCTTTGACGGCTGCGGGCGGATATCAAAGCTCGGCGCTGACCGGCCTGTTTGCTGGTCCGGCCGGACTTTGGACGCTTGGCGCTGGCGCCGTCCAGCCAGTATTTGAAGGGGGCAGGATTCGCAATCGTGTCAGGTTCGCCGAGGCCCGAACGGAAGAGGCCAAACTGACTTATCAACGCACCGTGCAGGAGGCGTTTCGAGAAGTTTCCGATTCCCTCGTCGGCTACCGCAAGAGCCAGGAGTTTCGTATTCAGCAGGAGCAGCTAACGCACTCAGCCGAAGAAGCGACGAAGCTCTCGAACATGAGATACAAGGGCGGAGCGACGAGCTACCTCGAGGTTCTCGACAGCGACACACGCTATTTCTCGGCCCAGCTTTCTCTCGCACAGGCGCAACTTCGCGAGCTTCAGTCTTTGGTGCAGATCTACCGATCTCTCGGAGGCGGATGGCAGCAGTAAGGAGTGGGTGACGCGCGCACCCAGTCATGGCGTATAACCGCGAATAGTTGGTCGGCTCGTATGCCCAGGGAACCAGCGCTGAGCACAAGAGTTAGCGATGGTCGTGCATGTGCTCTTCTACATCTTTGGAGCCATATTTCGCAGGATCTTCCATCTTGAGAGCAGATATTTTGCTGATCTTCAGCGTACCATTTTCGACCGTGCCAGTAAGTTTAACTCTCTGTCCTACATGGGGCCGAGCTTTTTTGGTGGAGCTGGAATCGAGCTTGAGTATCTGGTTGTCCTCGGTAACGAACACGACTGGCGAACCTTCTCTGACGCACTTCTGAGCGCACGATTCGAAGGCCTTGGGATTGATCCAGTCAGAAGCCTTGGCTGCCTTGGAGCCGCTTTTTGCGCACATCTCGTCAGAAATATAACCAGACCACTGGCCAGCGAACACCATTGTGGAACCCGCGGCCAACAAAGCAAGCACAACGAACAGTTTTCTCACTGAACTCCTCCTCTTTAACGAACTCGGAAGCGTTCATTATAAGGTGCAGACTTGATTTGCGCACATTTCGTTACCGAAGATATTTTGTCCGGCGCCTTACGAACTGCTTGGAAGCTTCGAATCGAGAAAAATGCGAAAACGAAGCATAAGAAAAGCCCCAAAGCTGCGCGAGGCCAGACATCGAGGATTTCTCGCAAGAAGAGGTAAGGAGCCTTCGCTTTCCAAGTGCTACCATTTTTTTATGAGGTATCTCTTGTTTCTGCTCCTCTGTTCCGCGTCGTTGCTGGCCCAACTTCCGGCTGATATTGACGTCCTTGACCGCGCTGTCCCGCTCGAACGGGCCAATCTTCACGCCATCGTGACCAAACCCAAAGCACCGGGACGGTATCCTGCCGTATTTGTGATTTCCGGCCTGGGTTGCTATCCGCTGGACCCTCCGGAGAAGGACAGCCCCTTCAACCAGCTTCGCTACGGACTGACTCGCCAAGGCTATGTGACGATGTGGGTAGAGAAGAATGGACAAGGGTCGAGCCAAGGCCCTCCGTGCGACAGTCCGCAATCCGATCTTCAGTTTGCCGCGCGGCGGTCCGTTGCCGGACTAAACGCACTTGCTGGTTACGATTTTGTTGATCGCGACAACATCTTTATTCTGGCCCACAGCATTGGCCCGCTTGAGGGTGTGCTGGTTGCGCAAAAGTTTCCTGTGCGCGGCTTCATTGCCGCCGAGACTATCGGCAAGAGCTGGGTTGAATACGAGCTTGAAAATGCGCGCCGCCAACTCCTGCTCCTGGGCCGCCCCTACGATGCCGTGGACAAATACGTTCGCACAGTGGAAAAGTGCCAGCACCTCTTTGCCGTGGAAAAGCAGCCGCCCGATCAGATCGTAAAAGATATGCCGGAGTGCAAAGAATCGGTGAATACCTTCAGTGTGTCTGCGAGCTACCTGCAACAGATTGCCGACCTTGATCTGGCTGTGGAGTGGAAGAAAGTTGATGTCCCCGTGCTGGTGACTTGGGGAACCTCAGACCCAACTACTTCGGCAGACGAAAACCGTTATCTCACAGAGATCATTAACAGTTTCCACCCGGGACGCGCGAGCTACGCCGAATTTCCCGGTATGGGGCACGGCCTGGATCTGTGGCCTTCCCAACGTGAGTGGCTGGAGTCAGTTCGAAAAAAGCAGCACACCGAGTTCGATACCGACTTTCTAAAGCGGATCGTAGATTGGATGAAGAAGAGCCGAAAAATTGGGTAAGTGGGTCATTTTGCGTGAAGGCGTGTGTCAGGCCGGGCTTTTAGCCCCTGAAGCCCCTCTGTCAGTCACAATAGTGACTTTTTCCGCAAGCTCTTTAGTCGTGCCGAAAGAGCTTTTAAATACAGGGCTTTAGCCTAATGTCACTTACTTTTTATCGGCGAGTATCCAATTTCTCCCTCTAAAACGCCCTGTCATCCTGAGCGCCAGCGAAGGACCCCGAAAATACGTAAATATTTCACGTCAGATTAAGAGGCAACTCGGCAACACTCGATTTTTCCGCCAGAAGCCAGTCGCGCGAAGCCCGCAGTTCGTATAAATTAAACACCGGCCGGGCGTTGGCTTATACGAGCTACGGATTGCGCGACTGGCGGAAAAATCGAGCGTTGCCGAGTTGCCTCTTAATCTGACGCGAAATATTTAGGCATTTTCGGGGTCCTTCCAGGCGCAAAGAACGCGCCTGTCAGGATGACAGCGCGTTTTAAAGGGAGAATTGATACTCAGCCACCGAAAAGTAAGTGACATTAGGCTTTAGCCCCTGCGCCGTTGCACCGAAAAGTCGTTGTGGAAAATTCAAAATGACGCACTACCAAAAATTTGGTAATTGGGTAATTTGAAAATCAACCACTCTTCTATTCAGACATTAGTGTTGCCAATTACTCACTTACCCAATTACCAAATTACCCATTTACCAAATTCCCTTATTGTGGCGGGTTGTACACGGTTCCGCCGGGCGTGGTGTTGTCGTAGTCTTTGCCGTACTTATTTTTGTGGGTCATGGGCAAAGCGGCGTTATCGGGTACGGCCAGTTTTCCGAGTGTAGTTGAGTCACTGGCCACGACGATGGGCCGGGAAAGGGCTTTCAGGGCTTCAGGAGATGCGCCTTCTTTCCAAACATGGAGAATGTATTTCCCAGGGGGAACATCGGCGATAGTTATTTTTCCTGAACGATTGGAAACTCCGTAGTATGGGGTCTCCAGGGCTATTACCACGGCGCTCATTTCAGAGTGGATATTGCAAAAGAGGAACGAAATACCAGGACGATCAAAGCGCAATGCCTTCGAGGTGCCAGCCTCGTATAACCCCAAGTCGAAGCGCTTGCCGTCGAACAACGAAAATACGTTGTGAAAAAACGGATCTTTATTGGGGAAGTCCACTTCGGAGCCTGCCGGTACAACCAAGACATGCGGCTCAAAAGTTTTGTTCTTTTGGACGAGCACGAATTTTCTTTTCGGGAGAGATACCTGCGTTTCGCTCGCAGGGGTCAGCCAGACGGCGACATCGGCGCTGCTGGGAGCGGATTTCTGAGAAGCTGACTTGGTTACTTCTACAACTCCTGTGACCGTAACTGTCTGCGCCTGGACGGGAGCGGAAATCCAGAAGATCGTCAAACAAAAGAGACAGAGCGACAGCGGCCAAGGAGTTCGGAATTTCAAAACAGTACCGCCCTTTACAGGAACAGCATTCATCAGAACAACACTCCCATTATAAGGTTAAGTTGGTTGGCCCTGCTGTTGGCTCCAGTAACTGAGAAAGTATGCAAGGTGCGGAATTCGGTGGAAAACAGCAGGTTAGAGCGAGGCCGATAGATGAAATTGACGAACTCGCTGCGGTTACGATTCAAATCCTCTTCAAAATAACCGGTGGTCTGGGTAAAACCGCGCAGGTCGCCGGCCTTCACGTTGTCCTGGCCTGCTGCTGCGTTGAACTCCAGCTTTGGAAACGGCTTGAATCCCAATTGTGCCCATCCACCGGTGGACTGCAGTCCTTTCACGGTCGTCGCGGGATCGCTGAGAGAGCCGTTGAAAACTACACTGCGTCCAATGCCGGCGCTCAGGCCTCCTATGGCGCGCCCCGTATAGAATTTGCCGCTGAGCGTGAAGTACTGCCCAAAGGGAACGATCCAGTCGGTATTCGCTGCCCAGCCATTGATGTTGCGATTGAAGCCCCAATTTTCACGACTGTAATAACCGCCTGCTCCCAAGGTGAGGGGCTGGCCAAAGACGCGGCGGCTCCATGCCAGACGCGTGGCATAAGCCGGCTGGCGGCTGCTTTCTCCGGCTCCTGGAAGTCGTAAAAACTCATTGGCGGGAGTTTCACCCGTAAGCGGATCAAGAATTCCACCGGAGAGGGTGACGGTGGAATATTCCGATGGAGTCCAGCGATGCTCAATGCGCACCTGCGGCGTCCACCCATACAGGTTGCCGGAATAGGCAAGGGCTGGCACGCCCAGCGAGGCGAAGGAAGTCGGGTATAAAGGCGAAAAGAAGATGCCATCCATGCCAGCAACTACGGAAGTACGCGACCAATCCAGCCGCGCCGTACCGGTCCGTATGTGCAGCGCTCCAGAGGCGCTCCCGTTTACGGTTTCGGGAAATTCCCCGAAGAAATCTGCCATGAAATAACCGCTGGTCTTGGCGCCGGCCAGGGAGGGTCCACGGACTTCCACCCCAAACTGGGACTGGCGGAAAGTAGCGCCGAAACTTCCACCCGAGCCGTACGCGAGCGATGGAGTGGCTGGCAGGGCCACGCCCGGAACTTCGATATGGTCTACAAAACCTTTGTTGCTGAATACGTTCATCAACAGGATGCCGGAAAGTTTCACACGGTACTTTGACCCACTCTCGACTTTGGTTTGATATTGATCTTCAACTTTGGCGGCCAATAGCTGCTGGTCTTCCTCCAGCCGGGTCATGCGCTGATCAACTGTTTTTGAATCGGCCGAACTGCTCTCCGATTGGTTCTTCTCTGCTTCCTGACTTCGGGGACCGTCAGACATACTTAAGGCAACCGGGGAAGCGGCTGCTTGCAGAGTGTCTAGTTTTCGATGCGTTGCCTGAAGTTCGCGGCGCAGTTCCAGAGTTTCGGCGCGGTAGCGGCCAGTCTCATCTTTCATCTCCTGCATCGCGGCTTGCAGTTGTTGCACCTGCTGTTGCAGTTGGCGAATGGAATCGGCAACCGAGGCGCTCTCGGGGGCGCTGGAATTCGCGCTACTGGTCTGGCCCCAACTGCTTCCGGCAGACAGAAAGATCATCAAGAGAATTGGTATATATAAGAACTGGTGGATCGAGTTTTTCAATCGCATCTCAGGTCCTCACTTCGTCGAAGAAATTTTGTTGGAGACGATATTCGCCGCAGCTTCAGGCGTGTCTTCTGCGCTTTGACTCAATGGAATGGTGATCCTGAAAGTAGTATTGCCTTGGATCGTGTCAGCAAGCGCAATCGTTCCGCCGTGGTCTTCCAGAATCTTTTGGACAATGGTCAGGCCCAAACCGGTACCGTTTTCTTTTCCGTAACTGACAAAAGGCTCGAATATTTTGTCGCGAATGCGCTCCGGGATGCCCTCGCCATTGTCGCGAACGGTAACCTCCACGCCGCCCGGTATCTCGCGCAGCCGGACGTCGATTTCACCGGAGCCTGAAGCAGTTGCCTGGCATCCGTTCACCAGCAGGTTGTAAAACACGCGTTCCAGTTTTTTAGGATCAAACCAGCCATCGCTGTCACCCTCGCAGCAGAGCGTGATGTGTACTCCGTGAGCGCTGGGATGGCGTTGCACCGAGCGGATCGCTTTCTGCAAAGTTTCTTCAATACTGCCGTAGGAAAGGGACAAGGCCCCGCGCGTCCGGGAAAATTCCAAGAGAGAATCGATAAGGTCGGCCATCTGCCCCACGGCGGCGCGAATTTCCTGGTAGAACTCTTCGGCCTGTTCTACATCGAGATTGCGCTCACAAAGAAATTCGGAATTAGCCATGATGGCGGTCAATTGATGGCGCATATCGTGAGAAATCGAGCTGGCCATTCGCCCAATGGTGGCCAGCCGCTCAGTTTCAATGAGCTGCCGCTGGGTTTCCTGAAGGCTGTCCCTCATGTGAATGAACG
>DASZEU010000433.1:0-8512 GCA_035940535.1 Candidatus Angelobacter sp.
GGCTTCTGTACACTGTGGGCTGAAATTATCTCAGGCCGCGAGGATTTTCAGTCGTCCCCCGGAAGGGGGACTTGGCTTTCTTTGCGTTGCTTTCCCGCCGTTGAAACGGCGGGCTATTTTCATGCGTCCGGCTGGCGCCGGACTGGTACCCATCCGTGGCCATCAGTTCCAATCAGCGTTGTTCATCAGCGTTGAGCTTTTGGCTGCGGCTTGCAGCGCTATGAATACCGGGTTAGGGGCTTAGAGTAGCTGTAACGCAAGGAGTTGCCACGGAACACAGGGGATATCAAAACCGTCACTTTCATGTCGCGCACTCCCCGACTGGCCGTGAATCACCCGATTCTCCCGGGGTTTGGTAATATCAACTTTGTGGCTCCCATTATCAAGGTCGAGAACATTGCCAAGGTCTACCGGATCGGCAAGGTCGAAGTTCCGGCTCTTCGTGGCGTCAGCTTCGAGGTGCAACCCGGAGAATTTGTCAGCATCGTAGGCCCCTCGGGCAGCGGCAAATCGACGCTGTTTTACATCCTGGGAGGCCTCACACAGGCCAATTCCGGGCGGGTCCTGATTGATGGAGATGATTTTGCCCAGATGTCCGATGCGCAGCGAACCAATATGCGCAAGCGCAAGATCGGCTTTGTCTTTCAGAAGTTCAACCTGCTTCCTACGCTCACAGCGCGTGGCAACATTGAGATTGCCCGCGAGATCGCCGGAAAAAACGGCCACTCCGACAGCAATTTTTTTGAGAAGGTCACTACCATCCTGGGAATTGCCGGACGCCTCGACCACCGGCCTTCGGAAATGTCGGGCGGGGAGCAGCAGCGCGTAGCTTTGGCGCGCGCTTTGATCAACCATCCAACCCTGGTGCTCGCCGACGAGCCTACCGGAAATCTCGATTCCAAAAACTCCGAGGCCGTGCTGAAGATGCTTCGCGAAACCAACCAGCAATTCGGCCAGACCGTTCTCATGATTACCCACAACCCCGAGGCAGCCAAAGTCGGAGATCGGATCATTCACATGCGAGATGGCCAGGTAGTCGAGCCAGAGCAAGACCCCCAGTGGACAGGAAAATAGATTTTCAATTTCAAATTTGAAAATTTGCCAGAGCATGTTTCAAACACAAGCATTAAAACAAAACAGATGGAAGCCCGGACTTTAGTCCGCGAAAATCATAGCTCTCAACAGATTTCACTATGAGTAGACACTTTGATTTTGCGATCATCGGCGCCGGCGTCTTCGGCGCGTGGACGGCGCATTATCTTCAGCGGAGCGGCGCCCATGTAGCTCTTATCGATGCCTACGGTGCTGCCAATGGCCGCGCCAGCTCCTCGGGAGAAACGCGGGTGATCCGCGCCGGGTATGGACCAGATGAGTTGTACACGCGGTGGGCGGTACGCTCATTCTCGCTCTGGCGTGAGTTCTTCGACCGTGTTGGCCTGCGCCTCTTTCATCGCACCGGCGTGCTATGGCTATGCAACGATGCAGATCTTTACACCAGGCAGCTCCTGGATGTCTTGAAAAATAATGAAGTTCAGTTTGAAAAATTGTCGGCGGCGGATATCCGTAAGCGTTATCCGCAGTTCGTGTTTGAAGACGTGACTTGGGGCATCCTGGAGACGCAGAGCGGCCTTCTGATGGCGCGACAAGCCGTGCAGGCACTGGTGACGGAGCTAGTAAGAAGCGGTGTGGATTATCAAATTGCCTCTGTCTTGCCGCCCCAGGACAGCAGTGCTCTGTCACAAGTCAGAACCAGCAGCGGTGTTTCTATTTCCGCAGACACTTTCATCTTTGCCTGTGGCCCGTGGCTGCCAAAATTGTTTCCCCAACTGCTTGCGGACCGTATCTTTCCCACTCGGCAGGAGGTCTTTTTTCTTGGCCCGCCCCCTGGAAATACTGACTATTGTTCACCGCAAATGCCGGTTTGGCTGCATCATGGCCATCCTGACATCCCTTACGCGCTTCCCAACATCGAAAATCGCGGCCTCAAGATCGCTTTTGACCGTCATGGCCCTTCCTTTGATCCCGACACCAGCAATCGCGTGGTACAGGCCGCAGCGGTGGACCAGCTTCGCAGCTTCCTGAAAAAACATCTTCCTGCCATGCACGATGCTCCGATCCTGGAAACCCGTGTCTGCCAATATGAAAACACTTCCAACGGCGACTTTCTGATTGACCGGCATCCTGATTTTGACAATGTATGGATCGCAGGCGGGGGCTCTGGTCACGGATTCAAGCATGGTCCGGCAGCCGCCGATTACTTGAGCGCCCGTATCCTGCACAACGCCCCAGCCGAACCGCGCTTCTCGCTGG
Organism: Candidatus Angelobacter sp.; assembly: GCA_035940535.1. GTDB lineage: Bacteria > Acidobacteriota > Terriglobia > Terriglobales > Acidobacteriaceae > Angelobacter. The sequence continues at coordinate 2,311 of DASZEU010000433.1, forward strand.
CCACCAAGCAGACGGTGCAGATGCGCGCAGTGTATTAGATCTCAGCCACGAGTTCTTGGCCTTTAGCGCTTAGCCTTTTCGCTCCAAAGTCAAGGGCAATTTTTTCATCATTAAGTCCATTAAGTCCATTTATCTATCTTGTCCTCGCGATATAAGCGGGACTATACTTCAGCCCCGTGCCAGACGCTGCCATCTCGGATGATCTCAGTATCCGGCCTGTCTTATTTCTTGCCTTTTTGGCTGCTCTTGCTCCCGCAGCCCTGGTGCTTTCTCTCTGGAACAGCACGCAAATATCGTGGTATAGCCCGGCGGCCCATGCCGTGATTTGCTGCCTGGTGGCGGTGCTGGCAATGGTGATCGCCAATTGGCTGGCGCAGGAAGTAAAGTTACACCAGCACCCTGGGCTGGCAGTCCTGAGCGGCGGATTTATCGGGTTGGCGTGCATCAATATTGCATCCTCCTTCATTCGAGATCCCGCGCACTTTGTGCTAATCAGGACCGTCATCCTGATTTGGCTCCTGGTTTATGGCGGTTGTACTGCGCTGCTGCTCGACTGGCAAGGCATGCGCCGTCCTTTTCGCCAATTCATGCTGGATCATGCCATCATTTTTTGCTCTCTGCTGGTGCTGTCTTTTGGTGGCCTTTGTGGCGGCGCATATATTTTGGATGGTCCGGTATTCCATTCAGGCGGATACAACAAGGCAGTGCAAACCTTCACCTACGTTGTTGTCTTTGCCGCCATCTCCGTTATCTCAGCCCTCACCTTTCGCCTGTATCTGCGCAAGCGCAATACCGTCATTTTGTTTTTCAACGTTGGCCTGTATCTGTATGCCTTGGCGATCTTGGGCCAAACCTACGGGCCTGCGTGGTCGATATTGTGGTGGTTCGGCCAGGGGCTCTCGTTAATCAGCGTATTTGCCATTGCTTATGGAATTCTTGAAGCCACAAGGGTTAGGGATCGCCTGAATCTTATCAAGACGCTCGCGGCCCGGTCTGAGGAACTGCAAAAGTTCCACGAAGACCTTGGACTTTCGGAAAGCCGTTACCGCTCCCTGGTCAACAATGCCCCTTATGGAGTTTTCAGGCTCAACGCCTTAGAGCGGTTTGAAGCCGTAAATCCTGCCTTGCTTGAACTTCTCGGCCACGACTCCGAGCAGCCTCTTATGCAACAGCTTTTCTCGGCTTTGTTCAAACAGCAGGTCCAATACAGCGCCGTGATGCAGGAGGTCAGGGAAACAGGCCGCGTGGAAGACCAAGTGATTTGGCTTCGCAAAGACGGCACGGCCATGAAGGTCCGACTGGAGTGCCGCCGGGTAACCGAAGAGCCGCACGGATCGCCATTTTTTGAAGGAACCGTCGAGGATTTGAGCGAACAAAGCTCTCTTGAAGAGCAACTGCGCCAGTCCCAGAAAATGGAGGCTGTAGGACGGCTCGCCGGTGGCATCGCCCATGACTTCAACAATCTGCTTACCATCATCAGCGGCTACACCAGCATGTTGATTGACACCTTTTCTACCAATGATCCGCGCCGTGGCGATGCCGAGCGGGTCAAGAGCGCCTCAGAACGCGCAGCCGCTCTTACCAGGCAATTATTGGCATTTAGCCGCAAGCAGGTGCTCACGCCCACCACGCTCGACCTCAATCGCGTGGTCTCGGATTTATCGAAGATCCTGCCTCGCTTGATTGGCGAAGACGTTGACCTGGCATTCGTGCCCGGAGGTCCTCTGGCTTCGGTCTATGCCGATCGTGGCCAAGTAGAGCAGGTCGTGATGAACCTGGTAGTGAATTCTCGGGATGCCATGCCCAAGGGAGGAAAAATAACCCTGGAGACCGCCAACCGGAAGCTAGATGGAAAATATGCCCGGCATCGCCGCGGGGTGATCCCGGGCGAGTATGTCATGCTGGCGGTTACGGACACCGGCTGCGGCATGGATGAGGCTACTAAGACCCGCCTGTTTGAGCCATTTTTCACCACCAAAGAGGAAGGCAAAGGCACGGGGCTGGGTTTGGCTACAGTGTATGGAATCGTGAAACAGAGCGGCGGCCACATCTCGGTCTACAGCGAGCCAGACCAGGGGACGACCTTCCAAGTCTATTTTCCCGCCACTTCCATCCCTCAGTTGCCAGAGCGCGAAGTCGCGTTGCCGAACTATACAACGCAAGGCGAGACCATCCTGGTTGTAGAAGACGAGACCGATTTGCGCAAGATGATTGTGCAGGCCTTGCAGCGGCGCGGCTACCAGGTGCTGGAGGCATTCAGCGGGGAAGAAGCGATCCAAATTGTGCAGAACGGCAACACATCCATACGGCTGCTGATCACCGATCTTGTCATGGCAGGAATGCCCGGCACCGAGGCCGCTCAGAAGATATTGTCGTTCGTCCCCAATTTGAAAGTCATCTATAATGTCCGGCTATGCGGACAATGCCATGTTTCATCAGAAACTGCTGGATGCGGGCAGCATCTTCATCCAGAAACCATTCACCGCCGACGCTCTCGAAGAAAAAGTACGAACTGCGCTCAAGATGCAGGCCCAATCCGCTATTCCTTGAGGTTCGATTTCGCCTTATTATTTCCGTGTGAGGCGGCGAAACCCATATAATCACTTCAGCACACAGCAGTTAACCGGGGGCCATTTTGTCGGAAAACGAGGAGAAAACCAAAAAAAACACACGACAGCAACTCAAATCCGTAATGCCTCAGATATGGGAGTTGATAAGGCCCCGGCGGTCGCGGCTGGCAATCAGCTTTGTCTTACTGGCAATTAGCAGGGTTACGGGCCTGGCATTGCCTTATTCGAGCAAGATATTGCTGGATCGTGTGATTCCCAACAAAGATGTTCGTCTTCTGACGCTGCTGGTCATAGGCGTGGTGCTGTGTTCTATCATTCAAGGCGCGGCCTCCTATGCGCTCACCCAACTGCTATCCAAAGATGGACAGCGAGCGATTGCGGAGCTAAGGCGCAAAGTGCAGGCCCACGTGGCCCGCTTGTCCGTGAGCTACTACGACTCCACCAAGAGCGGTGTTCTGGTTTCGCGCATCATGAGCGACGTAGAGGGCGTGCGTAACATCATCGGTACTGGGTTGATGGAGTTTGCCGGTGGAGTGTTGACCGCCGCCATCGTGCTTATCTGGATGATAAAAATCAATTACGTCATGACCTCAGTGGCCGTCGGCTCCCTGATTGTGTTTTCTCTGGTGCTCAAGAAGGCCTTCAAGACCATACGCCCGATTTTTCGCGAACGTGGCAAGATTAATGCCGAGGTTACAGGCAGGCTGACGGAATCTCTGGGCGGCGTGCGCGTGGTCAAGGGCTATCATGCGGAAGAGCGCGAGCAAAATGTATTCAGTGCCGGTGTCGAGAGGTTATTGCAGAATGTCTTGAACACCCTCACTGCGATGTCCTCCATGGGCTTGGCCTCCACTCTGGTGATGGGGACCGTTGGAGCGGTCATTATGTTCATTGGTGGAAGAGAGATGATGACCTTCCACACAGTGATCAAAGCCGGAAAAGCGGTGTTAGTCCCAAACCTGACCATAGGTGACTTCTTCCAATACACCATGTTTATGGGTTTCCTTGCTGCGCCCGTTATGCAGATCACCAATATTGGCAGCCAGATCACTGAAGCCATCGCGGGTCTTGACCGCACCCGCGAAATTCTCAACGAGCAGCAAGAACATGCCGATCCAGACCGCACCATTGTGCTTCCTGAAATTCAAGGAGATCTCAGCTTTGAGCATGTTGATTTCGAGTATGAGGCCGGAAAACCTGTTCTTGAAGATGTCAGCTTTACTTCGGTTCCCGGCAGCGTAACCGCTTTGGTTGGTTCTTCCGGTTCGGGCAAGTCAACCATCATCGGACTAGTGGCGGCATTTCATAAGCCAACTCATGGAAAGATCTACATAGATGGCCAGAACTTGAGCAAAGTCCGGCTTGATTCCTACCGCCCAAGACTGGGAGTTGTGCTACAGGAATCGTTTCTGTTTGCCGGGACAATCCGCGAAAACATCATCTTCGCCCGTCCTGACGCTGCGGAAGAAGATATCCTGCGCGCCTGCCGCATAGCCCATGTCGATGAGTTCGCCGAAAAATTTAAAGACAAGTACGACACAGTCATCGGCGAACGGGGCGTCAAACTCTCCGGAGGCCAGCGCCAGAGGGTCTCGATTGCCCGCGCAGTGCTCGCCGATCCCCGAATCCTGATTCTTGATGAAGCCACCTCCAGCCTCGATTCCGAATCAGAGGCCTTCATTCAACAGGGCCTCAAATACCTGATGGCCGGACGAACGACTTTTGTCATTGCCCACAGGCTCTCGACTATTCGCCAGGCTGATCAGATCCTGGTAGTGGAGGCGGGAAAAATCGTAGAGCGCGGCACCCATGAGTCCCTCTATGCCCTCAAGGGTCGCTATTACGATCTTTACACCCGGCAGCACGGTCTGGAATCCAACCTGCTTCTGGCTCCCGGAGAAGGTGGCAAGCCGATAACCGATGAACAATCGGTGCCCGGACGAGTTGCAGGCGAGCAGACTCTCGATCCTATCGGCTTAGTGCGCGGCCAAGGATTCTAGGGCATTTCAGACATGCCATGAATGGGGGGAGAATAGCATCCATGCTCACGACACACTATGTCTTTTAGCCGAGAAGGGCTTCGCGGGCTGAATGCTTCCTAACAATCAAACTGCACGGGATCGGGACAAGGAAGACTGTGGTAAGGATCGCGGTCGCGCCCGGGAAAAAAGACTCGCTTTGCATACATAACGACAGGCACGGGCTTGCCATCCTTCATAGCAGGGTTGAACTTCCACTTTTTGATGATCGTCGCGATCTCATCGTCTTTGCCTAATCCAACGGGTTTCTCGATCTGCACGTTCCTTACATCCCCTTTTTCATCAACAATGAAAGAAAGAGCCAGTGTATTCGCCGTCAAATCGGTAAAGGTGGCCCGGCTGATCTGAATTCCCTGGGAGGAGGATTGCAGCCTGGGCTGGGAGATGCCTTGCCCGACCGCCTCGACATCCTTCATGATCTGCGCCTTCTCCTGGTCTTGCTTCGCTCGGCGATTTCGTTCGGTGGTCAGCAGTTCTTTCCAGTAGTCCGGAACGATGTCTGAGAGGCGCTGCTGCCGGCTTAGAAACACCTTGTCGATGGTAGCGGCAAGCGTTGCCTCATCGTATCCGGGCGCGAGGTCGATGGTGATATGGGCTGCATGATTCAAGGTGTAATTAGTAAATTCGCTAGCCGACTCTTCCCATTTGACCACGTTGCGCTTGGCCTTGATGATCAGCGAATTATCGGTGAGTTGCACGGAATCAATCTCGACGCGGCCATAAAATGTCCACGGCCCAATTCTGCTCAGGCCCTTTAGATTTCCCTGGGAATCAAAATTGAGTTCGTCGCTAGTATAAAAAGTTCGCAGGACTGCAACTTTACCTTGAAGCACCTTCTGTAACTTGGCCTCCAAAGCCACACGGTCAGGAGGCTGAGAACCCCCGGTCATGCACAAAGGCCAGCTAAGCGCCACAAAAAGCGCCAAGACCCAACCATAAATCTTCGCGGCCATAGCAATACCTCGCCAAGGTTGCTTGCACCAAACAGACTATGCAGATTTTAAATCAAGCTACTGGCTACTGGCTTCCAGCTTCTAGCCAACCCCTGTAACGATTTGTTTTCTCTGAGTCTCCAGGGTAAGTTTCCGATTTTTCTTTTGCGTCCTTTGCGGTGAATGCTTTTAGGTTTTGCTTTGCTCAATCCTGGTCAGAAGGCACCGTAAACGCTATGTATTCTCCCGAGTACGCTCCACCGCTTACGGCAATCACGATGTATTGTTTTCCATCGAGCATATAGGTCATGGGAGATCCGCTCTGGGGCGCGGGCAGATAGACTGCGCCAACTTCTTTCCCATTCGCTTTGTCGTAAGCGCGCAGCATTGCGCCGCGCGGGTGCTCGCTTGTGGTGGTGATCTGACCATCGCCGGCAATCACCAAAGTCTTGGTGACCAGCGTGCCGATGTTGTAGGTAGTTTGGCCGGTGCGTGGAATGTTGAGTCCTTTAAGCGCCGCATGATTGCGAACCACGTCCGGCGTTTCGCCGTGAGCTATCTGCCATACAATCTCACCCCGGTCGAGATTGATGGCCGAAATGGTTCCGTAGGGAGGCTTGATCAGCGGCAGGCCATCGACACTCAACCCGCCGTAGACTCC
>DASZEU010000434.1:0-5486 GCA_035940535.1 Candidatus Angelobacter sp.
TGGGACGAGCAGTTGGGCGACACCGACAGCCTGAGCGACTTTATCGAGCAGGCCGTGCTCTCCACAGGCGCTCCCATGGTGCTTTGCCTGGATGAGGTAGACCATGTTTTCACCCATAGCTATCGCGACGACTTCTTCGGCATGTTGCGTGGATGGCATAACCGGCGGGCAACACGCAACCTGTGGAACCGATTCAACCTGCTGATCTCCCACTCGACTGAACCGGGACTGTTCATCAAGGACCTCAATCAGTCGCCGTTCAATGTGGGAACTGTCGTCCGCTTAGGTGATTTCAACCACGATGAAGTCTTGTGGCTCAACGGGAGGCATGGATCACCGATTTCCTCTGCTGAAGATATTGCGCGTCTTATTCGCCTGGTGGGCGGTCATCCTTACCTCATACGCCAAGCGTTGTATGCGCTGTGCTCGCGCAAGATGCCGATGACCGATCTGGTCTCCGCTGCCGCCGCCGATCATGGGCCGTTTGGCGATCACTTGCGGCGGCATTTGTGGGTGCTGCGCGAGAACTCCAAGCTTCGCAATGCGCTCCGGCAGGTACTCAATGGGCGCGGCTGTGACGATGAAGATGACTTTCAACGCCTGCGGGCGGCCGGATTGCTTCAAGGCGAATCGCGCGCGGTAGCCAAGATGCGTTGCGAGCTCTACCAGGTTTATATGAGGAAGCATCTATGAGCAGCTTCTTTGTGACCGGCGGCACCATGAAGCCGGATGCGCCCAGCTATGTCCATCGCGCCGCAGACGACGAGTTGTACTCCGCCCTGCTGGCAGCCGAATACTGCTCGGTGCTCACCACCCGGCAGATGGGCAAGTCGAGCCTGATGGCGCGGACAGCCGTCCGCCTGCGTGAACAAGGAATTCGCTGCGCAACCGTCGACTTGCAAGGCCGGGGCCAGAAGAACACGCCGCCGGAGCAGTGGTATTACGGCTTTGTCAAGCAGGTTGCTGATGGGCTGGAGCTTCCAGGCGATTGGCCGGAGTGGTGGAAGCAACAAGAGAAGTTGCTCCCGGTCCAGCGCATGACCGATTTTTTTGCCGACGTAGTTCTAAAGCAGATTGCCGGGCGCGTGGTGGTGTTTATCGATGAAGTCGACTGGATGATCCGCCTGCCCTTCTCCGATGAATTCTTCGCCGCCATTCGCTCCTGCTACAACCGCCGCGCAACGGAACCGCAGTTCGACCGTCTGAGCTTTGTGCTGCTGGGATCTGCTGCGCCTGCACAGTTGATCAAAGATGCGACCCGCACGCCCTTCAATATTGGCCGAGGCATCGAACTCACAGACTTCACTCCCGAAGAGGCTAAGCTCCTGGCGCAACCATTGGGCGAGAGTGGCGGTGCGGTATTGTCGCGAATTCTTTATTGGACAGACGGCCACCCGTATTTGACTCAGATGTTACTGGCCAAGCTGACTAACGAAGATCATGAGCCGGAAGCAATCGAGATACTTGTGGACGGCGTAGTCGAGCAGGAGTTCTTTTCGAGCAAGGCTATATTGGAAGAAAATAATCTTAAATTTGTCAAAGATCGCTTAACTCAGGCGAGTTCTGATCTTCGAAAGGTGCTTCTCGTATACCGTGATGTGCTTCATGGGAGATCTGTAAAGGATGTGCCTGCATCACCAATTCATACATCTCTTCGGCTTTCGGGAGTTGTCAAACCAGACATTGAGCAGCGGCTGCATGTCCGTAATCGCATCTACCGCTACGTGTTCGACGAACGTTGGCTTGGTCAACACATGCCAATAAATCTGAAGCTAATAATTGGAGCAGCCGTTGCTGCTTTCGTAGTAACAATTTCCTCATTATTGGTGGTTCTGAAACCTGCTCCCATGGTTGTCCACGACGGCCTATATTCTGGCCCTGGCTCGTGTTCTGCAGCGGCTTGTCACGGTGGAGTGAACAAACAGCCCCGCAGCCAGACACGTGCTCACATTTGGCAGAACGAGTCTTTCATCTGGGCGACCCAGGATCCTCATTTCAGGGCGTTCATCACACTGGGAACCAGCCGTTCGAAAACAATTTCCTACCGCGCAGAGAGGCCAATTCCTCCCACACAAGACCCGAAATGTCTAAGTTGCCACACGTTGGCTGTTCCTGAGAACCTGCGCGATCGACCATTTGGCTTTGGCGAAAGCGTAAGTTGTGAAAGCTGTCACGGCCCAGCCTCGGGGTGGTTACAATCACATTTTCAAATCGATGCAAAGCCAAAAGATTTGGTATTACATGGAATGTATAATATTTCGAATATGGTACTTCGTGCCGAAAAGTGTCTTGAATGCCATTTGGGTACAGGACAAACACAAGAAGTCGATCATAAAATGATCGTAGCTGGGCATCCTGACCTGTTATTTGAACTGAGTTTGTTCAGCACGAAAGAACCACCACACTGGCAAGATGACGCCTCAATAGATCCGAGTGCAGAAGCCCGTCTCTGGGCCATAGGTCAAATCGTTCAACTTCGCGAAGCTTTGAAGCGCCTCGAGCATCACACCAATTCAAATGGGCCGAAGTGGCTGGAGTGGTCGGAATTTAATTGTTCTGACTGTCATCTCCCTAAAAACACAAACACTCGGTTGTCTTATCACCAACATTTAGGCATTCAACATAATTCGATTAACGCTTCAGCTCGGTGGAGTAAGGCTAATTATCCTCTTGTACGCATTTTAGCCAAACAGATTGATCCCGCGGTTGGGAAAGAACTCGACACTCAATTAGCTCATCTCGATGAACTCACAAGTAACAATCAAACTTCTCCAAAGGAGATCGGAGACAATGCCCGGCGTATTGGTATACTTGTTAATTACTTTGTCGGAAAAATCAATACTCTTGTCTTCGACTCAAGTGAGGTCGCGTACCTGTTGAATGCCATTTCAAGCGATGACGGCATTCCGCAGGAAGGAGTTCGGTATGCTGAACAAGCAGCTATGTCTTTGGAAAGCCTCTTTCTCTGCTACAAGAAAATGAAGAATGGATCGAATTACGGCAAGCTTCAAGTAAACATAGATAGGCTATTGGATGAATTTCCAGATTCATCAGTGTATCGAACCTACGATGCTCAAGAGTTTACAGTCAGGATGCTAAATGTTAACCAATATTTAGGCTATGCCGGGATTAAATAAGTCGGTAAGAGCATTTCGCACTCGATCAGTCGCTATTTCGCCAATTCAAGGAATTGAACGGCTTGATTCCTGGTTACGGTGGAGAAGTCCTTCAGAAAGCTCTCGAGCGTATCGCCTTCCTCGATGTAGTCGAGCAGAGTTTGCACCGGTACACGCGTACCTGTGAAACAGGGTATACCGTGCATGATCGTTGAATCGACCGAAACCACGCTGGCAACGCTGGCCTTTTGTTCAGGTGAACATGACCCAACAATAAGCCAAATCGTGAGGGCACACAAGCCGTTTAAGAAACCTAGGGGGATTCGTTATGGTTAGCGGTGTGACCCGAACCTGACTCTGAATGTGAGCTTGAATTGGATTCTGGTGACGGAGATTCTCGCTCAATGATCTTGCGAATACGCTCGGCATCCACCTTGCCCATCGACGTGGTGGATTTGTACACACCGGGCCGAATCTCTTCGTATCCTTTTAGCATTCGTCACCTTTTCATCTGTACTATACATGCTACCAAAGCACGACGAACCCAAGCCCCGGAGGGGCGACCACAAGTTAGCCCAGGGTGAAGCGTAGCGGAACCCTGGGAAATCTTGAAACCTGAGCACAAGCCCCAGCGGGGCGGCATAGGTTTTCATTTACCCCATCGACAAATCTGTTAATCAAGAAGGTTCACAAAGGCTTAACTAATGTCACTTAATTTGCAATATTTTGATTTATACGAACTTGTCATCTGTCGCCTCCTGGCTGGAAAAATCGAGCGTGGCCGAGTTGCCTCTTAGATTGACGTGAAATATTTACGCATCTTCGGGGTCCTTCAGGCGCAAAGAACGCGCCTTCAGGATGACAGCGCGTGGTAGAGAGTGGTAGAGAGAGGTTGCTGGAACATGCACAGTGCGGCTGGCCTCTAGCAGAGCCAAAGTCTCAGGATTGGTGCTCTCGTGGATTTTACTCGGCACGATTTGTTCTACGATTCTTCCTTCATGTACGACTAAGATGTGTTGTGCGAACAGCGATACAAAGTTGAGATCGTGCGAGATGTACAGATAAGCCAGATTGCGCTGCTGTTGAAGATCGAGCAGCAGGCGCACGATGTTGGCTTGCAAGGGAATGTCGAGTCCTGATAAAGCTTCGTCCAGGATCAGCAATTTAGGCTGGACCACCAGCGCTCGGGCAAGCGCCAGCCTTTGTCTTTGTCCACCGCTGAATTCTGCTGCCCGGCGGTTTTTTGTGTCCGCGTCCAGTCCTACCTCCTGCATTGCCTGGACCACCTTCTGTTGGCGCTCCGCTCTTGTGTTTGATTGCAGGATGTCGAGGGGTTCGGAGATAAGTTGTTCTGCGGTAAAGCGTGGATTGAATGAGGTCGCAGTGTCCTGAAACAGCAATTGAACCTGCTGTCGCGATGGGCCGGTCAGTTTTTGCACGGGTACGCCTTCCAGCAAGATTTCTCCTGAGTCAGCGGTTTCGAATCTGGCAATACATTTGGCCAGCGTCGATTTCCCTGAACCTGACCTCCCTACCAGCGCAACCGTAGCCCCTGCAAATAATGCGAAGTCAATATTCTCCAGGGCACAGACCGTAAATTTTTTTCGGGAAAAAATCCTTCGTTGTTGAAATTGCTTGCTCAGATTGCGGACCTGCAATAGAGGAGTCTCTTCTCGGACAGTAATAGGAACCGGCGATGATAGAACTTTAGCTGGAGAAATGATTTCTTGCACATACGGGTCTGCCATCTGCTCCAGTTCCCTTTGCGTCCCACTGGCTGCTATTTGACCTTGGCGCATGACCACAATTCTGCCGGCGAGCGACGCCAGCAAGCCTGCATTATGGGTGATGAACAGCATGGCTAAATCCAATTCTTTTTTGAGCCGTTGCAGCAGTTCCAGTATTTCCGCCTGGGTCACCGTATCGAGCGAGCTTAGAGGCTCATCGGCAATGAGCAGCCTGGGTTTGCAAATCAGCGCCTGGGCGATGGCCACACGCTGTTGCTGGCCTCCGCTGAGTTGATGGGGACAGGCCCGCGCGATCCGCTCCGGTTCTGAAAATCCGACTTCGCCCAGCATGGCATACGTTTCGTCCACGGCCTGGGCCTTGTTCACTCGGCGATGGGCCCTTAAGACATCGCCAATCTGCACGCCTATCGGCAACACGGGATTCAAGGCCAAGGCAGGTTCTTGAAATATCAGAGCAATCTCAGCGCCTCGAATTCTTCGCAGCTCTTCTCGATCCAGAAGAAGCAGATTGCGCCGGCCATACTGTATTTTTCCGGAGGTAATTCGAGCATTGCCGGGCAGCAGCCGCAAGAGGCTGAGGGCCAAGGAGCTTTTTCCCGAGCCGGATTCTCCGAGAATTCCA
>DASZEU010000435.1:0-20215 GCA_035940535.1 Candidatus Angelobacter sp.
ACGAAATTCGAATTCGGCCACACGCTCCAGGGCCTGGTGCTCGCTGATGAGGTCCTGACACCTGATTCTTCCCGCTTCTGGCCGGCTGACAAATACCAGCCGGGCAAGGCCCAAGAGTCTTACGATAAACAATTTGTTCGCGACTATCTGGAAACAATCCATTGGAACAAACAACCTCCTGCTCCGTCATTGCCGGATGAAGTCACTGGAAAGACCAGTGAGAAATACATTCAGGCCTATCGAGTTCTGGCGCGACAGGAATTACCGGCAGGATAGAATTACCGAACAGCATGAACGTACTCGATTGGGTCGTGCTTGCAATCGTGCTGCTTTCGGTGCTGCTTGCCGTTGCTCAGGGTTTCTTCTTTGAAGTTATTTCGTTGGCTGGAACGGTCGTTGGATATTTACTGGCAGCTTGGGCTTATGGCCGGCTTGCTCCATGGTTTTTGCCGTATGTAAAGTCGCCGGCAATTGCTGATCTGGCCGCTTTTTTAACAATTTTTCTCGCAGTCGTTCTCCTGGCAGGCGCAACTGCCAGGATTGTCCGGTGGGCAATTCGAGAGGTGGGGCTGCGTTGGGTAGACCGGTTTCTGGGTGGCGCTTTCGGCCTGGTGAGGGGCTTGATTGTCGTCACAGTGGGGGTGTTGGCTTTAACTGCGTTTGCTCCCGAATCTCGAGAGCTTTCTGAATCGTCTCTGGCGAAATATTTGCTGGTGCCGGGAAGAGGCGTAAGCTGGCTGGCTCCTTCGGTCGTTCGTCAAAAATTCCGGGAAGGTGTGGCCCGATTGCGCCAGGGAGCCGCACAAACAGGCTCTGAGAAGCCTGAAAACTAAATTTTTTAGCGGTCGAAAGTGAGGAATCTGTGAAGGACCAGCTCGAAGCTCTCGTGGCGCAAATGTACAGCAGCGGCATTCTCTATTCAGAAGCTGTGCGGGAATTTAAAAAGCGCTTCATCATGAATGTTCTTCAGCAGAACAAAGGGAACCAATGCAAGGCGGCGCGGGAACTGGGAATGCATCGCAATACTCTCAGCCGCACCATTGCCGAGCTTAAATTGGACATGCGGGAGTTCCGCGAAGGGTTGCGGCGACCCGTACGCAGCGAGAAACCAATAGCAGTTGAAAAAATGGAGAAGAAGATCGCTCGTTAGTTCTGCGGCAGCTTTTCGGCAACTCTCGCAATCCAATTGAGGTGACAACTCTGGCTTCATCTTCCGAGAAGCAGTCGGGAAGTAGTGCGTCTGCTTTCATAGCCTCAGGCTTCCACTGGGACCGTGCGCGCGCTTATTTATTCGATATCGACGGCACCCTGGTGCGCAGCCGCGATCCTGTGCACTACTTCGCATTTCAACATGCCATGCGGAAGGTGTTTGGCCTGGACGCGACCATTGATGGTGTTCCAGTGCAAGGCAACACTGACATTGGCATCTTGCGCGCCGTGCTTCGCCAGCAGGGTCTTGCCGATTCGGAAATTGATACCGGCCTTCCGCAACTGGTGGAGGAGATGTGCATGGAAGTCCGGCGCAACGCCTCCCAGATGGCTCCTGAGCTCTGCCCTTCAATCCGGGAACTGCTTTCCCTGCTCGACTCTCAAGGAAAGTTGCTGGGAGCGGCTTCCGGGAACCTGGAGACCATTGGCTGGCTCAAACTTGAAAGAGCCGGTATCCGGCATATCTTCGCCTTTGGTTCTTTTTCCCATCCGTTGGAATTCCGCTCCGACATCTTCCACCAGGGAGTGGCGACCGCCCGCCAATACCTGGGGCCGAGCGCAGAGGTTTACGTGGTGGGCGATACTCCGGCGGACATCGAGGCCGCCAGAGCTGTGGGCATACCGATCATTGCCGTGGCCACCGGAATCTTCGAGTTTGATCAACTGCTTGCTCTGCAACCGGATGCTTGCTTCGCGTGCGCAACCGACATGCTGAGAATCGGCAGATCGGGAGAAGTCTCAGCTTCGCCCTAGCAGTTCATTCCGTGGCACGAGTTCGTGCATCCGGGGTCGCATGTGCCAACACTTGGTGGTCCTGCAACACTGCAACACCAGTTTTCTCCTTCAAGCCTGGTGAGATCTCTTAATGTTTCCTGATTGAGTTGGAGTTTAGCGAGCTTGTGCTTTTCCATAAAATCTCCGTTTCTTGTTTGTCAAATGAGAAGTATCTTAACCTTGCTCCAGTGCACCCAGCGTGGCAATTTCAGAAGACTTTGGAGATTTGTTATCTCCATTCCCCTTGGATTTGAAAGGCGGCCCAATAGTATGGAGAACGCCAGCGCTTTTGTCTCCACATTTCGACCTGGGCTGCGCGCAAGGCCGCGGCGGGCCTCATGCCATTCTTCTCGACGGCCTTATAGAACCGAGCCATGAGCCTGGCGGTAGCGGCATCGGAGACATTCCATAGGCTGGCCACGACCTGGGTTGCTCCGGCAAACATGAAACCGCGGGTCATCCCCACCAGGCCTTCCCCGGTGATCTGCTTTCCTAATCCCGTCTCACAGCCGCTTAGAACCACCAAATCGGCAGTAAGATCAAGGTTGAAAATGTCCTGCAATCCGAGGAATCCATTCTGAGGGCTTCCTTGTTCATTCACCATGGAAAACACCAAGCCCGATAGTTCCGGTTGTTCGCTGTTTAAAAGCCCGTGGGTAGCAAAGTGGATGATTCGAAATTTTGCCAGATCCGGGCTGATCGCCATGGCTCGATTGGCGCGAAAATCCAGGACTTGCAATCCGCTTCCCGACGGGATCACCGCCATAATGGCGTCAGCCTCCTTGCGGGTATATGGCAGGCGGCGCAGATAAAGCGAGCCATGCACTCCGGCCAGGGAACGAGTCATGCGATCACGGGAGATTTCTTCCTCTGCCTTCAGCTTACGCGTTCCGCCGCTGGCCTGAACTACTCTAGGATCCTGACTATCGAAAACCGGATCGGCAAGGACAGCAACCTCTTTGGATGCTCGCTTGTGACCCGTTCCTTGATGACGCAGCGATGCCACAACAGATGCTGAGGGCAAATTCACAATTTCATGCTCAGCAATCAAAGGCACATCGTTCTCGGAACGAGAAGTGGGCTGGGGTGCAGGAAGGGCGGCAAAGGGAATGTATTCGAGCGCGCCATCACTTACAATGAGCAATCGCTTTGCGGATAACTGGCCGGCCATTGGGCCTAGCACCATGCGGCTCAACTCGGCTGCGACTCCGGGATATTCGGCCTCCGCCTTGCTCGACCGTGCTTGCCACTGGAGATCCGTCTCGCCCTGAACCGAACGATTGCGGGCTGTCAACAGGGCATAGACACGCCGGGCTGCGTTTTCCACTTCAGCCCGCTTCGGAATCTCGTATGCCCTCAGGGAATTTGGGCTTACGGCAAAGACGTAGCTGCGCTCTTCGCCTAGAGAATACTCCAGCAGCAGGGATTCATCATCCAGCAAGCTTCGCTGGATCTCCAGGGCGCTCAATGGCTGCGGCTGCGTCAAGGCGGCGTAGCCGGGGCTGTTCACTCGAATCAATTCCTGAACTTCCTGATATTCGGCGAGGAGTTTTTCAATCTCCTTGTTGACGGCTGATTCTTGTTCCTGGTTTTTCTTGCTGCTGAGTAAACCGACTCGACGGTTCAACTGCGCACTGAGCAACAATCGTAACTTTTCTTCTTGTGCTGTCAGTGCTGGATCAACGCCTTTCTTGATATCGGCGCGGGCTTCCGCCAAGGTTTCCAGGAGGGTCCGTCCCCGGAAACGCTCCAAAACTTGAAAGGCAAGCTCCGGTTGTTTCTGGGAAATGAGCAAATCAATGTAGTCTTTGTAATAGGAGCCGTGCCGGGCACGAAAGCCGGAGCGCAACTCTTGTCCTCCGCCGATGTGGCCAGCCTGATCTTCCAGAGCGTTGATACTTCGTTCAAAGAGTTGCGCCGCAAGCTCTGGCCGCTGAGTATGACGCATGACGGACGCGAGACCAGCTAAGGTCTCGGCATGACTTTCGCTGCCTGGAACCACTTTTTCCCGGATCGCCAGTGCAGCACCGTAGTAACGCTCAGCCTGCACAAAGTCGTTACGCCTTTCAGCTACGTTTCCCAAACGATTCAGGTTTTCTGCACTATAGAGACTATCAGGCGCGAACTCCTGATAGATGCCTTGGGCTCGGCGATAATGCTCTTCGGCCCCAGCGTCTCCTCGCTCTTGGAGAATGCTACCCAGGTTGCTGGCGCTCCAGGCGACGAAAAGACTGCCCGGGGCAAATTTTTCGCAGATGGCCAAGGCTTGACGCTGGTATCTTTCAGCTTTTCTCCAGTTGCCCCCATCGCGAGCTATGGACGCGAGGATTTGGAAGCTGTTCGCAACTTCGACGCTGTTATTACCAAACCTCCGTTCCAGCGCCAAGGCCCGGAGCACGTATTCTTCTGCTTTCGGCAAATCACCGTAATCCCCGGCAAGATTACCGAGATCAGTCAAGCTGATGGCTAGCTCTATCCCGGCAGGATCAACCTTCTTTCGAATGGCGTACGCTCTTCGGTAATATTCCCCTGCTTTGGCCAAGTCGCCACGCTGGCGGAGGAGACCCCCAAGCTCAGAATAGCTCCAGGCTGTCTCCGCACTGCTGGCATTGACCTTTTCTTTTAAAGCAAGCGCCTGACGGTAATATTCTTCGGCGCCCGCCAGATCGCCTCGCACCGCGAAGGTCTTGGCAAGGCTATCAAGGACTTCGGCCGTCTGCATGCTGTAGGAAGAGAGAGTTTGGTGGATGACCAAGGCCTGGCGTTGATATTGCTCAGCTTGAACCAAGTCGCCGCTGTTCAGCAAGGTACGGGAGAGATAGAGCAGGCTCAAAGCCAGCGGCAAGCTGACCGGCGCCAGCTTCTGCTGGATAGCCAATCCTTTGCGGTAATAGGCCTCAGCTTGCTGTTCGTCTTGGCTGCAAATGCCTAGCCACCAGAAGCTATTGGCAACGGCAAGGCTGCCGGGCGCAAGCTTCTCTCGGATCGCTAGCGCCTGATGGTGAAACTCATCAGCCTTGGCCCGGTTGCCACGGCGGAAGGCGAGCATTCCAAGCCGTGTTAGGCTTTCTGCCACGTCGAGGCTGTCGGGCGCAAGTTTCGTCTGGATTGCCAGGGCCTGCATATTCAGAGCTTGTGCCTTCACCAGATCATCGCGCTTGCGGGCCACGTCGCTCAAATCATTGAGAAGCGTAGCGGCCATCAGGCTGTCTGGATCGAATCTCCTCTGCAGCGACAATGCTTGAGCAAAACGCTTCTGCGCCGTGTCCCATTCCGTATGGCCCATGGCGACCCTGCCCAGACCTCGGATGCTTTGAATATTCTCAAGACCTTTGGATTCGCGCTTCTGGGTGATGTTAAGCGCAGCGTGGTAGTATTCTGCGGCTGCCGATAGCTTTCCGCGTTCCTGGGCGACATCCCCAAGTCCAACGAAATCGCGGGCCACCTCCAGTCCGTCCGGGGTGAGTCTTTGGTCGGTCGCGAGGGCTTGCTGAAAAGCATCTTCGGCCTTTGCCAACTCTCCATATTGCAAAGCAAGGCTGGCCACAGCGCGCAGATTGTCAGAGTGTTCTTCCCGATTCGATCCTTGGACCCCGCTAAGAACAGATGGATCCCTCTGCCCAATGGACAAGGCAGAGAAAAAAACAACCATGAAAGCAGCGAGACCACACAACTTCATCCCGATGATCTCCATGAAGGGTTGATCATGCTTCAACAAAACAAGCTTGATCTTGAGGAGTGAGGGTTGTCTTATTATCCACTCCTTGCCGTGGATTCAGCAAGGCGGTTGTCATGATTCCATCGGTAAATCATAAAATTTGCCCACCGCCTTTGGGCGGTGTTCGCTTATACTCTGGACTCTATGCAACTTGAACTTGTACAGGCAGGCGATCCAGTCCTGAGACAGACGGCCAGACCCCTTTCGGCCCAGGAGATTGTCAGCGCGGGCATCCGAGAGCTGATCGAATCGATGCGAGAGACCATGCGCAAGGCCCCCGGAGTAGGTTTGGCTGCGCCGCAAATCGGCCATTCGCTGCAACTGGCAGTGATTGAGGACCGTCCTGAATACACAAAAGATGCCTCCCGCGAACTGTTGAGAGAGAGAGAGCGCACTCCCGTTGCGTTCCATGTGATCATCAACCCCCGGCTCACCCTTTTGGAAGATGCTACGGTGGAATTCTTCGAAGGCTGCTTGAGCGTGACCGCTATGATGGCTATCGTTCCGCGCTCCAGAAAAGTTCGCGTAGAGTGCATGGACGAAAAAGCCCGGCTCAGAGTGATCGAGGCCAGCGGCTGGTATGCCCGCATCTTGCAGCATGAAATCGACCATTTGAGCGGAACGCTCTACATCGACCGCATGGACACGCGAAGCTTTACCACCGTCGAGAACTTCAACCGATATTGGAAGGACAAGCCAACCGCCGAATTGAGGAGTCTTTCACTTTGATTTGATAAACTTTCAATCTTGCATCTCAACACACAGGAATTGCCATGAACAGGAAATGGATGACCGCAGTATCGGCCAGCATCATAGCCGTTGCCATAATCGCCAACAGCGCGTCCTCAACCGTGCAGTCGGCGGGCGATGCGTCTAAGACCGCCGAACAGGCTTACAAGAACATCCAGGTGCTCAAGGGCACGCCTGCCGACCAGATGATCCCAACCATGCAATTCATCAGCAATTCGTTGGGCGTAGATTGCGAATTCTGCCACACCCAAGGAGCCTTTGAGAAGGACGACAAAAAGCCCAAAGATACCGCCCGAAAGATGATCCAGATGCAGTTCGCCATCAATAAAGACAATTTCAAAGGCGAACGCACGGTTACCTGTTTCTCCTGCCACCGAGGCTCTCATGATCCGGTAGGAACACCGATCATTTCTGAAGAGGAACCTAAGCCCGAAGCTCCAAAACCCTCCGAGGGCCCCACGCCCACGGCGGATCAGGTCATCGACAAATACATCCAGGCCGTAGGCGGCGCAGAAGCTTTGCAGAAAATGACCAGCCGTTCGGAAAAAGGGACGATCAATGCTGGAGGACGCCAAATTCCCATCGAAGTACTCGCCAAAGCTCCAGATAAACGCATCTCCATCATGCATACGCCGAACGGCGATAGCATTACCGCTTATGACGGCCACAATGGGTGGCTGGGAAACCCGGGGGGAAGACCGCCCCGCGACATGGGCCCGGCAGAGGCCGACGCAGCACGGCTGGACGCCGACTTCAATCTTCCTGTTGATCTCAAAAAAATATTCAGCCAGTTTCGGGTGCGCCCGGCTGACAAGATCGGTGAGCACGAGGCGATTCAACTCATCGGGATTCGCGAAGGCCAGCCACCGGTGCGCTTGTATTTTGATAAGGAATCAGGATTATTGCTGCGCATGGTGCGCTATCTCGACACGCCTCTAGGCCGAAACCCTACACAGATTGACTACGCCGACTATCGTACCGAAGGTGGAGTGAAGATTCCATATCGCTGGACCCTTGCCCGTCCGCTAGGTCGCTTCACCATCCAAGTGGACCAAGTACAACAAAACATTCCGATTGATGATTCTAAGTTTTCGAAACCCGTCGGAGCGCTTGAGCCGAAGCCTGCGAAATAGACTCCAAGCCCAGCAGACTGCAAGAACTCAGCAGGCTTTGGTGGTTGAACCACTTGGTGTAAGGCTTCCGGTTACGATTGCGCGTATATTCTAAGCACGCATTTCTTCCCACATTATGAGTTCCGCTATTCGACATTTCTGGATTCTCCCGCTGATGCTGATGTTTCTACTTGGCAGCTTAGTTTGTGAGGCCAAACAATTGGCGGTGATTGTGGATAAGACCAACACCACTGTAGAGCTGAGCCTCGTTGACCTGGTGAAAATCTTTAAAGGCGAAAGCAGCAGGTGGCCCGACGGAAGGGCTGTGACCGTGATTCTGCGTGATCTCTCCACGCCGGAAATGCAGACTGCCATGCAGAAGATTTATAAAATGCAGCCGGAAGAAGTTAAATCATTGATCGCAGCCCGCAAAGGCACAATCATAATTGCCCATTCGGAAGAGGAATTATTGAAACTGGTAGCCGGCACCCCCGGCGCGATCGGCTTAGTGGATGTTTATTCCATCAACAACCGTGTCAGTGTCTTGAAGATAGAAGGCAAGTTACCGCTGCAACCGGGCTATGTGTTGAAGAGCAACTAGCCGCTGGCTATTGGCGGCTAGCTCTCATTGATGCTGCTAGCATCTCACTTCTTTGATTGTGCAACTGCACTATCTTTTTCCACCGGAGTCATCCCTACGACGTCATAGTCGCGTTCTTTGTCGTCGCCCTCGGGTACGCGCAGCACCATGAGGTCTTTTTTCATCCGGAAATGGGCGGTCTCACCCACGGGCAGAAGGGCTGGATGCTTTTCGTCGCGTGGACGGATGTGATAGATAACGTGGTTGGTTTGCAACACGTACTCGTGGCAGAGAGTCTTGCGAGTCTTGCTATGCGAGCCATCCGTGCCCAATACTTCTCCCACGAAAGTGTTGCCGCTTTTTTGCTCGTAACCACACTCTACCGAAGTCATCTCCTTAAGCACACCTGTTTGATACGACTTCAGATCGCTGGCCTGCATGGCGGCCCCAACAAACAGTATGGAAAGAAACATCAGTTTTTTCATAATCGCACCTCGCACCCAATACTGAAGGCAAGTAATGTGCCAACCAGAAGCACAGGAATAAACTTAACAGAATCAGCAGCTTGCGCAGATAGACATGCCCTAGAGTACCGATGAAAAATTTACCCGACACAAAAAGGTATTGGTTTTCCTTTGCGGCCTTCGCGTCCTTTGCGGTGAGCAGCTCCCCCCCACACTCACGTGTGGGTCTACTCTCTGCTGTGCCTTCGGCACTGGGTCAATGTTGACGCGCCTCTGGCGCCTGCGTTGGTCTGAAATGCTAAGCTTTTTCCTAGAATCATGATTTAGGCTTTAGGTGGAACAAAGCGGGATCAGGGGTTTACGGCAATCGCCAATCAAGACGAGAACCATAAACCCCTGTTTTGGGGGAGGGGCAAGGACTGATTTGGTTGAACAACTTTCTTACACGATTGCCGACGCCAGTGCCTTGTGCTCTGACTTGATTACCAGTTCGGAGAAGCGCTCCATCTCTTCCAATTGCGGACTAAACTGCAAGAGCAGGAGATCGACTCCGACCTCTTCGAACTCCGCAATGCGTTCGGCGACCTGCTCCGGAGTGCCAACTAACCCTGAACGCAAACCACGGTTGGAAACCGAATAGTCTTCCAGCGAAACTCGCTGTTCAAGCTGGGTATTCGCCAGCCACTGTTGGTAATTCCCATAACCGGCGGCGTTTTGCTGGACATCGGTGATCCGGCGTACCTCGTCGCGTGCCTCGCGCTCGGTTTGGCGGACCACGCCATAAGCGGCCACTCCGAACTGCATCCGGGGCAGGCCCCACTTCTTGCGCCGGGCCGAGAGATCGTTGATCTTCTCGCGAATTCGGTCGGGTGGATCGCCGTGCATCACGTAGGCATCGCATTTTTGCGAGATCAGGTTCTTGGCGGCTTCAGATTCTCCACCGGCATAAATCACTGGCCGCGGTTGCGCGACCGGCTTGGGCTGAAGCACCAGATCATCTACTTTGTAGTACTTGCCGTGGTAAGAAAAATGGTCGGCCTTCCACGCCTGATCAACAACGTCGAGCCATTCTGAGGTACGGGCATAGCGGTCGTCGTGCTGGTCGAAGTGGACACCGTATTTTTTTGCTTCCTCAGACCACCAGGAAGAGACCACATTCAACGAGACCCGCCCTCCGCTGATGTGATCGATATTGGCAGCCTGTTTGGCGAGCAAGGCCGGATTATGAAAGGTGGGCCGCACGGCTACCATCAATTCGAGTCTCTTGGTAACAGCAGCCAGGGCTGCGGCCGTGGACCAGGCATCGAGAGAAGGCGCCTCAGGTCCCTTGATGTCGTTGAGATTCAGTTCCGCAATCAGGGTCAGATCAAATCCGATTTCTTCGCTGCGACGGGCGAGGCGGCTTACATACTCCCAGCTTGCCGCCATCCTTTCGTCTGCAACGTTGCGGAGCCACCCGCCAAATACTGGAAGCCAATATCCGTAGCGCATTACGCTGCCTCCTTTTCCAGGAAATCCACCAAGCGGGTAAAGGGATCGAAACCCACCAGATTAGGACCATCGGACACAAAGTTTGAAAGGGCGTTGATATCGTAAAAGTAGACTTGGCCATCACGGTCGTCGGTGATGTATTCAACCCCACCCACCTCGATTCCGGCAGCCTGCATGATCCGCTCGACGGCGCGGATATTTTCGTCCGGCGGAGTATAACCCTCGATCCTCAAGCCGGCCTTGGGAGCTTCGACCACACAAGCGTGGGCTGAGCGCTGCAATTCCTGGCCGCTGGTGGTCCTGCATATATCAGCGGGGCACAGATCGAATGTTTCTCCGCTAAGATGGACCTTGATGCCGTAGAGGTATTTCGTGCCGACGACTTCTGTACGCACGATATGCGCGCCGCGTGCCGGAATGAATTCCTGGACGAGTGCGGTATTGTCCAGTCCCAGATCAAGCGCGCTCGCTTTTGCGGCCTCTTCCAGTTGCTTGCGGTTATCAAAACGGGTAACACCCGCCCCGCTGCCACCGATGTTCGGTTTCACCACGATGGGGAAGCGCAGTCCGCGCGAAGCCTCAACGGCGTCCCCAGGATGATTGATCACTCTCGCCTTGGGATAAGGAATCCCCAGGGAATCAAGCAATGAGAGTTGCAGCGCCTTGGAAGTTTCGTAGCGAAAAGCTTTGTGGCCGTTAACAATGCGCTTGCCCCGCTGTTCCAGATGGGCCAGGTAGTACAAAGTATAGAAGATCGCCTGTCCATTACCCCGGCGATAGGCCGAAGGGCTCATACGATTGAACAGCAGAGAATAACCGCCTTCGCCGTTGAGCTGCGCCGGATCAAAGTGATGCTGGGCTGCATTGATGCGAGCATAGGGAGTCCCGCGACGCTCCAGTTCGGCAAACAGGGGAAGAAACCAACGAGGATGCTCGTAATAAATTGCGATTGGCTGTTTCAACTTAGACATGCCGTTCCCCATTCCTCCGGAAGTGCTCTTTCTGTGACTGAAACTACGAAGGCCGCTCATTTGAGCGGCCCCGGTTCATTCTGCTTGTATCGATCTTACTAAGATTTCGCAGCACCGGTCCGCTTGCGCGTACACATACACATGCAGCAACAACAAGCGATTACCGGTTTGTTTATTAAATGGTGCATTTCGACTTCTTAAATGTATACGAGCCTCCCATCTTTCGTCAATTCTTCAATCGTGGAGGGTTCGCGACAGCGATGAATCAGCCGTCTCGGGGCGTGGGTAATTTGAACCCAAACTGATCGACTACCCTTCAATTGGGACAACTGGGACAATTCTGAAAGGGATTTACTTGAAAACATCGTTATTGACCGTAAGAAACAACTTCCAAGTGAAGTTGGAATTCAAAGGAGCAGATTCTTATGGCCCACGAAGTGATTATTCAAGACATGAAATACAACCCGCCGTCGCTCACCATCAAAATAGGCGATACCGTTACGTGGATAAACAAGGACGATATGACGCATACAGCCACTGCGCCTTTCCCGGTCAAAAAGCCCTACAAGTGGAATTCAGGCGATATGGAACAAGACGATCAGAAATCCGTGACATTCAATGATCCTTCGTGGCAGGGAAAGTATGGCTGTATCTACCATCCGAGCATGGAAGGTGAAATCATAATTAAATCGTGACCTGTCGATGGGCGCCTGCTTTAAGCCCGCTTTGGCTTGACGCACTGCGGGCTATGCCAACTTTGTGAATCGGTCCAGGAATGACTTAAAGAAATGGTTCTTGTCGAGGAGTAACATTCTATGAAAACGATGATCCAGCGACCGCAAAGATCGTTTGATTCCACTGCGCTGAAGTTCGTATCAATCTTGAAAACAAATGGCCCATCGCTCGGCATTCTCTGCTTGATGCTTTGTCTGGCGATTCCTGTGTTTTCGCAATGCCCCGAAGATCGCCCCGAATTCCCTGACGATTTAAAAAATCCACCAAATGTCTGTTATGACGGTGAGGACGGAAAGAAAGTGGAGATTACGGCCTCCAAGCAGGCTGTCACATGGGCTGGACATCCGAATGTCAAAACCAACGTTTACAGCTTGAAATACAAAGATAAGTCCCATGATGCTTCCTATACGCCGCCGACGATTCGCGTAAACCCTGGCACGACTCTCAATATCAACCTTACGGCAGACCTCGATTACGCTGGAGCGACCGACTGCGATGATGAACACCACCAGTATACAAATCTCCACTATCATGGCTTTGAAGTTAGCCCCAACCCGCCTCAGGATGACGTCATCACGATCAAGCTAAAAAACAAAGATACCTATCCGTATGCAGTCGTCTTGCCTCAGGGGCATCCCGAGGGAATGTTCTGGTACCATCCTCACCCGCACGGGTGCAGCTTCTTTCAGGTCAACGGGGGCATGTCTGGAGTTTTAATTGTTGGAGATATTTTGAAGCGTCAGTATCCCAAATTGGCCGGTATTCGGGAACGGATACTGCTGCTAAAGGACGGTGATCCGCGTCCAGGCAATGCTCTGCGATATGAACGCCGTGTAGTCAAGTTTTCGTCCACCCTTAAGGACGACGAAGGCAAACTTATCACTGTGAACGGCATGGACAAGCCGAAAATGTTTATCCATCCCGGCGAGAAACAGTTCTTTAGGATAGGGAACGTCGGGACAAATGCATTTGTCAAAATTGCAATCAAGCCCCTGAAGGATGCCCCCAAGATCAATGCCGAAATTATCGCCGTCGACGGAATGGCAACTGACAAGGAGATCGATCTGCCGTCTGAAGGCTGGCTGTTGCCGCCTGGTTCTCGAGTCGAGATGATCGTTGAAGGTCCGAAGGCGGGAATCTATGAGATCATTTCGACAAAGATTGAGGCCGAAAGCGCGATCAAAAACCCCCTCGCTACTTTAGAGGTCAGGGAGGGGCCCGCTAAAACTGCCGATTTGCCTCCTCTTCAGGCCTTGGAGCAAGTTCCAAAAGCGCGTTCAGCTTACTATCCCACGAATGAAGAGTTCGCTGGGGCTACCGACCAATGCACGATTCGTCCTAAGTCTAAGATTGAAGGCTGCACATTTGTATTTTCTGTGGGCGGCGGCGAGTACCGGATTAACGACAAGGCCTACGATGAAAATGTAACAGACGTAACCTGCAAAATAGGCCCCGACAAGGTTTACGAGTGGACCTTGTGCAACGATACGGGGGAACGCCATGCTTTCCACATCCATCAGATCCATTTCGACGTGCTCGATATCAATGGCAAGCCAATCGAAGCTCCAGTACGCGACGTCGTCGACATGCCGCCCAGAATCAAAAAAGGTGAAGTTAGCAAGACTCGGATCAGGTTGGCGTTTAAACACGATTACCTGGAGGGCAAGTTTGTCTTTCATTGCCACATGCTGACCCATGAGGATAAAGGGATGATGATGAATATTGTTGTTGAAAAATAGGATATAAGCAGGTTAGCTGTGCGCCACGATGCTTGATTTTGCAGCATTAGCGCAACGAGGCTGCGTCCGTTCATCCAATGGCCCTTGAGATTGGCATGCGTTCCTGTTGCGTGCTCAAAACTTAAGGGCCATTTCTTTCGTTGGCGATTTGATGAATAATAAGGCTCAATTCTTTTGGCTCTGGAGTTGATCCATGTCAATCTCCCGCAGAAACATGATTCGTGCTTTGGGCGCCGGCGCGGTTGCCAATGTTGCGTTCCCCTCGATTGCGTCGCCGTGGCTTTCCGAATTTCCTGCCGTATCAGGCGCGAAGCCGCCCATCGGTCCGATTCGACTGAATCGCAATGAAAACGCCTATGGCGCATCACCGTTGGCAATCGCCGCTCTGCGGGATGGGTTGAACGACATATATAGGTATCCTGAGCTGGGTGACGCCCTACAGGAAAAGCTCGCCAATCTTCACCAAGTCAAACCTAACCAGGTTGTTCTTGGCTGCGGATCGACCGAGATTCTGCGCATGGCAGCCGATACATTTCTCAAACCCGGCAAAAAACTGGTGCTCGCGAAACCCACCTTCCCTTTTCTTGAGTCTTACGCCAAGGACAAAGGCATGGACGTCCAGGGCATTCCACTCACGCCTGATTACGAGCACGACCTGAAAGCCATGCTCGCCGCCAGCGATGCCTCCACCGGATTGGTCTACATTTGCAACCCGAATAACCCCACTGGGACGCTCACACCCCGGCAGGACTTGGAGGCTTTTCTTCACAAGCTGCCACAGGGTATTCCCGTGCTGATTGACGAGGCGTACCACCATTATGCAGGTGGAACTTCATCCTATTCCTCATTTCTCGACCATCCCGTAAATGATGGCCGGGTCTTCGTTGCCCGGACTTTTTCCAAAGTTTATGGCCTGGCCGGATTGCGAGTCGGATACGCGATCGCGCCGCCGGAACTCGCGCAGCAGCTTGCCCACAACCGCATGTCGATGGGAGTGAGCCTTCTAAGTCTTAAAGCTGCGATTGCGGCCCTCGACGATGCCGAGCATGTCCGGCTCTCGATTAAGCGTAATGCCGACGATCGCCAGGAGTTTTTTAACGACTCGAACGTGCGCATGGGAGCATGGATTGACTCGCGTACCAACTTCATCTTGTTGAAGGCCGACCATCCGCCCGAGGAGATCACGCAGCACTTTCGGAAAAACAACATCCTTATCGGCTATAATCTGGCTCTCGGCCAAAATAAATACGTTCGAATTTCCCTGGGGCAGCCGGAGGAAATGAAAGAATTCTGGCGAGTGTGGGACCTTCTGCCCCACAGCGGAATGAACCATTGAACAATTGCCATGATTGCCAGAAATGCCAAAATTGCCAGAATTGGGAATTTCAATTTTGGCAATTTTGGCAGTTATGGCAATTCTGGCAATTCTGATAACCATCTAGTTACGATTGACGAATCATCCCCTCCGTGGTCTGATATGGGGGCTTCCAAGGCGTCCCCCAATCGCCGGGGAACTGAATCCGGGTCAGTGTCCTGAACGATATGTTGCAGAACCAGAAGTGGTTGATTAGATTCTGCGCAAACGTTCTATCCTGCACCGCCCTCCTTTTTCCATAACGTAAAAGAACATTTTCATGGAGGGTCCATCATGAATACTGCGGCTCCTGCTGTCTTCGGCGTTTCTACCGATTCAACCATTGCGAAATATTTTGTAGCGATCATGCTGGTTTTGATTGCTCCCATCGCTTTGCATGGCCAGGCCAATGTGCATGGACAATGGAAAACCCTCACCACGCAAACTCCGATCAATCCGGTCCACCTTGCGCTGATGCATACCGGCAAGGTGTTGATCGTCTCCGGCTCTGGAAATGTAAAGGGGAACACTAATCTCGAAGCTGCCGTGTGGGACCCGCAGGCCGATACCATCACCACGCAAATGTTGGCGTGGGACATGTTCTGCGATGGCATGGTGGTCTTGTCCGATGGCCGGCCGTTTGTGATGGGTGGCACGCTGCAATACGATCCGTTTCACGGACAGAAGATGACGGCGGCGTTTGACCCCACCACCAACACCTTTACCAACCAGCAATCCATGGCGCATGGCCGCTGGTATCCAACGGGGACAACGCTGGGCGATGGCAGCGTCATGGTGTTTTCAGGCCAGGATGAGAACGGCGTTACCAACAAGACTGTGGAGATCTTCAAAATAGGGACAGGTTGGGGCGCAGCCTCTACAGCGCCATTCACTCCTCCTCTTTATCCGCGCATGCACCTGCTGCCCAATGGCACAGTTTTCAATTCCGGATCGCAGACTACATCCAACATTTTCAATCCTTCCACTCACACTTGGACCCTCGACGTAGCGAAGACGAACTTTGGCAGCACAAGAACCTATGGCACATCGGTCCTGCTGCCGCTCAGTCCTGTCGATCTCTATAAGCCGCGCGTGATCATTATGGGTGGAGCAAATCCGGCCACAGCTACCACTGAGATCATTGATTTATCGGTGAGCAATCCGAAATGGGTAACAGGTCCCTCGATGTCCCAGGCACGAATCCAGATGAATGCAACCATTTTGCCTAGCGGCAAAGTGCTGGCCACAGGCGGCTCGGCCATGGATGAAAATGGATCAACCGCCAGCCTGAATGCAGACCTCTTCGATCCGGTCACGGAAACCTTCAGTTCAGCAGGCGCCAACGCATTCCCGCGTCTTTACCATTCCGGTGCGCTGCTGCTGCCCGATGCAACAGTCCTCGTCATTGGCAGTAATCCGGCCCGAGGCACTTTCGAACCGCACCTGGAGATTTATTCTCCTGCCTATCTGTTCAATTCCAACGGAACTTTGGCGACGCGTCCAACTATCACCGGCGCTCCTACCGGTGTTATCGGTCACGGCGCTGTGTTCCAGGTGCAGACGCCTGATGCAACCAGCATTTCGTCGGTCGTGGTGCTTCGCGCAGGGGCGGCAACTCACGCCTTCAACATGGAGCAGCGTATGGTGAGTTTGTCCTTTACCAAAGGAACTGGTGTACTGAATGTTACTGCGCCTCCGAATGGCAACGTTGTGCCGCCAGGATATTACCTGCTGTTCATCCTGAATTCTTCGGGTGTGCCTTCGGTGGCAAAATTCGTGCAGTTCTGAGATTTGCCTTATTTGGCCGGTGATGCCTTCCAGGTTCCGTCGTCAACATGGGAGCCGTCTGCGCCTTTGGTGCTGTAGGTACCTTCAAGGGAAGAGCCTTTGAGTTGACCAGTAATGGTAGATTCCGCCTCCAGCCCGCTCACGCTAAAGTCATAGACGACCACGAGTTTCTCGCCATCCACTTTTACCGAGACGGTGGTGCATTTGACCTCCTGGTCTCCCAGCGTGAACGAGACGTCCGCGCTCCAGGCACCCTTTTCCGCTTGGCTAAGAGCCACCTTGATCGTCCCCTCGCTCTGCGCTCCGGTCCAAGTGCCGGTATATTTTCCAGCCAGACCAGCATAAGCGAATGCCACGGAAAACAGAACAAGCAAACAAGAGAGCAGCAATAAACCAATCAATCGACGCATGGCGGTAATGCTAGCAAGCCGCAAGACTAAGTGCAATGCCGGCAATGCCGAAAGCACTAAGGCTGCCATGAGTCATGAGGCTGTTGTCGGCGGTGAGATAGAACCGCGGACACCTCTAAAATTCATCCAGGAAATCACTCAGCAATCGGCGAAAGACGACTGCTGTTGGTTTCCAGTCGCCTTGCATCGCCTTAGCACCCGCGGCCGCATAGCCATTGTCAGGCCTGGGACGTAAGCGAATATAGGGTGGCAAGCCATAACGCATTGCGAGGCTGTTGGCCCAAAGGCGCGCGGTGCGTCCGTTCCCATTTGCAAAAGGATGGATTCGCACCCACTCGGCATGCGCCCACGCACACAAATCGACCACCGCTGCAACTTGATCGGCATCTGGTTCCTGCCGGTTCGGCAGCAGCACATCCATCTGAACCACGATTGTCTGAAGTTTTTGTTCAAAGCGCGTTAATTCCTTGGCGACTCTCGCAGCGTTCACCCCATAATTTGCACCAACCCTCACTTGGACATCTTTGAGACCTTGCTCGCCACGAAACGCACAGGCAAATCGCGGGGTACCCATATCCAAATCTTCCATCAAGAGTTTTTGCCAACGTTTTGCCGCATCCAGCGTCGGAGTCTCGCGGTGTTCTGCCGATCGCGCGATTTCCTTTAGAACGCGGCCAAGGTTCTCCCGCAACTTGGGACTATCTTCGTCCCAGTTAGGCACCTAGAGCTTCTCGGATTTTACGTTGGACAGCCCCTGCCGGCTCAATCGGGCCCTTTAGTGACTCGCCCTCAAGAGGATCCTCAACGCTCGCTTCCGCCTCCACGAACGCAGCAATAGCACGCTGAAATCCAGGATCACGTTTCCGATAGGCTCGAAGGCCCGCCAAATTGGCTTCCAAACTGCGTTCCCTTCGACCTTTCCGGCTGAGGTAACTCTTGATGGCTTCGTTGAGCAGTTGATTGATGGGACGGCCCTCGATCTTACTGAGGTTCTCCAGTGCAGAACGCTCTTCAGGGTCAATTCTTAGCGTGAAAGCGATTCGAGCCATGTCAAAACTATCCTAGTGCCTGTCCATGAGTGATGTCAATATTCAATTTTGACATCACATTTGCCTGAATCAAGTTTACAACCGGCATCGGGGTGCAGTAGCATTAAGAAAAGTAGTACTACTTCCAGGCTCGGTAGAATCTCGAACAATCCAAGGAAAGTTATGCCGGCCTCTACTTTGAGCAATGTGCGTACTGAGCCTACCTCTCGTAACCGAATGGTTGCCGCAGCCAAGCGCTTGTTTTCCAGCGCCGGCTATGAGAACACCACCACGGTGATGATTGCTCGTGAAGCCCGCACCAGCGAGTCGCAGTTGGTGAAACATTTTGGCAGCAAAGAAGGCTTATTGGAGGCGATTTTCGAAGAAGGCTGGGCTGGGTTGCGAATGCAAATGGCCAATGTTCAAGCCATTGTTTCTCCCCGGGAACGGCTCAAGGCGATCATGAGGTCGGTCATCCAGGCGTTTGCTGAGGACCCGGAACTGCGTGATCTGATGCTGCTGGAAGGAAGACGCATTCGGCGCGAGGGCAAGATGATCATGCTGACCGCCAGCTATTTGGAATTCATCAAGGTCATGGACTCGTTGGTCCAAAGCGCCCAGAAAAGCATGAGTGCGGAATATCCACCGCAGCTTGTTCGCTCTTCTCTTATGGGCATGTTTGAAGGGGTTTTGCGAGACCGTATCCTTCAGGAAAAATACGGCCATGCCGCCGGCTTCGAACTCAATCAGGCAGAGCGGTTCGTGGCTGAAGTGGTGGACCGGCTGTTTTTGGCGTGAGTTTTCCAGGCTTGCGATCATCGCTCTCTTGCATACAAAGTGAGTTCGTAGCCATCAACCACGGCCAGGTCTCCATTCCTGGATACGTCGTAGTAGACAGTGCTGCTCTCCACAGGCACCCACTGGAGAGCAGTTTTGCGGTCCAGGTCATACACTTCAATTCGCACAGGCTTAGAAATGCTGTTGCCGAACTTCACTTCATTGCGATCCGATTCCGCTGCCAAATAGGAATCTGCATTGATCACCGATGCAAAGGTCTCATCGGACGCGACTTTGGCCGAAAACATTTTCTCGCCCGCCGGCGAGAGCAGGAAGAGGCGGTTGCAGCCGTAGACGGCAATGAATTCATGGGCCATGGCATCCATCAAATAGGAGCATGAATTGCGAGGTACCTTCCACAGTGAATTCAGAGCAGTCCAGTGGCCTTCAAAATCCATCCTGCCAAAATCACTTGCGTGCGTGGGAACGGTATAGTGATTTCCAACCAGGAAGTGATCGCCAACGGACCAATGGCTCATGTAGTTCTCGACGTTGAATGTCTTGACGGTCCTTAGCGTGTCGGCCTCCAGAATTTCAATATCGGCGCTCGATTTTCCCGAGTTGATGTCTCCTTCGCTCAAATGTTGCTGCCGAAGAAATAATTTCTGATGCGCCAGTACGATGAGCTGCCCGGAATGGTCAACATTTACTTCCCACTCCTCCAATGGGGCCAGACGCTTGAGGGGTAAATCTCTGGAAGCCAGTTGTTGAAAATCAGATGAGTATAAATAGAGGATCTCTCCGGTGCGCACGATAAATTTGCCATCATGGGTCGGGGCCACCTTGGAGAATGTTGCACTGGTGGGAAGATGCAGGGCTTGAATCAAATGACCATCCTGAGCATCAAGAACCTTCACATCAAGAAAGAAGTTACCCGCCCCTCCGCTGGTGTCTCGCGCTCCGAGCTGCGCGGAAGGCCGTCGTTTGCTCACCTGGTAGACGGCAATTTCCTGCGGTGTGAGAAACACAACACCCTGCTGGCTTACCCAATTTCGAGCAAGATCGCGGTCAAAGTTCTGGTATTGGTATTGATCCTGAAGATTTATTTTCCATGATTCGCGCAGTTCCTGTGCACTGGCAACGGCTCGCCATAATAGGACGAACGTCAGAATGAAGCGGAACCTCATGGAATGCGCCTCGTCAGTTCATAGAAATTTACCTGGATTAGCGAATCTTAATTAAGGGGATTTTACCTCAAAAATGATCTGGCGCAAGGATCAAATAGGCTGCTGAAAAAATCAATACTTACTGGGCA
>DASZEU010000436.1:0-5842 GCA_035940535.1 Candidatus Angelobacter sp.
AATCTTCTCGCCGGCTGGAGCCTTGATGCTGTCGGGAACTTCGGGCCACTTGGTTTCTGCCATGTTGCTTCCTGACAAGATGATTCCAAAAATGAACGTCATGCATATCTGTCGCAGCATGGCTCAATTTTAGCATTCGAATGCGAATTGCCATGATTGCCATAAATGCCAGAATTGTCACTTTGGGCCTGCGGCCCGCGAAAGCTCATGAAAATCAACTTTGCTATGTTGGAGCGTGGACAAAGTGGACGTTGTGGACGTGGTGGACGGAGTGGAGGCAGTGAACGATGTGATTTTCGACCCTGCCAGAATTGCCATAATTTGGAGTCCCGAAGGGCCTGCGCAAAAAGCAAGTTTTCAAACAGTGCGAACAGTTCTGCATTTGACTGAATGAAGATTCATTCACTAAACTCTATTTCGCTTCAACAATGGCGCGTGTTTCTGTTCCCTTCTCGCTTGAATGCCGCTCGTTGATGCCACCTTGCTCGATCTTTGATCCAGGAGCCGCTCATGGATGCGATTTCGCAACCTGTGCTTGATGAAACCGTCCAGACTTTTCTCAACTATTTAAGTGGCGCCGGCCTTCCCGAACTGCACACGCTTTCTGTGCAAGAGGCGCGGGCGCAGTTCTCTCGCAGTCAGGCTGCGGTTCCAGTCGCCAATCTGCCGGCGGAGATCGAGCAGCGGACGCTCCCGGTGGGACCTAATGGCAGCGTTTCGGTCCGCATTGTCAAGCCTGTGGGCAGCAAGGGCTTACTTCCGGCGGTGATGTATTTTCATGGGGGCGGATGGGTGGTGGGCGATTTTGGGACACATGAGCGAACCGTCCGCGAGATTGTAAATGGCGCCCATGTGGTTGCGGTATTTGTGGAATACTCGCTTTCGCCGGAGGCGCGTTTTCCGGTCGCCAATAAAGAAGCGTTTGCCGCGACCAAGTGGGTGGCCGAGCATGGCCGTGAAATCGGTGTAGATCCAGAACAGATCGCGGTCGCCGGCGACAGTGCTGGAGGCAATATGGCGGCGGTCGTGAGCCTGATGGCCAAGCAGCGCGGCGGGCCGCCGCTCTCGGCCCAGGTGCTCTATTATCCAAGCACCGGTGGAAGCAACGATCTGCCTTCCAGAACGCAGTTCGCCGAAGGCTACTTCTTCACTGCGGCAACGGGGATGTGGATGTGGAACCATTACGTCGGAGACACTCCAATGGAGGTGATCCGCAGCCCTCTTTGCCTGCCCTTAATGGCCACGGTGGACGAACTTCGGGGTCTGCCACCTGCCTTGATCATTACCGCCGAATGCGATGTGCTGCGCGATGAAGGCGAAGCTTATGCGCGGAAACTCACGGAAGCAGGAGTACCTGTGACTGCAACGCGCTATTTGGGAGTGATCCACGGATTCACCGTGACCAACTTCCTGGCTAATTCAAGTCTCACGCGCGCCTCGATTGCGCAAACATGCGCGATGTTGCGGCAGGTGTTTGCTGAAAAAGCGAAGGAAGCCATGGTTTCGGCATAGAAGACGTGCTGTCGCTGATTTCGCGGAGGAACGCTGATAACAATTAGCCACGAATTTACGCGAATGAACACGAATTTAGGTGCAGAAATTTGGTTTGCGCCTGAATTGTAAGATAGCCAATTTCTGAGGGTGACTCGATGAATGTTCCTCTAACGCCATTACGATGTCTGCGTTATGCTGAAGAGCAGTTTCCCGGCAATGTTGCCGTGGTCTGCAAAGACGAGCAGTTTACTTACAAACAGTTTGCAGAGCGGACCAGAAGACTCGGCGGCGCATTGATCAAGGCTGGAGTGCAGCCTGGCGAGCGCGTGGCCTTCCTTAGCCTGAATTGCCACCGGCTTCTCGAAGCTTATTATGGAGTGCTCGAAGCTGGAGCAGTACTGCTTCCCTTGAACATTCGCCTTGCCCCGCTGGAGCTGGCTTACATCCTCAATGACGCCGGCGCTACGTTTGTCTTTCTCGAGAACCAGTTCTTTGAGATGGTGGATTCCTTCCGCCAGAGCGTGCCCAGCGTGAAAAGCTTCTTTATGCTGGATGCCGAACCTCGCGCAAGCTGGCTGGCGCAACCTAATTATGAAGCCATGCTGGCCTCGGCCACTCCCCATCTAATCGACATCATGAAAATAGATGAAGACGCGGTGGCCGAGCTTTTCTATACCAGCGGCACAAGCGCCAATCCCAAGGGCGTAATGCTGACCCACAGGAACATCTATCTTCATGCGTTGAACTCCCGGCTGGGCTTGAACTCTTCGACCGAGATGGTGGACCTGCATACCATTCCACTATTCCATGCCAACGGATGGGGGGTTGCCCATTCGCTCACGCTAACCGGCGGCAAGCACGTAATGATGCAAAAGTTCGATCCTTCCGATGTCTTTCGGCTCATCGAGCGGGAAGGCGTGCATGGTTGCGCTTTAGTGCCCACCATGGCCACGGCGCTGATCAATTCTCCCGACCTGCATAAGTACAACTTGAGCACTTTGGAACGAATCAGCCTGGGTGGGGCCGCCTCTTCTCCCACGCTGGTGCGCGAGGTGGAAGAAAAGCTGGGCTGCCTGTGCTACAGCGGTTATGGCCTCACGGAAACTTCACCGACCCTCACCACTTCCCGCATTAAGACCGGAGTGGAATGCGAGGGAGAACAACGCTATATCACTCATGCGAGCACCGGATACGCAGTACCGGGAACAGAACTTCGCGTGGTCGATGCCAATGACCAAGATGTGCCGCGCGATGGCAAAACCATCGGTGAAATCGTGGCCCGCGGAGATGGCGTGATGAAAGGATATTGGCAGCAGCCGGAAGCCACTGCGCACGTCATGCGCAATGGGTGGTTCCACACCGGCGACATGGCCACCATCAATGAAGAAGGCTATCTCCTGGTCGTAGACCGGGCCAAGGACATCATCGTGAGCGGCGGCGAGAACATCTCCTCACTGGAGTTGGAAAAGACCTTGGCGGCGCATCCCAGCGTTTATGAAGCTGCGGTAATTCCCGTGCCCGACCCAAAATGGGGCGAGGTACCCAAGGCCCTAGTGGTGCTGAAGCCAGATGCTCAGGCAACGGAAAAAGAGTTACTGGAATTCTGCCGCTCGCGCATCGCCCACTACAAGTGTCCGCGCTCGGTGGATTTCCTGGCCAGCCTGCCCAAGACCGGGACCGGAAAGATATTGAAGAAAGAGTTGCGCAAACAATACTGGTCAGGAACGGAGTCGATCCGTCCGGAATTTGCGACGCAGAAGTGAAAACCAAACCTTACCGCAGATTTGCGCAGATGCACGCGGATCGTCCCACAACCCTCACCTGGATGGTAGCTGATTCCTTAGTGATGGGGAGAAATAAAAAAGTGCCGCAGAAACAATGTCTCCGCTAAAAGCGAAGTAATCATCAAAAGGCCCAGGAATATTCACAGGCAGCATTTCGTACATGTAAACCAAAATAGGAATAATCAGCCACTTCTTGCCTTGCCCCTCACTGTGATATACCCGCCATAAGCATAAGGTCAGGATGAATCCTGAGCCAATAGCCGAAGGCGCCGTGAATGCGGACTCCCCAAAACTAAAGGGGAGCAATATTACTGACCATATAACGGAAAATATCAATGGAATAAATACGTCAACGAGAGAAAATCTCTTGATGAAGAATAGCATTAATGTCGCAATGATAAAACAAACGCCCAATGTAGAACAGCCGGCAATAATGCCAGCCTTCCATCCTTGCCAAACTCCAAAAATTACAAGCATGAATATTGACAGCGGGAAAGACACAACTATCAGAAGCAAGCTTTTCCACATTTTCGAGTCCTCTTGTACTCGTAATGACAGAATTGCGGCTGGCATTTCAAAAATATTTTTATTCGGCCTGCTTTGCATGCATGACCTAATAGAATCAATGTTTTGGCTCTGTACGTGCTTAAAGCCTAATGTCACTTACTTTACAACCAAGAATACTGCCCGTGCGTTTGATTTATATGAACTGCGGGTTTGCCAGCTTCTGGTTTGTGGCTGGAAA
Source organism: Candidatus Angelobacter sp. (assembly GCA_035940535.1). GTDB lineage: Bacteria > Acidobacteriota > Terriglobia > Terriglobales > Acidobacteriaceae > Angelobacter. The sequence goes on from DASZEU010000436.1 coordinate 4,024, forward strand.
AATCGAGCGTTGCCGAGTTGCCTCTTAATCTGACGTGGAATATTTATGCATTTTCGGGGTCCTTCAGGCGCAAAGAACGCGCCTTCAGGATGACAACGCGTTTTAGAGGGAGAAATTGCTGCTCACCCGACGACAGCGCGTTTTAAAGGGAGAAACTATGCTCAACCGACAAAAAGTAAGTGAGTTTTTCCGCAAGCTTAAAACCCATGGTCACTTACTTTACCGTAGACCATAACAGTTCAGAGAGGCGGTAATCCTGCATCTCTTCCGCGGGCCTCTTGCCCAACAACACGAGCCAAGGCCTCACCCAGGTCTCCGCAGTACATAGGAGATACCGGATCGTCGGCTTTCCCTGACCCAGCTAAACGATAGAGCGGGCGGTGATGGATCGTCATAGTGGGCAGATGCTCCAGCAGGCGGGTGGCTTCCTGGCGATCACCGAGATCAATGGAGTTACTGCCCAGCATGGATTTTAGCAATTGAGCGGCCGCTACCATAACCGTGCCGCTGGTATTCGGATCTACGAGTAACTTGTGAACGGCCCGCCACAGACCTTGGAGTTCATGCAGCCTTGGAAACAATTGGATGAGTCGATCTTGCAGGTCTGTGGTTCCTCGAAGCACATGCATCCAGCAATCCAGCAAAGTGTGGTTCGATGGTTCATCGCTCCGATTGGTAACCGGCATGCCAAGGTCGACCTTCTTAAGCCGGCTGATCAGTGTTACCGCAGCCAGCTTGGAACGCTGCCATGTCGACGACAGACAGACTCTCCCCAGGCGCGGTGTCCATATCTCCGGCGTAGCATGACGCGCGAAAAAGTCTGGCCGCCGAGAGGAGAGGCAAGTTACAAAACTCAGCAAGGCCTCTAATATTCGGTCATCCTCATCCATTTCCGATCCTAACGGGGCCCGATCAAGACAATCCTCCGTCCAGGAAAGAAGGGCCTTGGCAAAATTTTCGTTTGCGAGGTCATTGACAATCAATTCGATACAGTCTTCCGGCTTTTCAAAAAAGTTTTGGTAGCGAAGGCTTCCTAGCGCGGCCAGCACCCCAAGAGAGGCCGTGGCCGGACCTCCTTCTGGGCCATTCGGAAAAAGGGGCACGAACCACGACTCCAGCAACTCATGGGCAACGAGGGCAACCATTCCTTGCCCGCCAGATGCTCGCGAGCGATAGTCGGCAACTCGATTTGGTTGATCCGCCGTCCGCCGACAGGCTTCAGCAACCAGGTTGTAGATTGACTTACGATTGCTGTCAGGAAAGGACCGATGGGCGCGAATGGTTGCAGCAGAAGGAATTCTTTGTAATGAGTCAACGATCCCCTGAGCGATTCGCTGTTTTTTTAGAAAAGCAAGTCTGGCAACGAAACGCACGATTGCGGAGAAACGCTGGTCTGCGGCGCCGGCAGCCGTAGATAAAGCCCATTCAGTAACTTCATGCTGGCATTCCTCAGACCACAGATCAGTCCATTCCAGGGCGGTTAGAAGAACAGACTCCAGCAGGCTTCCCGGCAATGCGCGGTCGCGCCACTCGCATATTACCGCCGGATCGTCAAAATTCCAGTTAAAAAAAGCCAGGCCGACCACTCTGCCGACGTCTATGTACCCAAACCGGCGTGGGAATTTGCGCCGTAACCGCGCCAGGCGCACCAGCACCCGGGGATCGCTGGTCGAGAGTGAAAACCGCCGCTCCTGCCGATCCGCGTCCGTCACTGGCCCAGTCAGCATGTTTGAGCATCGAATCCTTACCAGGTCGTCAGCCTCGTAGCCAGCCAAGAGATGGGTCAAGCGAATACCGGATAAGGAGCGTTTCTGCTCGG
>DASZEU010000437.1:0-3549 GCA_035940535.1 Candidatus Angelobacter sp.
TGGGCATTACGCACAGGCCTTTTCGCAAATCAATACGGACCAGGTAATTGACCGTGCAGTAGATTCCCTCGCCAACATTCTAGAGATAGACATGGCTTCTGTGCGCCATGAACTGACGAATGGCTTTACATATAACTGGCAATCCGACCGGTTTTCACGCGGAGCCTACAGCTATGCACTGGTTGGCGGAAGCTCGGCGGGGTGTCGCCTGGCAGCACCGGTCGCCGGGACATTGTTCTTTGCCGGTGAAGCGACGGATTGTGAAGGGCACAATGGCACCGTACACGGCGCCATCGCGAGCGGCAAGCGAGCGGCACGAGAAATCCTCGCCGCGGGTCCAGGCAAGTGATCCCGCCTCGCTATTTTATTTCTTCTCCTTTGGTGGAAATTTCTCAAATATCTTGTGCGCTGTCTTCTCCAAGGCAGCTTCAGGCTATGCTTATAATCTATGCTGCACGACGATGGCTTGTACGTGTCTGCGCGGCCTTGCGTGCTGCCTGCTGTAAACCAGTTTTCCCTTTCGTCCGCACAGCCTTCATCGCTGCCTGATGACGGGCCGCAGGTCCGCGAACCCGGGCAGCGCTGCGCGCTTGTCGTGCAAGACTCTTCGGTGAGGCTGCCGAACGGCCTTCGCGCTTGAGGGCTGCGGAGGTGGCACGCGAGCGCGTCCGCGAAGGTTTCTGTTTGTGTGAGGCCTGGCCCTTACGGATGTCACGCTGTGCTTTTTTTCGGACTTGCGCAGAGGCTTTCCCTTTTTTGGGAGCAGACAATTTCACACCAGCGCGGCGTGCTTTGGATAATCCGATCGCGATTGCCTGTTTGGTAGATTGAGCTCCATGCTTGCCTTCACGGACGTGGTGCATCTCTTCACGGATAAACTCGCCCGCTTGTGTGCTTGGTGATTTTCCTTCCCGCTCATCTTGCCTTGCTCGTTCCAGAATCTCTCTTTCGGGCATGGGTCTTCGTTCTCCTAACACAATTGAATTGATGCAACCGCAATCGCAGGAGATGGCGTACATGGATAACCCAAACCACTCACAAACAATGTTCACGAAGCGGAGCGGCTGGAATCGCCAAGTATGACCCTCGGCGCGTGGCTCGTTTATAGCTGTGATAACATGACACTCCAACCAGAGCTTATAACAACAGCTTAGGGAGAAAATGTCTTTCGATCCTGAGCCACTTCGTAACGCAGATGTAGCGGCTGCTGTTCTATGCTGGAATCTTACGTTTGGAAATCCGGCCTGCAAGCGTGCTGAACTGGCAACACACCTATACCTTGTCTCGATTTGCTCTTCTGCGCCGTGAGGGCAAAGGCTTCGTTCTGGAGAGTCCTTTAACGAACCGCCAATTCGCCGTCCCTGGCGTGTCGGTGCTGCGAATCCTGGATGGGCTGAGCCGGCCTCGGCCTCTGGAATCGCTGCTGGCTGCGGTAGATGAATCCCAGCGTCCAGCTCTGAGATCCTTTATTGAAGCTTGCGACGAAGCAGGTTTATTAACCCGCGTAGATGACGACGGTTTAACCGAAGAGGAAACTTCCTCTTTAGGTTCTTGGGAGTTTCACGATCTGCTGTTTCATGCCGGCAGCAGATTAGGGCGTAATCGACAACCAGTTGGCGCTACGTACCCGCTGAAGGGGCGTATACCCGAACCTCCCAGAAGCTCACTGCCCAGCGCGAATCCTCCTTTGACGCTGCCTCGGCCTAACTTGGACAATGTTCAAGAGCCGGTCTTAGACCATGTTCTTGAGCGCCGCCGGTCAGCTTATGGGTTAAAACCTCTCGACATGACCACCTTGGGCGCCTTTCTGTATAGGACTTGCCGCATAACCAGCACCGCGGTCGAAGATGATGAATCTGCTGTGCATAAGGTATACCCAAGTGCGGGAGGTCTTCATCCATTGCGGGTATACGTGGCCGTAACGTCATGTGAAGGATGCCGGTCGGGGTTATATCTTTACCTTGACGACGAGCACGCGCTCTTGCCGATTCGTGACCTGGACGGAAGTGTGCAGCGGCTGCTCTCCGATGCTCGAGACCGCGCGCCCGGCCTTTCCGGTCCGTCGCCTGCGCTGCTTGTTATTTCTGCGAGATTTCAGCGGACAGCTTGGAAGTATGAATCCATCGCCTATCGGCTGACGCTTTTGGAGGTTGGCGGATTATTTCAGACGATGTACCTGGTTGCCACGGCGATGGGTCTTACCGCGTGTGCCTTGGCCTGCGGAGACTCGGATCATTTTGCCAGGACCATCGGCAGTGATTATTATGCCGAAACCAGCGTAGGCGAATTTCTCTTGGGAAGATAATCCGATTCAAGAAGGGAATCGATATTAATACAAAACCGCACGGGGCGCTTCTTGCATCAGGCCTTGCGGAACCTCTCCATGAATATCATTGGTCTCTCTGCCTATTATCACGATTCGGCGTGCTGTCTGCTCCAGCATGGCATTCTGGTGGCTGCGGCACAAGAGGAGCGGTTTTCACGCATCAAGCACGATTCTTCCTTGCCAAAAGCAGCCTTTCAGTATTGCTTGCAACAGGCTGATCTGGAGATAACCGATATCCATTGCATCGCTTATTACGAGCGGCCAGAGTTGAAACTCGAACGCCAGGTCTGGACCCACTTGCCGCAAATCGACGCTCGAAGGGCGGCTGCGTTCTGGCGCTCCGCGCGTCGCCCAGAATACGAATTGCGGGAGCTACTTGGGTACTCCGGCCAGATTATTTATGTGAGCCATCATGAAGCCCACGCGGCCAGCAGCTTCTTTTATTCCGGCTTCAACGATGCTGCAATCATGACTGTCGATGGCGTTGGTGAGTGGGCTACGACTACCTACGGAATTGGGCGCGGCCCCGAAATCTCGATCTTTGAGGAAGTATTCTTCCCTGATTCTCTCGGATTGTTGTACAGCACCATTACCAGCTACCTGGGTTTCTCGGTCAACGATGGTGAGTACAAGGTGATGGGTCTTGCCCCTTATGGACGACCACTGTATGTAGATCAATTTCAGAGTCTGGTTGAATCAGGACCCAATGGTCAATACAAATTGAACCTTGCCTACTTTGATTTCACCAGTCAGCAGCGCATGTTTTCTGAAGCTTTGCCCGGCCTGTTTGGCCAGCCACCCCGAATTGCGGAAGCCGAAATTGCAGAATTTCACAAAGATATGGCCCGTAGCCTGCAAGTGGTGCTGGAGGAATTGTTGCTTCAAAAGGCCTGCTACTTGCATCGCCGGACCGGTATGGAGAATCTCTGCATGGCGGGTGGGGTTGCGTTGAACTGCGTCGCCAATTCCAGAATTTTACGCGATGGCCCCTTTCACCGGATATTCGTTCAACCAGCCGCAGGAGATGCCGGAACATCGTTGGGCGCCGCCGCACTGGCCCACACTCAGTTGAGTGGGAAGCGCATCTCTCAGCAAGCGCTGGAGCATGTCTTCTTGGGGCCGGGCTTTTCTTCGGACGAGATTTACAGACTCCTTCGTTCTACACCTTTGGAATTTCTAGACTTTCGCGAACAGGAAGAAGCTTTGCTCCAGGCCGCGGTAGA
>DASZEU010000438.1:0-5328 GCA_035940535.1 Candidatus Angelobacter sp.
CAGGGCGACGCCGACACTACGGTTGCGGGAGAGGCTCCCGGTACAGGTCAGCACCAGATCGCCCATTCCGGCCAGTCCCGCCATAGTTTGCGGTTTCGCGCCGCAAGCCACGGCCAGTCTGGTGATTTCAGCCAAGCCGCGAGTAATGAGGGCTGCGGTGGAGTTGTGCCCCAGTCCTAATCCGGAACAAACACCGGCTGCGATGGCGATCACGTTTTTGAGGGCTCCACCTAGCTCAACCCCAATCAGGTCATCGTTGATATAAGGACGGAAGCTGGGATCACTGAATTCTTTCTGAACAATCGCCGCCAGGGACGCATCGATGGAAGCCACAGTCAGGGCCGTAGGATCGCCTTTGGCCACTTCCTGAGCAAACGTGGGACCGCTTAATGCTGCAATTTTCGGGGAGAAGCCCGAAAACCGGGAGACCACTTCATGAATCACCTCGCTCATGCGCAACAGAGTATCGTTCTCAATTCCCTTGGTTGCGCTTACGAACAGAATGTGGGGCAGCAGCCACTGCGTCATGTGCTCAAAGCTGCGCCGGCAGTGATGCGAAGGCATAACACTGACCACGATCTCGACGCCCGCCAGAGCGTCCTTTAGGTCGTTGGTGACTTGTACGGTTTGCGGTATCTGGTAGTCAGGCAGGAAAAGCTGATTGACGCGAGATTTCCCGATGCTGGCACAAACCTCTTTTTCATAAGCCCAAAGCCGGACCTGGTGGTCACCACGCCTCCCCAACACAATGGCCAGGGCAGTTCCCCAGGCGCCCGCGCCAATCACGGTAATACGGCTCACGCTTGCTCCCCGGCTGCCGGAGTTTTCTTTGCGCCGAAGCGGTTCTCATTCCCAGCCAGCAGACGCCGGATATTCTGGCTGTGCTTCAGCACGATCAAAGCTCCAATAGCAGAGACCAACAGCACCGAAGGCAATTTTGCATGCTCCACAAAATGCGCCGCCACCGGAAAAATCATTGCCGCGAGTATCGAACCCAATGAAACATAACGGGTAATTCCCACTGCCAATACAAACACAACCAGGGCGACCAGTAGCGCCTTGGGAAATAACAGCCCAAATGCTCCCACGGCTACAGCTACACCTTTTCCCCCGCGAAACCGCAGCCACACAGGGAAAATATGTCCCAGTACGGCCGCCAGCGCCGCTGCCGCCATCAGGCGTGTTGCAGGAACACAGGGGACTCCGCCGCATGAGTTGTAAGCGGAAGCACCCAGCGCCGACCCAAACCAGACTGCCAGAAATCCTTTCAGTGCATCCAGGATGAGAGTCGCCAAACCCAACCCTTTGGCCCCTGAACGGGCAACATTAGTTGCCCCGATGTTACCGCTACCCGAAAGGCGTATGTCCTCGCCGCGAAAGATCTTTACCAAGAGAAAACCGAACGGAATGGCTCCCAATAAATATCCAATCGCCGCAACAATAATGAATAACGTCGCCATTTGAGTCAGCTTAAGACTGCGCTCCAAGAACGGTGGAAGAGGGGCCTTTCAGGGCCGCTTGCGTTAGAGTGATTCCAAAGGAAAGCCCCGGAGCTTGGTATATCGAGCGCCTCCCCGCAAAAGCTCGCTCTTATACAGAAAGAACTCCCGCGCCGTCATTGTACCGAACTGCAATAGCTCCTCCGGATCAAGGCGTTGAAAGCACCTGCCGGCGCCTCTCGCCATCGGGGCACGAGCCAGGGTCAGATGTGGTCTGTAGGCTTTGTCTTCCTTTGCGATTCCGAGCTTCTCCAATTTCTGTTCGATGGTTGCGGCTAGCTGCGACAACGCCTCCGATGCCTGAATGCCGATCCAAAACACGCGGGCTGACTTTGGCGAAGGAAAGAAGCCCATATTCTTGAATTCAATTTCGAAAGGTGGAACTTTGATCTGGCTGAGAGTTTCCTGGACCGCCTGTACCCTGCTTTCAGCAGCTTCTCCAATAAACTTCAACGTAACGTGCAGTGATTCAATCCGCACCCAGTGGGCATCGGGCGCCAACTCCCGAACACTCTCCATGTAGTGCCCGATCCGGGAACGGATCTCATCGGGGATGTCGAGCCCAATAAAGATGCGCATGTCTACATCAGCTTACGGCGGAGCATGTCGAGTGCCTGGGTAGTCGCCCAATAACGAATGCGTTCCCGGTCGCCGGGGAACCGCCGCTCCACGACTTCGGTCTTAACACCATCTGCCAATCCATGAAATACGAGCCCCACTGGTTTTTCCTCAGTTCCTCCAGTTGGCCCCGCGACTCCGGTGATCCCAATTCCGAATGATGCTTTGCAGCGTTCCCGGATTCCCTCTGCCAGAGCAGCCGCAACTTGACGGCTCACCGCGCCATGTTCCCGAATCATGAGCGGTGGCACCTCAGCCATGAGAGATTTTATGGAGTTGTCATAGACCACTGCGCCACCCACAAAGTACCGGGAGCTGCCGGGAACCGAGGTGATTCTCTGGGCCAGCATGCCGCCCGTGCATGATTCTGCCACGGCCAGGGAAGCTCCGCGCATTTGCAGATAATAGCCGGCAATCTGTTCAAGCGTTTCTCCCTGGGCAGAGAATACGGAGTCTTCAAATTCGTCTTCGAGCTTAGACACCACGGCATTTACTTTGCTTTCCGCCTCTTCCAATGATTCCGCCTGGGCCTGCAGATGAAGCTGAACTTCGCCTCCATGCGCAAGAATGGTTGTCTGGACATCAGCGTGCGGTTTGTAGATGGGCGCTGCCCGTCGATCAACCTCCGATTCTCCGATCATGGCCACCTTCAGCACGCGACTGGCCATGTGATGCACCGGGACAATCTTCTGCAAGCGCTCCATGCACTGCTCATCAAACATTGGCAGAATTTCATGCGGAGGGCCAGGCAGCAGCATCACAATCTTGTTCTTGCCTGCGAATTGCGCTTGCAGAAACTGTCCAGGAGCCGTTCCCCTGGGATTTTTGAGCACCTCCGCCCCGCGAATTACATCTGCTTGGCGCAGATTATTTTCCGCCATGGGGAACCCGCGAGAGGCAAAGCGTCTGCGCAGCCATTCGCAGATCTCAGGATCACGATTCATTTCCAGGCCCAGGGCTTCTGCAACTGCTTCTCGCGTCAGGTCATCTTCAGTCGGCCCTAGCCCGCCCATGAAAATTACGATGTCAGCGCGAGAAAAAGCGACATGAGCCACGCTCACCAAGTCCGAGAGCCGGTCTCCCACAACTGTCTTGAAATCCACCGCAATGCCAAGATGGTTGAGTTTTTTGGTGATGTGAAGGGAATTCGTGTCCTGCCGAAACGGAGTCAGCAACTCGGAGCCGATAGCAATGATCTCTGCGTTCACCCCAGCAGTTTAAATGAGAGGAAGGCCCTGTAGCCCCCAGGTGAGATAGAAAACCGCAGTGGTAGTGGCCAGAACCGCGCCTCCGGTACGGGTGAACGCCAGCCCGATGATGTTGTGTCCGGCCACAACGAGAGATGCTTTTTTATCGGGCGTAATCTTCACAATACCGCGCTTGCCAGCCAGAGAAGCTGCGACGTAAAGATTTCCCTGAGCATCAAAGGCCAGTCCCTGGGGACGGCCAAGTCCCCGGTAGAACGTTGATACCGTACCGTGTGGATCAATCGCCGTTATGGCGTCAAAGCTGGATGTTGTCGGCCCGGTCACATAAAGCGTGCCATCGGGTGCAAATGCCAGGTGGTAGGCGGCAACACTTGGCTCCAGGGTGGCAAACACGAACATCTGCCGGTCTTTCGCGATGCGCCAGATGGTTCCGGTGCGATCACCAACATAAAGATTCTGTTGCCGATCAAAGGCAATCCCAGTGGCAATGCCCATTCCTTCCGCATAAGTCGTCATTGTGCCGTTCGGCGCTACCCGGTAGACTGCGCCTTCATAGCGGGAGGAGACATACATCTGCCCTTCCTGATCGAAGGCGATGCCAGTAGCGTTCATCAGGTCGGAAAGAAATGGCTTGACGTTGTAGTTGGTGTCTATTTTGTAGACTGAGACCGGTACTTTCTGGCCTCGGGTGCCGGAAAAAGTAACGTAAATGTTGCCTTCCGCGTCCAGCGCCGGGTTGGAGACGGGATGCAGGTTCTCGGCAATAGGCTGAGCAACCTTGATATCACGGCCATTGCTCTGGTGGCCGTTGGTCTGGACCGTGACCTGGCCGGAGTGGGCGCCGTAAGGCACGCGGGCGATCACAAACTCTTCAGAACTAACGACAATCGAGCCGCGCACCCCGCTGAAGACCACTTCCGGGCGGGACAAATTCGGAGCTTTAAGGGACTTGCCAATAATCCGCACTTCGCCACCCGGCAGCGCTGCAGCAGGCTCAATGGCCTCGATGCGCGGGTTGCCGTCTGCGTTTTTCCTGCCCAGCAAAGTATCAGAGATGCCCATTGGACTTTCGATTATCGCGCTACCAGATGTATCCAGATCTGTAGCAGGAGAAGCGCATATAGTCCTGCTCCCACATCATCCATCATAATGCCAGTCCCTTCCGGCAGAGCTTCTAATCGGCGCAAGGGAAACGGCTTGATGATGTCGAACCCTCGAAAGAGTATAAAACCCGCGAGCAGGTATTTCCAACCGAGCGGAACGCCGATTAAAGCCACCAACTGCCCGGCCACTTCGTCAATCACCACAAAACCGGGATCCTTCAGGCCACTCTCGCGGGCAACCACTGTGCTTGGCCGGATGCCCAGAGCTGTCACAGCCAGGGCCAATACCACAGCCACAGGAAGCTGCCAGCGGGAATCTATTAGATAAGCGACTGCCCACCACAGCAAAACTGTGACCGCCGAAGCATAGGTTCCCGGACCAGGACGGAGATGCCCGATGCCAAAGAAGGTTGCCATCAGCCATGCCCCCTTGGACTTTTTTCCTGAAGCTGGCCGGACATTATCTAAATCTAATGTTTTCGTGGCGGAAAGTCCTCGGAATCTGTTGAATACTGTGTTTCTCGAATGTTCTCCAGTTGCTCAGAATCGCTGATCGGGGTGGAAACAACATAACTGCCACTGGCCCACTTACCCAGATCGATCAACCGGCAACGCTCACTGCAAAACGGAAAGTCCTCGCCACCAGCCAGCACCAGGGTGCGGCACGCGGGACAACGGAGAGAACGAGTTTTATTTTTTGCCACAGGAAGAAGAATTTAAAATTTCAAAATTACAAATTCTTAGATGATGATTTTTGCTACCAGATCGTAGTCATGCGCTTCCGTGATTTCACAACGATAAAACTCGCCCGGCCCGAGTTCCTGCTGCTCGCCGAAGTCGTTGATGAACAATTTACCGTCAATTTCGGGAGCATGCATGTCTGTGCGTCCTTCCCACAGA
>DASZEU010000439.1:0-12432 GCA_035940535.1 Candidatus Angelobacter sp.
TCGCATATCCTGAGAATTCTCCCTGGACCTTTCAATTGTTAAATCGGGGTGAATCGAACGTTTCCGTCCGCCCGGCATAAATTAAGGAGTTCCCTGCATGGATCTGAAACTGACTGCTGAAGAATTGAAGTTTCGCGATGAGTTACGCGCCTGGCTTAAAGTCAATGTCCCCAAAGATTGGGACGAATGGCGTGAAGAATCGCTTGAAGCCCGCTTCGACTATCTAAAGCGCTGGCAACGCAAGCTCTATGAAGGGGGCTGGGCTGGAATCTCCTGGCCCAAGGAATACGGCGGTCGCGGGGCCGGCCTAATGCAGCAGGTCATCTTCTGGCAAGAGATGGCGCTGGCCGAAGCTCCACCGATGGCCAACAGCCTGGGCCTTGGGCTGGTTGGGCCAACTATCATTGCCTTTGGAACTGAAGAGCAAAAGAAGCGCTATCTCCCCAAGATTCTGAGCGCAGAGGAAATCTGGTGCCAGGGCTTCTCCGAACCCGACGCCGGCTCCGACTTGGCCAACCTGCGCTGCGCAGGACGTCTTTCTGAAGATGGCAAGCACTACATTGTGAACGGCCAAAAGGTTTGGAACAGCTATGGCTGGGCCGCGGACTGGTGCGAACTGGTGGTGCGCACCGATCCTAATGTTCCTAAGCACAAAGGCATTACTATGCTGCTAGTGAACATGAAATCGCCGGGTGTGGAGGTTCGACCGTTGAAGCAGATGACGGGCGAGAGCGAATTCAACGAACTCTTCTTCCATGATGTCCAGGTGCCCGTGGAAAACGTTGTTGGCAAGGTGAATGAGGGCTGGCAGGCGGCCATTGGCACGCTGATGCACGAGCGCGGCTCATTTGGCGCAGGGCTACAGGTCACCTACAAGCGCGCCATTAACCGGCTCATCGAACTCTCACGCACAACTCCCAAGAACGGGCACACGGCGGCGCAGGATCCAATCATGCGCCAGAAGCTGGCCCAGTGCTACGGAGAAATCGAGATCATGCGCCTCAACCAGATGCGCGCTTTCAGCCGCATCAGCGCCACTGGAGTTCCCGGCCCTGAAGGGTCAATTCAAAAAATCTTTTGGAGCGAGTTGAACCAGCGCTTCCAGCAGATAGCTCAGGAGTTGCTTGGACCCTACGGACAACTGGAAGGTGCAGACAGCCACTCAATCGATAAAGGGGCCTGGGCCTACGGATATCTGCGGACCCGAGGCAACACGATTGAAGCAGGCACCTCGGAGATACAACGCAGCATTATTGGGCATTTTGTGCTTGGGTTGCCGAAAAGCTACTGAGGAAGAATTTGTAATTGATAATTTGTAATTTGTAATTTGGAACCCGGCTACTGGCTGCTAGCTACTAGCCGGAACCTGAAACTGCCTTGCGCCACGAATTTGCGCGAAAGAACACGAATAAAAAAAGATTAGAAGACCGAGCTAAGAACTAACGACTAAGTGCTAACGACTAAAGGCTAAGGACTCATCTATGCAATTTGGATTAAGCGAGAGCCAGCAGATTCTTAAAGATAATGCCCGCAAATTTTTTGCCGGCGAGTGTCCCATCACAGAAGTGCGGCGTCTGATGGAAACTCCCACTGCTTATGACGCCTCTTTGTGGACCAAGATGGCCGAGCAGGGTTTTACCGGCATCATTTCTCCGGAAGAATATGGCGGGCTGGGGCTGGGCAAGGTGGAGTTGATCCTGCTGATGGAAGAGGCCGGATTCGCGCTGCTTCCGGGGCCATTCTTTTCTACCGTCGCGTTGGCTGCTCCGGTGTTTGACGCACTAGGAACTTCCGACCAGAAGAAGAAATATCTAGCTCCGATCTGCAACGGCCAGGCACGTTCTACGGTCGCCATGTTAGAGGCGGGCGCCAGTTGGGACCCGGCTGACTTGCAGATGTCGGCGCGAGATGGAAAGCTCACAGGCCAGAAACTATTTGTTACCGACGCTGCGGTGGCTGATTCGATTATCGTAGTCGCCCGCAATGGCGTATTCGTGGTGGATGCCAAAGCGCCGGGCCTTACGATTACTCCGATGTCGAGCATGGACATCACGCGTAAACAATATTCAGCGAAGTTCAACAACACCCCGGCTGAAAAGCTCGGCGATTTGAACGCTTTGAATCATGCCTTCGACATCTCCACCGCAGCCCTGGTTGCCGAACTGGTAGGCGGTATGCAACGCTGCCTCGATCTCACTGTTCAATATGCCAAGACACGCAAACAATTTGGCAAACCGATTGGCTCCTTCCAGGCTGTGCAGCATCAGTGCGCCGATATGTACCTGGAGACGGAAAGCTCCCGCTCCGCCGCTTACTATGCTGCCTGGGCACTCGAAGAAAATGCTCCTGACGCGGCCACCGCCGTCTCCATTGCCAAGATGTACGCGAGCGACGCGGCCAGAAGCATTGGCAATCACGGCATCCAAATCCACGGCGGAATGGGCTTCACCTGGGAAAATGATTTACATTTGTATTATCGCCGCGCCAAAGCATCGGAAACGACGCTCGGCGACGCCACGTTCCACCGCGAACGCATCGCCCGGCTGGTGATTGATGCAGGCGCTGCGTCAGCGCAAACGGCAAAGAGCGCGTGAGGACAGAGCAGCTACTAGCTACTGGCCTCTAGCTGCTAGCCGGAAATGGATTTGCGAATTGGGTGATTTGTTGAGCGCAGGAACAAGTCGGGGGTGCGTTCCCTAATTACCCAATTAGCAATTTACCCAATTACCAAATTGTTGGCCTTGCAGCACTCATTACAAATCGAAACTCACAGCCCTAACAGAATCCTGAGGACGAAAACATGAGCTTGGTTGAACTCACCAAAGACAATGAAATTGCAATCATTACCGTCAACAACCCGCCCGTAAATGCCTTGAGTCCGGGAGTGCCGGAAGGCATTTCTGATTGCATCGACAAAGTATACAAAGACGATAGCGTGAAGGCCGCAATCATCATCGGCAGCGGCAGCACCTTTGTAGCTGGTGCCGACATCAAGGAGTTTGGCAAGATCACCTCCGGCAAGACGCAGCGCGGCATCGCTTTTCTTCCCATGCTGATCAGGATTGAAGATTGCCCCAAGCCGGTGATCATGGCCATTCACGGTACCGCCTTCGGTGGAGGCCTGGAACTGGCCATGGCTGGGCACTATCGTATCGCCTCTCCTAGCGCGCAAGTGGGGCAGCCGGAAGTGAAGCTGGGCATCATCCCCGGCGCTGCTGGAACGCAACGCCTGCCTCGGCTTGCAGGTGTGGCCAAGGGTGTGGAGCTGTGCGCCGATGGTAATCCGATTAAAGCCGCTGAAGCGCTCAAACTCGGCATCATTGACCGCATCATCGAAGGCGATCTTCTCACTGGCGCTCTGGCTTTTGCCCGCGAGGTTGCTGGCAAACCCACGCGTAAGACGCGCGAGCGCAACGAAAAGCTGGGAACTCCCGAACAGAACGCGCCTATTTTTGCGGCGGCCCGTGAGAACGCCCGCAAGAAGCAACGCGGGCTGATGGCTCCTCTGGCGGCCATTGACGCGGTTGAAGCTGCTACCAAGCTGCCTACCTTTGAGGAAGGCTGCGAGGCCGAGCGCAAGCTGTTCACTGAATGTCTCTTCTCCGATCAATCGAAGGCCATGATCCACGTCTTTTTCGGTGAACGCGAAGTGTCGAAGATTCCCGATGTACCGAAAGGCACCGCGACGATTCCAGTTAACAGCGCAGCGGTAGTGGGAGCAGGCACCATGGGAGGCGGCATCGCGATGGCTTTAGCTAACGCCGGAATCCCGGTGCTACTCAAGGAGACCGATCAGGCCGCCCTGGATCGCGGGCTGGCCACCATCCAGAAGAACTACGCCAATTCTGTAAAGCGTGGACGCTTCACCCAGCAGTTCATGGATGAGCGCCTCAAACTGATCAAGCCGACACTGAGCTACGATGACTTTGGCCAAGTCGATATGGTGATTGAGGCCGTCTTTGAAGGCATGGCGCTCAAGAAGCAGGTCTTCGGCGAGTTGGATCGAGTCTGCAAGCAGGGTGCGATTCTGGCCAGCAATACCTCTACACTCAACGTTGATGAAATTGCCTCGGCTACCAAACGGCCCGAAGCTGTGATCGGCACACATTTCTTCAGTCCTGCAAACGTAATGCGTCTGCTGGAAATCGTCCGCGGCAAGGCCAGCAGCAAAGAGGTCATCGCGACTTGTATGCAGCTTTCCAAGAAGATCGGCAAGATCGGCGTGCTGGTCGGCAACTGCCGTGGCTTTGTCGGCAACCGCATGTTTGGCCCGTACCGCCGTGAAGCTCAATTCCTGGTGGAAGAGGGCGCAAGTGTCGAGGCGGTTGATAAGGCGCTGTATGACTTCGGCATGGCCATGGGTCCCATGGCAACCGGGGACCTAGCCGGACTCGATGTAGGTTGGCGTATCCGCAAAGAGTTTCGCCATACAGAAAAGCCTGGTGTGCGCCAACCGATAGCAGAAGATCGTCTGTGCGAACTTGGACGCTTTGGCCAGAAAACTGTCGCTGGCTGGTACAAATATGACGCTGAACGGCGTGCCATTCCCGACCCTGAAGTCGTTCAACTGGTGAAGAAGTGGGGCGCTGAAGCCGGTATCCCTCAGCACCAGATTTCCAGCGAGGAGATCGTAGATCGCTGCATTTATGCGCTGGTCAACGAGGGCGCTCGGATTCTGGAAGAAGGCTATGCGCTGCGCGCTGTGGATATCGACATCATCTACATCAATGGATACGGCTTCCCTGCCCACCGAGGTGGTCCAATGTGGTACGCCGATACAGTGGGACTGAAAAAAGTCTACGACCGCATCTGCGAGTTCCATAAACAGCACGGCGAACTGTGGGAGCCTGCGCCGTTGCTCAAGCGCCTGGCAGAACAAGGCCAAGGTTTCAAAGACTTCAATAAAGACCAGGGTGCGGCAGCGTGAGAGAAGCGCTGCTAGCTACTGGCTTCTAGCTGCTGGCCAGAGCTACTATGCCAAAAGAAAACAATTAGCCACGAATTTACGCGAATGAACACGAATAAAAATATTAGCTAACGAACCAGAAGCAGAATCGAAAGATTAGAACTAAGAGCTAATGGCTAAAGGCTACGTACTAAAAGCTAGTAGCTAGCAGCCAGTAGCTAGGAGCTAAGAACATGAGAGAAGCAGTCGTAGTCGCCAGCTCGCGCACAGCACTTACCAAGTCGTTCCGAGGCTCGTTCAACATCACCCGGCCCGACGAACTTGCCGCCCACTGCATTCAAGATGTGCTGCGCAAGACGCCCAAACTCGATCCTAATGAGATCGAAGACGTCGTTCTGGGATGCGCTCAACCCCATGGCCCGCAAGGACACAACATTGCGCGCATTGCTGCCATGCTGGCTGGGCTGCCGACCTCGGTTGCGGGCACTACGATCAATCGTTTCTGTTCTTCCGGCTTGCAGGCCATCGCCCTGGCCGCACACCAGATCCAAAATGAAGGAGTTGATGCTGCTATCGGTGGCGGCGTTGAAAGCATTAGTGTCATACCCCGTGACAGCAGCCCCAACCCGGTGCTCCAGGAAAAAATGCCGGGCCTCTACATGGTCATGGGTGACACCGCTGAAGTGGTGGCCAAGCGTTATAAAGTCAGCCGTCTTGCCCAGGATGAATATTCGCTCCTTAGCCAGCAGCGCACCGCCCGCGCCCAGAAAGAAGGTTTCTTCGAAGGCGAGATCGCGCCCATGCGCGTGACCAAGGCCATTCTCGACAAAAAGACCGGCGAGCATATTGGCAAAGAAGACGTATGCGCCGACAAAGATGAGTGCAACCGCCCCGACACCACCCTCGAGGGCCTTTTGGCGTTGAAACCACATTTCGACCAAACCAGCGGCGAGGGATCGGTGACCGCCGGCAACGCTTCTCAACTTTCGGATGGCGCATCGGCTACATTGTTAATGTCGCGTGAACGTGCCGATAAACTCGGTATTCCCTACAAGCTGGTCTTCCGGGGCTTCCAGGCGGCAGGCTGCGAGCCGGACGAAATGGGCATCGGCCCAGTCTTCGCCATTCCCAAACTGCTGAAGCGTACCGGCCTGAAGATGGATGACATTGATCTTTGGGAACTCAACGAAGCTTTCGCCGTGCAGGTAATCTATTGCCGTGACCGATTGGGCATCCCCAACGACAAGCTCAATGTAAACGGCGGCTCCATCGCCATTGGGCATCCATTTGGCATGACCGGTTCACGCATGACCGGTACCCTTGCCAACGAGATGGCGCGGAGAAAAGCCCGCTATGGCGTGGTTACGATGTGCATCGGCGGAGGCCAGGGCGCGGCAGGGTTATTTGAACGAGCTAATTAGTTCAAAGATTTGGTAATTGGATAACTTGGTAATTGGGAAATTGAAATCAGAGAGACAATGCGTTTTGAATTTGCCAGCGGGCATTATCTTCATGCTTTGTCCTTATCGAATGGGCCTGAAAGCCGGACATCCGTAGCTTGGTATCTTGCTTACGCGTTGCTTGTGGTCTACTATTTCAAACTTTACGTCTTGCAGCCAGGCTTGGCCTGTACCGTGCAGCAGCAGGCCATAAAAAATGCCTTCACTTTTTTTGGGCACGTCCAAGATGATCTCATATTTCTTCCAATCGGTTGTGCCGGTAATGGGCTTGTCGCACATGTTGTAGAAACTCAGGGCTTTTGAAGATCGGTCTTTGCCGTCAATTCGCATCCACATGCCAACGCCGTCTCCCCGAACGTTTTCGGTCTTAACGTAGGCGATCATCTTGATGCGTTCTCCCAGGTAATCGTCGGCGCCAATGGTCTGGATCAGAGTTCCAAATCCGGCAGGAGATGGGCTGATAGATTTCACATAAAGGGCTGAGGACCAGTGGGTTGTGCCGGGATGAGTCTGTTGGTCTTCTCC
Organism: Candidatus Angelobacter sp.; assembly: GCA_035940535.1. GTDB lineage: Bacteria > Acidobacteriota > Terriglobia > Terriglobales > Acidobacteriaceae > Angelobacter. The sequence continues at coordinate 6,892 of DASZEU010000439.1, forward strand.
TACTTCGTAATCCCGGGTGTTGTTCCCAGCTTTGTGCCAATCATAAGGATGCTGCGCAAAGGAAATGTCCCGGCCTGGCCCAAGGAACATCGCCACAACAACGGCAAGTTGAAACAACCCGGTGACATGCCTGTGATTCATAGCGCCTCTCTACTTAAAGGCGCATTATAACTACTTGTCATTATGAGGGTGAAGGAATATTTGGACCAGTATTCAGATGGGCAGAGCGCCCCGGAGGAGAAGTGCGAACCGATGCCCAACTTCTAGTATCCGGAACATCGATGCGGTGCAAAGTGTCTATCCCAATAGTCATTCACACCGTGGGCAGTTCACGTGATTAACAGCGCACCACATGCAGCGCCAGGCCGGCCTGCGAGGTTTCTTTATATCTTGCCTGCATATCCTTGCCGGTTTCGTACATCGTCTTGATGACTTCATCGAGCGATACCTGGTGCGATCCATCGCCTTTCATGGCGATGCGGGCTGAATTGATGGCTTTCATCGCGCCCAATGCGTTGCGTTCGATACAGGGAATTTGCACCAGCCCGCCCACTGGATCACAAGTCATGCCCAAATGATGTTCCATTCCGATTTCGGCAGCGTTCTCAGCTTGCTGGTTACTCCCTCCCAGAGCTGCTACCAGACCAGCGGCGGCCATGGAGCAAGCTACCCCGACTTCGCCCTGGCATCCAACTTCGGCCCCAGAGATCGAAGCATTTTCTTTATAGAGGATACCGATGGCTCCCGCAGTAAGGAAAAACCGCATCAGCCCCTCTTCCGTTGGGTCTTTGCAGAAACGCTGATAGTATTTGACGACCGCTGGAATAATGCCGGCTGCGCCGTTCGTAGGCGCCGTGACCACGCGTCCGCCGGAAGCGTTTTCTTCATTCACGGCAATCGCATATACATTGACCCAATCCATCACGTCGAGCGGATCCACTGACTCCGTGTGGATCAACAGCTTAGCTAGGCGAGGCGCTCTTCGTTCGATATTCAGTCCTCCCGGCAGCAGTCCTTCGGTTACCAGTCCGCGCTGGATGCAGCTTTCCATTGCCGCCCAGATTTGGCGAATCCGATTGAGAATCTCTTGTTCACTTCTCCAGCACAGCTCGTTGGCAAAGACCATTTCGGCCATTGTCTTCCCGTGCTGCATTCCCAAGAGCAGTAGATCTTCGCCACTCTTGAAAGGATATGGAACATTGGATGGAGCGGCCTTGCGAGTATCTGTGGTATCGGTCACCACGAAGCCCCCGCCGATCGAATAGTAATTGCCGGTCTTCAATTGCTGTCCGGAAGGACTGTATGCAGTAAAGCGCAAGCCATTCGAATGCCTCGGGAGCACTGCATCGGGGTGAAAGATCAGATGCCTGGACTCATTAAAAGCAATGCTATGGTGTCCCAGAAGACGAATCTCATGGTTTTGACGGACAGCCGCTAGTTGATCTTCCACGGTGGCCGGGTCAACTTCTTCTGGAAGGTGTCCCATCAGCCCCAGGCAAAGTGCGCGGTCGGTACCGTGACCACGCCCAGTCAAAGCGAGGGAGCCAAAAAGTTCGATCGTCAATTCTGCGATTTGTGGAAGAAGGTTTTCGCACTCTGCTTCCTTCAAAAACATTCGCGCTGCCTTCATAGGGCCAACCGTATGAGAACTGGAGGGGCCTATGCCGATTTTGAATAAGTCAAAGATGCTGATCATGAAAAGAACAATTCTTTTAACGCTTAGGATTGAGAGGCCGGATTGTTGGCGGTGGCGGGCGCCAATTCTCTTTAACTATACTATGATGGAATCTAGAATCCAGTGAGGACCGCAAAAGTCCTCTCCTAAATCTTTACTTAGGCGCCATGCGGAGTGCGCCGTCGAGGCGGATAGTCTCGCCATTGAGCATGTCGTTTTCGATGATGTGGCGCGCCAGAGCAGCATACTCAGAGGGCTTGCCCAGCCGAGCCGGGAATGGTACCTGCTGACCCAACGACGCCCTGATCTCTTCCGACAAAGCGCCTAGCAAGGGTGTGTCGAAGATCCCTGGGGCAATGGTTACGACGCGAATACCGTGGCGAGCCAAGTCGCGGGCCGCCGGCAAGGTTAAACCTACGATTCCGCCCTTTGAGGCTGAGTATGCGACTTGGCCCATCTGTCCATCAAAGGCCGCGATGGAAGCAGTATTGATGATGACTCCTCGGTTACCACCTTCGTCAGGAGAATTAGCAGCCATGGGCTGTGAAGCCTGGCGGAGCACATCAAAGGTTCCAATCAGGTTTACCTGTATCACACGGGCAAATTTTTTCAGATCATGGGGCCCATTCTTGCCCAGTACTTTTTCCCCGACACCAATTCCGGCAGCGTTCACCAAGATGTGAAGCCCGCCAGTGTGCCGCACTGCTTGCTCCACCAGCTTTTGAACCTGGTCTTCCTGGGTAATATCTGTTTTGACGAATGCAACGCTCTCTCCAAGTTCCTTGGCAAGCTGTGCCCCAAGTTGATCGTTGATATCAGCAATCACAACCTTCGCACCCGCTCCAGCCAACATGCGGACCGTAGCGCCTCCTAGACCTGATGCACCCCCAGTGACAAGCGCGCCTTTACCTTGAATCTTCATTTAGTTTCTCTCGAATAATTTGAAATTTATAAGTTCTAATTTCTAATTTGAAAAGCAACAACAGATTCACCCGCATCGGTTAGCAGATGTGCAGCAGGGCAAAGCGTTGCAAAATTCGGTCCCTGCAAGTTTGGATTTGAAAAATTACAAATTACAAATTAGATATGCAGATGCAGAATCCTCTGGTTTCTGCTTGTAGAATCAGCAACTTACGCTTAACCAAGCCCGCACGGAAGCACCATACCCCGGTATCAAAAAAGCGCACATTGGCGCATAGCGGCTCGTATCGGATGGCACCTTCTCGGCACAGCGCGAGTTTTGCTATATATCGCGCTCCGCCCAAACGCCCTGAAACAGTCGCTCCTGCAAATGACGTTCAACGAATATCTTAACTCATTCCGATCTCTCTCGCCGCCTGCTGGCCCGGTCTTTACATATTCTTCCAGCCAGAGTTTTGTCCCCGGCCCACCTTTTGCTTCAATGATCAGAACTCTGCAGGATGCGGAGGAGAATGAATGAGTTGTGCCGGCCATCTATCGTATCCTTGTTGCTGTATACAAAACTGCCAATCCAAGAGTGCAAGTGGTGTGCGGCATGACCGCCCTGAATCCTGTAGGACACTTACAATTTATGCAAGCGCCACCGGACAACGGAGTTGGGTCCCATATTGGAATTCCGGATTGCTCCTCAGGGCTGCAACCGACTTGATGACGCACACGGCTGATTGCGGAGAGTATCTCCGATTCGTCGAACACGTTCCTTCAGTTGAAAAAGTTCTACAATACAAGAGCAACGGGAACCACTCCGCGGTAGTGGTTCCCAAGATCAAAATCCAGCGCTGTGATAAGTACTGGAGATAGCCCTATATCGCCAGCCCGAGTCCGTCGCAGCAAGGGTTGCCGAGATATACCGCAGCGGTGGGCTTCAATGCTTCAACTTCACGTACACTGATCTTCTTCATGGCTCACCTCCTTTCTCATCATCATATCAACGAAAACGTTGATGTCATAGCCTTCTTGTGCGATTCATAAGACCGTCGTGCTAAACCCAGACATAAATTTATTTCCCAAAAACGGATAATTACTAGTTAGTAAATTCTAATTAACAATAAAAGACATGACAAAGGCAAATAAAACTGGCTGCTTGTGTAGGTTTTCTGCTTATAATCATCAACCGTCAACCACGGCGATCGTGAGCCGTTGCGCCTCGACGAGGTGGACACGGTTAGCTAATGCCAGAAAGGAGAATAGACCATGAAGAAAATCAAGGTCCGTGAAGTCGAGACATTGAAGACCACTGCTGCCTTCTATTGTTCAGTTTGTTGCTAATCAATCACTCTGTACCGGGCCCTGCAAGTTTGCGCAGGGTCCCGCGCCTCAGGTCTGGGATGACTAGATACGCTTCGGATATGGTGGTTTCGGTTCGACGATTCACACGCCAGCCAGATGGCGACGACGTCCTTATTGGAAACCCGGAGAATGGCACATTTCTTGCCGTTCCTCCGGAAGCCGTCGAAATGCTTGATTACCTGGCAGCAGGACGAAACCTGCAGCAGGCGGGCGAGTTCTACCACGAAAAATACGGCGAACCCCTGGATATCGACGACTTTCTTGGAATCATGGAAGCCAAGGGGTTTGTAACCACGTCTGAGACCACAGGCAATGGCCAGTCACCGCATGCGCCCGTGCAGCAAGCCTCCCCGCTTCGTTATCACTTTAGTGATTTTCCTCAGCCCATCGCAAAGTTCCTCTATAGCTGGGGTTCGATGTTTTTCTACACGGTGCTCACGGTGGTGGCCGGAGCAGCATTAGTCTCCCACAAGTCGCTCATTCCTCGTCCGGCTGATTTCATTTTTCCAGAATATCGAGTCATTTCCTTTTTTACGTTTATTGCTCTTGCCCTGGCAAGCATATTCCTGCATGAACTCAGCCATGTTGTGGCTGCACGTGCTCTTGGCGTCAATTCCAGATTGGGAATCGGACACCGCATGTGGTTTGTGGTGGCGGAGGCCGATTTGACCGGACTTTGGGGAGTGCCCAAGAAGCAACGCTATCTTCCTCTGCTTGCCGGTATGGTCCTCGATATCGTTTCGGCGGCCGTTCTCATCCTGGTATTGTTTGCCCAGGACGACCGTTGGATCCATCTCCCAATATTTGCAGTGAGGATCTGCAAGGCGCTTGTAATGTCGTACTGGCTTCGTGTCATCTGGCAATTTTATGTATTTGTCCGTACCGACATCTATTTTATCATTACGAATTATTTCGACTGTCGAAATCTTTTGAGCGATACGGAAGATTTCCTCCGGAACCTTGTGTCCCGGGCGTTCCGATCCGGGCGGCTGATCGACCAATCCCATATTCCCGCATCCGAGCGGCGCGTGATCAGAACCTATTCCGTGCTGTGGCTGGCAGGCCGTGTGCTTGCTTTATATGTCCTCTTTGCGGTCACTTTCCCCGTCGTGTATGGCTATCTGCATGACCTTATTCATGCTTTCCGGTCGGGGGTGTCGGCGAACACCGACAGCTTCATCGATTCTCTTCTGCTTTCATCTTTTGTAATCACTACGCTTTCCGCGGGGCTGTTCCTGTGGATCCGCGGAATGATACGTCGCGAAAGGACGTGACATGGAGACACTTATCGAAGTCAGAAATCATGATGTAGCGCGGCCGGACAATCGAGTCACCATCCTCGAAGCAGCAGAAGGAGCGTCACGGCGCTCTTATCTGGAGGAGCAGTCAGCGCTTGCAAGCCAATCCGGCACGAAGGCCTTCATAGTGCAGTGCCATTTCGATGATGGAGGGCCGTGGGCCGGGCCACATGAGATGATCGCTCCCCTTTTTGAACAAATACGGCGCACCCAGCCTGATCTGGTTGTCAAACATTCTCTGGAATTGATCTATGTAATACCACAGCTACGCCACCAACTTTCGGTCAAGAATCCAAC
>DASZEU010000440.1:0-7958 GCA_035940535.1 Candidatus Angelobacter sp.
AAGGCCGCCAGAAGTTTCTCCTCCAGGATCGTAAGATGTCGTTCCAGGTCTTCCAGCCGAACGGCTGATGCCTGCTTAAGGCCTTCTGCCATCGCTTCGAGAGATAAGGCAGATTCTGCTGCGATCGGTTGCATCTGTGCTGGAACATTTGCCTTCCGCAGTTTGTCTGCATTCCCCAGGAAGAACTTAGCGATCTCCTCCGCTTCCAGGCCGGGAATTGAGGGTTTCTGCCGGCTCGTGCCAACCGCAGCTTCTTTCATGTCCTCGGCAGCCGTCAATACTGCCTGAGAACAGTAGGCCAGGCTATTGATCTTTTTGGCCTTGGAAGGACGGCGTTCATAAGAGTCAAAGGCTGTGTCTATACCCCGCAACACAGCTTCCAGAGGAATATCTGCCTGCTTCCAGGTTTCAATCAACGCCCAATCCAGAGTCGATAGCAGGAGTCCGGTTCCGCGACGGCGTTGATAGTGCTCCTCGATCTCCGTGAAGTAATTGAAATAGTTCTCCACGACAAGGCTCACGAAGAGCTTTTCTGCTTTTGACTGGTCTGATTGCGTTCCCAGATAATGCGCAAACCATCTAGAGTCAGCAGGTCATCCACCGTTTTGATGTACTTGGAGTGCTCACCAATCAATTTGGCTTGTCCGCCGGTCGCAACGACTTTGGTGTCGGTTCCCATCTGGGCCAGCAGGCGGTCCAGGATTCCATCTACAAGACCGAGATAGCCGAAGAACAAACCAGCCTGAATGCTGGCCACTGTATTTGTGCCAATGATCTTGGCGGGCTGGCGAATATCGACCAGAGGCAGACGCGCCGTGTGCTCAAAAAGCGCCTGGGCGGAGATGCCGATGCCGGGCGCAATTACGCCTCCCAAATATTCACCTTTCTTCGAGACCGCATCGAACGTTGTCGCGGTACCGAAATCCACGACTACGCATGGGCCGCCGTATTTCTCAAAGGCGGCAACGCCGTTTACTATGCGGTCAGCGCCAACTTCCGCTGGATTCTCATAGTGCACCGGCATACCGGTTTTGATTCCTGGCTCGACAAACAGCGGGTCGAGGTGGAAATAGCGCTCGCAAACTTCGCGCAGGGTGGAATCCATAGGAGGAACCACGGAGGAGATGATGATTCCACGCACGTCCCCGGCATCAATTCTTTCAACCGCAAAAAGGTTTCGGAACAGTACTCCGTATTCATCGACAGTATGAGTCTTGATGGTGGCGACACGCCAGTGGGCAATCATGCGCGGTTCGGGCCGGGGCTGCTTCACAAAGCCCACTGCGGAGATCTCGTACACGCCCAGCACGGTGTTGGTGTTGCCTACATCAACGACCAGTAGCATCCGATGTCCTCCCTCGCAGTGGACGAACACTGCCGGAAATCACGATACGCAATCCCTGGTTAGTACGCACCCGAAGAAAACCTCTGGGATCAAGACCGTCGGTGGTGCCACTATAACCACCTTCTTCGTTCACATGCACGAGTTTGCCATGAGCGTAAGAAGAGCGCGCCTCAACCTTCTTGAGGATCGGACCAAACTGAATTGCCGGAATCTTAATGGGATTGTGCACTGCCCTCATCAGGCCGCGATACTCGCGGTCGAAAGATTTTAGCAGAGCCGCGGTAAGGTCTACGCGTGGCCATTCCCTCCCGCTTTCCAGCCGCAATGATGTGGCCAGGATACGCAATTCTTCAGGGAATGCGCCATGATTCACATTGATCCCAATGCCTATAACGGCGTAGTTCACGCGATTCGCTTCTGTGCTTAACTCCGCTAAAATCCCGCAAAATTTCTTTTCGTTCATCAGCAGGTCGTTGGGCCATCGGATATCGGCGTTGAGTCCGGTGACTTCCCTTACCGCGTCTTGCACCGCTACTCCGGCAATCAACGAAAGCCAAAGAGCGTCTGCCGGAGTGATCTGGGGACGCACGACGATCGAGCAATAGATGCCCGCGCCACGCTCTGAATACCAGGAGTGAGTACCTCGGCCTTTGCCAGCGGTCTGCTCTTCCGCCAGAAAAGCCTCTCCCTCCGGATGCTCTGCGTTGTTCCGGTTCGCCGATGCTGCCTGCCCGGCCAGCAGGTTGGTAGATTCCACCTCAAACCAATGATGGAGGTGGCCGAAGAAGATCGTATTCCGAAGCAGGGGGTTCAGATTTTCTGGCAACAACAGGTCCCGTGGCGACACGGCATACAGAATAACAGTTCAAGATGTCAGAAAGCCGGAGTAATATTTACCACCAGGTTACAGCCTGGAGAGTATTTGTTGCATACGACGAATGCCTGGCGAGCCAGCTTGACCGGCTGGTCATCGGGAAATGCAACAAGTTTGAGAATAGCGGGAGCCGAACGCAATACCGCATCCCGAAGTTCACTATCACCATTTACTACACGCACGGCCTCCAGCTTTGGGCCGGGACCGAAGAGAAGAATCAATTCGGCCTTGGCTCCGGCTGCGCCGGCTTTACCAATATCTACAGTGCGCTCCTTGGATGATTCGCCCGCGTAGGTAGTAATCAGGCTGTTCGCACGAGCTTTCCCTGCCAGTTTCTCCAACCGATCTCTTGCAACATCTCTAGGCGTGGTCACTGTCCCGTTTAGGGAAAGGACCGATCTTCCCGACATCGCATAGTAGCGAATCGCATCCTGAGTGCGCCCCAGCTTTTCATAGATTTCTCCCAGATGCTCGCCTACGGTCGGACTTTGATCCATTAACCAGGCGGCCCGGACATATTTCTCAGCGGTGGATGCATCGCCGGATTTGAAATATATCCAGCCAAGTGTATCCCACGTGTTCACCAGAGCAGTGACCTTGCCGAAGTCCGACCGCGTAATTGAATTTTCGTTCAGGTCTTGCAGTTGCACAGACAGGGCCTTGATAGCAAGGACCGCATATTGCTTTGCCTTGTCCAGATGGAAGTCGTTTTCTGCAAATGAGTATGCGACGTTGTTCCACGTCTCGGGATTGGGCGACTTTTCTATGCTTTGATTGAGCAGATCAGCGGCTTTTTCGGGCTGTTTCAACTTGAAATAGGACTCGGCCAGAAGGGTGCGTACCTGGTTCTCGTCGTTGTATTTCGGGTCTTCGGTGGCAAGAGCCTTTTCCAATTCGGGAGCGGCCTTTGAATAATCCTTCTCTTGGGAATAGTGATAACCCAGAAGATAGTGAGGACGGTGCGCCAGTGGTTCGATTTCGGCCGCCTTTGTTAATTCCGGGACAGCTTGCTCTTTTTTGCCAATTGTCAGATAAAAAAAGCCCAGTTGCCCATGGGCTTCTGCGTCAAATGGATCAACTTCAACTTGCTTCTGAAAATCCTTTACGGCTTCATCTCTGCGGCCCAGCGCAAATTCGGTGAGTCCCAATTGCGTCCAAACACCTTTGTGCTTTGGGTCCCGGTTAGCGACTTTTTTAAAGGTCTCGTATGCTGCTGTGTAATCTCTTTCGCGCAACTCGATCTCACCTTGACGCATCAACTCGTCGAAATCCACGCCGGTGGACTTTGCTACAAAGCCTGTCGGAGGCCGAAGCACTACTGCCTGGGCTTCATCTTGAAGGATCGCGCGGCGGAATGCCTCATAGTCCTGGCGGTGAACGCCTGTGACTTCGGGAATCAGGACGATGAGCTTCTTCTCGGCGGTAATAATATTCTTGTCGACGGAATAGGTGGACTCATACTTGACGTAATCTCGTTCTAACTTAATCGACAAAGGCGCCTGCGCCGTAAATCCTTCCGGAAGCTGTATCTTGCATTTGAAAATCAACTCGACCGGTGAGAAATAGAGTCGAAGACTCTCTTCTGTCTTTTCCATGCTTGGCAGGTTGAGACTGCTTAAAGGCAAAGGCTTCTTGGGAAATTGGTCTCCCATGTCGAAATAGTCAAGACGATGATAATGGTAACCCCACCCGAAGCCGCCATTTGTATCTTGCATTCCCGTGAGCTTAACGTCGCTTACCTCGCCTGCAAATCCAGAAACATAAGACATCGCCTGAGCAATATCCTGGTATTTGCTGGGAGCAGTCTGACGAAATAAACTTTTTAATATCACCTCCGAATCCCCGTGAACAAAATGGGAGATTTCAGCCTCCATAATTCCCGACTCATCAACTTTTCCGTTCAACTCGAAGGTTTCCCGCGCCGGGAAAGGAAGATCCACCGGAGTCTCTGCAAATCTGCTGGCTGCATTAGCGGGAACCACAAGCGCCTGTTTGTGCCGGAGAACATGCAACAACATACCGTAAGGAGCAACCTCGGCGGTTGTGTCCAGAAAGATGAAGTCTTTTCCTTTGGGAACGGCTGTGATCAGATGATCAAACTGCGCCGGCGACGGCACATCCTGGTCAACGTTACGCACAGAGTTGATGAGCGCCGGAAAAGCTTCTATGCCGGCTGCCTGCAACATAGCGGCAAACAGGGTGTGCTTGTCTTTACAATCACCGTATCCGTTGGACAACACCTGGTCGGCGGCATGTGGCTGATAACGCCCGATACCAAAATCGATGCTGATATAACGAATGTTCGAAGACACGTAATCGTAAAGGGCCTTCAACTTGGCGTCCGAGGAGGGTAGATCCTTCGTCAACTCCAGCGCTTTGGCCCTGACCGCAACACCGGCTACCACTCGATCTTTCTGCAGCCCGTTGTACCAGGCTCCAATCTCCTCCCAGGATTCAATGGTAGAAACCTCAATGGATGGAGGCGGGCCATCCCCAAGCTTTGTCAATTTCTGGGAAGCCTTCCGCTCTTTTTGTTCGGCAATCTTTTCGTTGGCAGTCCGCCAAGAATAAATCTTCCGGTCCCCGTCTTCCTGAATGACGGGGGTGTATTCCGGCTGGTATTTGATATGAAGCTTACGGTCTTTCGGCACACTCAATTGCACCGTCTCGGCCAGGACCACGGCATTTTTTCGAAATGAATGCTGGAACCAGAACTGACCCGGAAGGAGCGATTTTTCCCTGGATGTGTATTGAAATATCACCTCATCTCCGACTGCCAATCCTGGCACAGTGACCTCCTTCTGGCGCAGGTCGCTGTACACGGGAGCCGTCCGGCTGATTTCCGGTGACGACTCCTGAATATTTTCGGGTCCGGCTTTTACGATTGTTCCATTCTTCTTGTGGACTTCAACCATATCGATCTTGAAATCGCTGGTCGCCGTGAAACCGAAAGTTATGATCCCATATTGTTTCAGTCCTGCTTCATTCTGGATCTTGACGCGCTCGTGCACTGTCTCCTGCGTCGTTCCATCGTTCTCAAACCGGACCGACTTGCTGATCTCTCCAATCGTCACGGCCTCTTGGGATGGATCGAAAGGCGCTGCTTTGCCTGGCTGCGCTTGGGCGTTAAGAAGCTGGAGTGAAGAACAAAAGATCAGAGCGATGAATGCGGCGGCTTTATTCAAAAACTCTCCTTAACTGGTGAGCAATTCACACTCACTCGTAGTTAAATAGTGACGGAGTTGGAGAAAACGTTACAGCCTTGGGGGGATGCCAAGCTTGCGCTGAATTTGCCTGGATGATAGGCGAGCGGTCTATCAGGTTGGCTCGATACGTGTAGATCCCAACTCTGCGATCACATCTTTGCTGACAACCGTACTATCCTCGTAAGTAACAAGCATAAGCCTCATTTTGCTGGAGCGGTTACGGGCCACGGCGGAGGCAACTTCAAAATCCGGGAAAGAGGCGAGCATCTCCCACTTCACGCCATTCTGCACCCAGATTTCATATTGCTCCCATCGAGCCATAACCTCCAGTTTCTCATATTGACTGAAGGTTTAGACAAACGAAAGCGCCAGAAAGACTCTGCGGAAAAAATCAATCCAGCCTTGTTCTTGCCGAAGACCCTTACAGCGATGACCATTGACGAGAGGAATGCTGCGGTGCTCGTACTGCTCCACAGGCTTTTGCCCATCTGCTTAACCAAGCAATGATTGCGTTGTTCTAAAGATAATGTTTTTCAAAGATCACGATGTGTTGCAGTGGAAGCGTCTCTACCGTCTGTACCCGCGTAAGCCCCACGGCCTTCATCTCTTTTTCTAGCTGCTCAATCGACATCTTGTGGACTTCCTTGATCCGCACCTTGGGGTCTTCTTTTCGGTACTCGACGAATACCACCCGCCCACCCGGTTTGAGTGCTTTACAGACTTTTGTCATGACTTCGAAGGGATAGGAAAGTTCGTGATAAACGTCTACCATTAGAAGCACGTCCACTCCGTTCGACGGCAGGTTAGGGTCGCTCTCGCTGCCCTTTACCACTTCCACATTTGTAACCTTCTGTTCGGCTGCGCGTTGCCGAAGGGTCTTAATCATCTCGTCTTGGATATCTACGGCCAGCACTTTACCTGTCTTACCGACCTTGGGTGCAATCCGAAAAGTGTAGAAACCAGACCCGGCGCCCAAGTCGGCGACAACCTCCCCGCCCTTCAGACCTAGAGCCTCAAGCACCATCGCTGGCCGCTCCTCTTCCTCGCGCTGCGGGCGATCCAGCCAAGGGATGCCGCCCGGTCCCATCACCTGGGCGATTTCCCGGCCCATGTAGAACTTGCCCGTACCGTTTGGATCGTGTTCTTCACGGTGTTCATAGCTCGGCTGAGACGGAAGACTCTGGGTGGAAACAGTTTGCGGTGTTGAATTCGTAGCCTGCGCCAGTACTGAATTCGCACCGCGCGTACTAGAGAAGATGAATGCAACCGCTACGATTGCAACGATTACCCAATTCTTGCGATCGATTATCATGCACGCCCCCTCTCTGGAGCTAACTGCGGCAGTATCTCACCGATGGCGCCTCGCAGCACTGCATCCGCAATGCCATCGAAGGGCGTGGGTTCGCCGTTCACGATCACCACGCGTGCGCGCGCGGCCCGGGCCGCGGGAACAGCATGGGCCACTGGATAGACCGTAAGGCTCGTGCCCACTGCAAGCAACAGGTCAGCTTCTTCTGCGGAACGCATGGCGCGGGCAATTACTTCGGGAACCAAGGCTTGCCCAAAAGATATCGTAGCGCTTTTCAGGATGCCTCCACAGTCTTGGCAAGGCGGGTCTTCGTCACCAGCGCGAACCCGATCCAAGACCGGCTGCATCGGCCCACGCCAGGAGCAGCTCATGCACACGGCGTCATGCATGGTGCCATGTACCTCGATCACGCGCTCGGCTGAATTGCCGGCAAGCTGGTGCAATCCGTCGATGTTTTGCGTCACCAGCGCATGAAGACGCCCGCTCCGCTCCAAGGCAACCAGGGCCAGATGCCCGGCATTTGGTTTAGCGTTCCACGCAGGATGTGAGAGCCGGCTCTGCCATGACAGTCTGCGAACTTCAGGGTCAGACATGTAATAACGAATATCGGAGAGCTTCTCGGCCTTGGGATTCTTGGTCCAAACACCCTGTGGACCGCGAAAATCTGGAATGCCTGACTCCGTTGAGATACCGGCCCCAGTGAGTACCACAACCCGCTTTGATTGTTCGATCCAATCGCGCGCAGCTTCGATGCGTTCGTTCATGACTATTTATGATTCGTTCAAACTTTTAGATTAACGTGACAGTTTCGAAAACTGATTCTAAAGTGGCCGAGTCATGCCTATCAACGGTGAAGCCTTCTTTGACAGCCTGTGTCAGCGCGGAGATGAACTGCTTAAGAAGCGCAATTTGAAATGAGGGAGAGGTCCCCGCATTCAGTCTACAAACCTTACCTCCGGGTTTAACAGGCCGCTGAAAAAATCAATTCGTCAGAGAAAGAAAGTTTGCAGGGGCTGAAGCCTAATGTCATTTAATTTGCGCTTTTTGAGGCTCCGTATGCTCTTGTCCGCGCCTTACGTTTATACAAAACCGGGGCTAAAGCCCAATTTTATGCATCTCAGGACGCGGCCCTTATAGTAAGCCCAGACGAGAATTTAGCAAGTAGGAGATATCCACAGTAGTCGGTCGCCGCGCAGCTGTGGAAATCTCAAGAATGTTGGGTTG
>DASZEU010000441.1:0-2610 GCA_035940535.1 Candidatus Angelobacter sp.
GTTCCTGAAGCCAGCGTCGCTAATGGCCGGGAGATGGCGAGAGCATAGCCGAATTCAAAACCCGCATTCTGCGAAAAGTTTTTGGCCACGATGAAGTTACCTGCCAGATTCCAATCATGCACATCGCGCGAAACGATAAGCTTAGTTTCCAGTTCGTGGACTTTGATCTGGCGCAGTTCCGCATTCGGCGAACTAACATCAGGCGCCCCACCTTCAATTTCCTTCTGAATCCGGCTCGCTTCGCTAAGGTTTTCGTATTCCAGATAGAGAACAGGGTTGATCCAGTGTTCGCGCTTTAGGGGGCGGAACCGGTTTTCGATTCTCCACCCGGTGAAGATTGTACTGTCGCCGTACGTAGACTGGCCTTCCAGATAAAGTTCCGTAGTCCACCTTGCCGTCACTCCGTATTCAAACTCGGTGTACGGAGCAAAATAATACTTTTGCCCGGAGCGTGGAACGTTAGTTGTGCTCGATACTTCAATGTCCAGATTACCGGGTTCCTCCATGTGATGGCTGTAGGCAACAAAATAAGGGCTTTCCTGTGCCATGGAGCAGACTACGGTGGAGAGCGTAATCAGAATCAGGCGGTCCAATTTAATCATTATTGCAACTCAGTTGCATCTGTAAACTAGGATTTATCCTAGGGGCCGGTACTCCTTTTGGTCAAGCCCGGAGCAGCATTTTTCGTTTCAGGATTGTTGCAACCAGTTGCAACCGGCCGCAGAATTCCGTAGTGGGTCAGTTTGATTTCTACAGGCGATGCTTCCGGTACGACAGGACCGCATATATGACTGTCGCATAGACCAGCCACTGAATGAGGGGAACAAAATATATGTATCCCATTTGCTCCTCGAATCCCGGACGCATTACATCGACCCACCATTTGACGAGATGCCAAGCTGGCTCCTGCGTCAATGTAAAAGCTGTCCACCACCGCGAGAGCGAGGCGTTGCCCGCAAGGTGAAGATACACGACAATCATCAGACCCTCAGCTACCAGACCGATCCCCAAAGCCGCAGCTAACCTGCGCATGACAGTTATTACCTCTCCTCTCATGGTGCGGCATTAACCGAGTGCTTTCAGAGTAAGCTCTTTGTCAATCCGCTTGGAAGCGGATTCGGCTGCGGCAGCAATGAGCACAATTCCTCGATAACGGATTCATTGTTGGCGCTATATGCCGTGGAAATCAAAGTGACCCACTACCCAGAATTTCACGCGGGCGCGGAGGTGCGGCACTGCGCGCAGTAACCACCGACTTCCAGACGAGTGACCACGATGTGGAACTGGCAATCGCGCTGGATCTGCCCTTTCAGCCGGTCGAATAGGTCACTTTCGAATTCCGTGATCTTGCCACAGCGCAAACAAGCCATGTGAATATGATCTCTCTGTGGGCGGCGTTCGTAATAATGCTTCTCCCCCTGCATATGCATTAGATCGAGTTCGTCCACCAGGCCATGACGCTTCAACAAAGCTAGTGTGCGGTATACGGTGACCCGGTCAATCCTGGGATCGAGCCGGCGGGCGCGACGAAGAAGCTGGCTGGCATCGAGGTGTTGCTTGGCGGTCTCCACCACGCTGAGGATAGTACGGCGCTGATGAGTCATACGCAAGCCGCGGGACATCAGCTCCGCTTGCAGCCGTCCAGGAGCTTCGGTCTGAGGTAGAGGCATGGGACTTTTCCCTCCTTCTTGATACTGAGTTGCAACATTATAGGCGGAAGTCCCGGCAAATCGGAAAATTTTTGGTTGAAAGCTTAAGGGAAAACCGCGAACCGACCGGGAAGAGTGCTCAATAACCGCCTTTCATCTTGTCTTTCACACTGTGGGCGAGCTTCTCAATCTCCTCTGCCTTCTTGAGTACTTCGAGTGAGAGCGTGTTTTCGTTGGTTTTATCTACATATTGCTTCAGCTCGGTGGCCAGCTTCAGCAACTTGTCTGTATCGCGTTTGAGCTCGGCCTGACGCTGTTGGTTCGCCTTTTTGGCCATCTCCTTCTCTATCTTGGCGTGTTGCTCTTCCTCCAGAGTTGGCGGCCGATTGGGTGGATAGTCAGGCGGGCGCGGGGGTTGCTGTTGTGCCTGGCAAGGCACTGATTGAACCGCTGCGAGCAGGAACAACAGAATGATCAGACCAAGAGTCTTAAATCGCACGATAACCTCGGGAGACTGGGAAAATGAAGCCCACTATTATACGTGCGGTAGTGATCTAGCAGAAATCGTCGTCCGGCTGTGCACTGGGAAGATCGTAGAAATGGACCGAGGGGCAAGGTGTCGAAAGCGCAGCGCCGGGCGAGGCAAGCCCGCTCGCAGCATCGCGAGCTACAGCGAACTCATATTGGCCAGGAACTCCCCGTTCGATTTGGCTTTGCTCAGCTTGTCGATCAACAGTTCCATCGCTTCTACGGGAGAGAGCGGATTCAACACTCGGCGTAGCACCCAGATGCGCGTCAGGTCTTCTTTCGGAATCAGCAACTCTTCCTTACGCGTGCCGGAGCGTTGGATGTCGATGGCCGGGAAAGTACGCTTATCGACCAGCTTGCGATCAAGAATAATTTCCATATTGCCCGTGCCTTTGAATTCTTCAAAGATCACGTCATCCATGCGGGAGCCGGT
>DASZEU010000442.1:0-8767 GCA_035940535.1 Candidatus Angelobacter sp.
GAAAACAACTTTGTCGCGGATGTTACTCTCCATCTGCCACACATCGCTGGGATGGGCTTCCGAGATATACACTGCCAGGAACGCAACTCGATCGCCGTACTGCTCGTAGAGCTTGTTGAGAGCAGGAACCTCCCGCCGGAAGGGCGGTCAAGTGTAGCTGCCGAATACCAGCACCACGGGCCGCTGTTTGTTCAACGCCGAAAGCTGAAGCGGACCGCTTTTATTTACCGTTGCCAGCGAGAAGTCGGGTGCAGGATCGCCAATATTCAAAGTTCCAGCGCGGGCGTGGGTCCACAGAGTTTCAAACGGGTAGAGTAGAAAGGCGACTGGCCCAGGAACTCGCGCCATCACTTTTCCGAAAACTTCAGGAGGCTGATGCATAGCCCACCAGACAAAGATTCCGAAAGAAAGGTAAACGACAGCCAGAGTGATGAGAAGTCCTAAGAAAACACGACGAACCCGGTTTGATTTTCCTGACATAAGATTCCCGCTCATGGCCGCCTTACGATTGACCTTTGACAATAACCAGCAAGCCTGTAAACCGAGAGGATAGCGGATGGCGGTGAGATTTCAAATTGGTTTTTTTACACATTTTCATGAATAATTCGGGTTAAGGAGATCGGGGATGAAAGAAAAAGACCAAGCTCAAACCGCAGCCGCCGAAGTTGTGCCGTCCGCACAGGCGACCAGGATCGCGATCATCGACGATTCGGAAGCCACTGGGGAAGTGGCCGCTGCTTACGACTATTGGCGAGCTAACTCGGCGCGAGGGAGACATCAGGTTCCTGGGATCATCAAGTGCTTCGGCGCAAGGCCCGATTTCCTGCGTCAGGTGGTCGATTTCTCCAATACAGTCCATTTTTCTGAAGGACATCTCACGCGGCGGCACAAAGAAATGATCGCGAGTTATGTGTCGTTTTTGAACCGCTGTCCATATTGAATGGACAGTCATGGATACTTCCTGCGTGCTCAGGGAGCCAGCGATCAATGCGTACAAGCAATTATCGAAGGCCGGCTTGGCGAAGCGGGGCTTACAGCGGCAGAGCGTACTCTTCTCGAATATGTGGAACTCATCACCCACGCCGCGTATCGTTCCACTCACGCGGATGTTCAGAAGCTGCGCACTGCCGGTTGGAGCGAAGAGCAGATTGCAGAGGCAGTTTATATTACAGCCATGTTTGCATTCTTCAATCGCGTCGCTGACGCGTTTGGTATTCCTGCTCCCGGTTATCTCTCTGCGGGATTGTGACGCAGTTATGAAGGGAACTGTCGCTTCTCAGTAGAATCACTTACGCTGTCATGTTTTCAGATTTTTGACGAGTGTGACTTTTGTAACATGGGTGACTGCTGAACTCCTGAGACCTCGATCAGAGGTTGAACAGATTTCCACATTGGACACGGCTCAGTTCCCTGACGTGTCGATCCAATTCTCCAACAGATGGAATTGTCATTGAGTTGGAGATTATGCTTACCTGGAACGAAGGGTTCCTGGATGATTTATATACATAACATTCTTATTTAGATGAAGTTACAGTAGATAGCTCAAGCTCTATATTCACTGCATCCAGAGAGATGGCGTTACTCACGCGATGCATGATCTCACGCGGTTATGAAAAACAGAAACAGGCAAAGCACAAACCGGCAAATCTCTCTCTTTACATTCTGCGCCACTTTTGCATCGTCGCAGAGCCTTTCTACAGTCATCTCGAAACTCTGTACATTGCTCATTAACAGAGGTTTAACAATCAATTGTCTTTCCATTGGCCCTGAATTTATGTTATTCAGTACTGACCCGGAATTGTTGGATTGAGAAAAAAGTGGAAGGCGAAGGAGTGTCATTCGCGTCCTATGTGTGTGCGTTTGCTCGTCCAGCGGGCCTCTTGTTGGATTTTCGAAAGCAACAGAGTCCAAGGGAATTTAATGATGCAGTTCTTGTGTTCGGTTCTTCCAACATAAAAAAATCGGGTCAAGGTAATTTTGAAATCCAACTTGCTTATCAAAAAGCAAAACAATTGATGACGAAAGGGAGCAGCTTAATGAGACTGGCAAAGAGCCTTTGTTTTATCGTGCTGATGTCAAGCCTGACGTTCGCACAGACAAGCACGTCCAACGATGCCGCCAGCACATCCAATGTAGCCGACGAGTTGAAAAAGCTACAAAATGCGATGGCGGAGCAACAGAAACAAATCACACAACAACAGCAGCAAATCCTGAAACAACAGCAGGAAATGGAGACGCTGCGCCAACAGCTAGGAAGTAAACAAGACGTATCGGCGAAGACCGGAGATGTTTCGGCCCGGATCATCGACGCGTCGCTCCATACCACGACTGCTGGCAATCCGACTGTACAACCCGCGTCGGACGCCCCGGCCCAGGAAGACCAGCCCAAAGAGTCGCCTCTGTCGTTCAAGATCGGTGGAGCCCAATTCACTCCTGGCGGCTTCATGGACTTCACAACGATATTCCGGAGCACCAATACCGGTAACCCTGGAGGAACCAATTTCTTTGCGATTCCTTTCAACAACCAGGTTCAAGGGCACCTCACGGAAACCCGCTTTACTGCGCAAAACTCACGCGTGAACCTTAAAGCTACCGAGAAGTTCGGCAAGAACGATGTCACGGGCTTTGTCGAGATGGACTTTCTCGGAAACGATGCCGCCAACGTCTTTGTGACCTCCAACAGCCACACCATGCGATTGCGTCATTACTTTTTGGACTTGAAGCGCGACAAATGGGAGTTTCTCGGCGGCCAAGTTTGGAGTTGGCTCAATCCTAACCGGAATGGAGTCTCGCCTTATTCTGCCGATGTGTTCTTCTCCCAAAACGTGGACTTCAACTACCAAGTGGGTCTAACGTGGACACGCGCACCTCAGTTCCGTGCTGTGTATCACGCGAATGACCACTGGGCATTGGGTATCGCACTTGAAAACCCGGAGCAATTTGTAGGAGTCGGGGAGGTCATATTCCCGTTTGCTCTGAATGCCGCTTTGGGCGTGCAGTTTGATGCAGGCAATAACTCTGGAACACCCAACGTACATCCGGATGTCATCCCCAAGATTGCGTATGACACGGATGTTAATGGAAAGCACTTCCATCTAGAAGCGGCAGGCTTGCTCACCACCATGAAAGCATTCAACCCAATCACCAACCAGTCCAATAGCGCCACTGGTGGTGGTGTCTTGGTTGCAGCCAACCTGGAGTTGTTCAAGAATTTCCGGCTGCTTGGCCACGTTTTCCATAGCGATGGCGGCGGTCGTTATATCTTTGGATCAGGCCCGGATGTAGTTGTACGCCCTGACGGCACAGTCTCCCTGGTTCACGCCAGTTCGGGCATTGCCGGATTTGAAGCGCAGGTCACACCTAAAACCTTGTTCTACGGCTACTATGGCGGCGACTACTTCCAGAGGAATGCCTTCATCGATACCACCAACCCATTGCCGGGAAGGTTCGCCGGTTTCGGAGGTCCGAATTCACCGAACAGCGCAAATCGAACCATTCAAGAGGGAACCCTTGGATGGACCCAGACCTTCTGGAAGAATCCGCAATATGGAGCTGTCCAGCTCATGACTCAATATTCCTACTTAACGCGCAGCCCATGGTTTGTTGCCCTTGGCGCGCCCAAGAACGCCCACCTCAGCATGGCATATGTCAACCTGCGTTACACACTGCCGTAATTGGAGTGTGTCTTTGCATCAATCAAAAGCGCCGGAAATCTTTCGGCGCTTTTTTATTGGATGGACGCATCAGCTTCATAAGCGCCACACAATAGCCATTCTGGCTCCAACAACTCTCTTTAATTGCACAATCGCAGTGGACCCAATCAAGAAATCTGAAACGAAACGCTGAGTTTTCTCACTTACATTGCGAGAAGCCTACTATCTAGCCTCGGCCTACTTTAGATATTCCTGAATCAGGCCTAACAACAGATTGACCGCAGTGGTTGGCTTCCACGGGAGAAATCGCATGGACTCAATGCCGCTGATACCTCCGGACGATCCGCCGCCGATCGATCCGCCCTCACCCCCTCCTCCACCTCCACCGGCACCCACGTTAAGCCGGATTTCACCCATCGCCGGAGCGCTTACGGGCGGAATCACAGTCACTCTCACGGGAACGGGCTTTGTTCAAGGTGGAGCGGTATATTTCGGCAGCACTCCGGCCGCTACTGTCAGTTACGAGAGCGGCACAACAGTGCGTGCCCAGTTGCCTCCGTCCGCGAACATAGGCAGCGTCTCTGTTTCCGTGGTTAACCCCGATGGCTCGACAGCGACTCTCGCAGGCGGCTTCACCTACATTACGACGGTTCTGAGCGATCGAGCCGAAGTTCTGGGTGTAGCGCCGCTCGCAGTGATTGAGAATACAGACACACAAGTCACATTACGCGGACGCAATCTCATCGCCGCCTACAATGGCGGGCTGCTCGCCCTCCGCGGGCCGAGCCGGGCTGCAATCGCCATCTCTGGTTTCACGAGCAGCGTGGACCCCATCACCACGATTGAATCCCTGATCTTCACTGTGCGCGTCACTGCCACACCGCCGCTGGCGCCGATTGAGCGGATGGCCATTCAGATTCTTGCCAGCCTTAGACCGGCCGCGCAAAGCGGTCCAGTCGCCCAAAGCAGCCGGCAGATGTTTACCGTACTCCCGCAAGCGGTTCCCGTTCCGCTGGCGTATACCGCCAATATCGAGCCCGGCAAACCAACCTTGGTGATGGTTGCGGGCCGGAATCTTGCAGGATGCTCCCTGGACCTCGGTCCGAACGTTACGTTGCATCTACAACGAAGCGACGATCGGGTCATCGCTGGCGTCGCCAGCATTCCCGCCAATTTGGTTGGGTCTACATCAACTCTGATGTCGGTTCAAGGCGCCACTGGCGCTCAGGTTGCACAATATGCAATGTCGGTTTCGGCTGGTGCTCCTTTGGCAACGGCATCGGCTCCCCCTTCGCCGGGTGGGCAGGTAGCAGCAGGCATTGTCGATCCTATACCCGGCGCTGTTTCTTTGAATTTTACTCCGGTGCCAGGCCAGAGAATGGTCGCTCCGACCGCCACCGACAGCATGGTCGCAAGCATTCGCGGGGACTCTTTCGGTGGAGGTTTCGATTGGTTCAACTTTGAAATCACAATCATTGACTTTACTATCGTGCTTCCGCTGATCCACGAAGTGCATCTGGTCTCATTCTTCGATGGTGGCGGGGAGTTGAACTCTCCTATTCTGGCCACGGTAGGCACGCTGTTTCCATTGCGAGGGATGGGGCTGTTGGTGGCCCTGAAAATCGAGATCACGATTCACATCACGGTGATTCTGATCATTGGTTTCATTTTTGATATTTGGCCTGACGGGTTGTTCAACGAATTTCCCGAATTCCCCTGGGCGATCGGATCAATCATTATCAGCGTCGTTGTAGAAATTGATATTTTCTTCAACATCTCCTTCTTGACTGCATTGGTCCTGCCGGGTGGCAGACTGCGTGTGCTGGAGGCCTTCAATCTGACGATCGGCATCGACTTCAGCATTGACACGGACGGCCGATACCTCCATTTCCATCCCCAATTCACTCATGCCGTTCATTTTGGGCGCATTGCGCCTCGTTCTCTTCTGGAGCTATGCAGCGGCCGATTCCAGCTTGCTTCAGAGAATGGCAACACTGTTTTTCCCGATGCCTTTGGTGGTTACCAATCCTTCTATTTTGCCCGCACTGCCGGACAATGCTGTGTGCCATGGGATTTCGATCTTCAGCTAGTGCAGTTCGCGCCGGGGGAGGCGGAAACAACGTTGGAAGGCAGCTTTAGCACGGAATTTTGCCTGAATGCCCAGCCGAGCCCCAACCAGATGAAGATCATCATCACCTCGGCGCCGCCGCCAACCGGCGTTCCGCCGACCCTGGTGATGAACGTCGCTGATAGCGCCACCATCAAGGCGCTGGCTCAGCCCGTGGACGAAGCTGGCAACCCCACAGGCCCTCTCAAGGATGTGCGTGATCTGGGTTATGGGGTTCAGTTTTATCTCGAATCGCCGCCCGACGTGCTTGATCCAGCCTCATTGTTGCAAGGCGGCGCATTTGCTGTGCTGCCCGGAGTGAACATCATCCATGCAGCCTTGACTTCAGTTCGAATTGTGCCCACGAGCGAGCCGCAGTTCACCTTCTGGCCTGGCGGTGTGTTGGGTTTCGAGATTGCCAAGTTCCTGGCTTCGGGCCAACCACCAAAAATTCAATCCGGGCTTTTGCCGGTCCAGGTGAACCCTCTGGCTGGCACGATTACAGTTGATACAAAATTGGCGTACCGTGATGAGCAGAACCATCTGATTGAGGTGTCGGAACTCGAACGCTATGAACCCTTTGAGACGCCGCGAACTGTTGTTCTGGCCGCCAAGATCACCATACCGGATGGTGTTTCGCTGCCGCAAACGCTCACGTTCACCGTTAATAAAGTACAGATGCAACCGCCGCTCTCCGGAACTAACTTTCAACGAGGCCGAGACGGCGCCAGCGATCCGTCTAAGTTTTTTTCCGGAAACTTGGTCAAGGAGAATCAGACTGGCACGATTACTGTCAATTCCATGCCGGCTTCCACGGATCTTTTCGAAGTTACAGGCCTCGCTATTACTCCCAATAACAAAGAAGAAGCTGCAACAGCAACCGCATCTCCTACTAAATTCGTTCCGCCGGGTCCATCCGTAACCGGCGCCCAGACACAAATTTCGATTGATCTTAAGGTCACCGCCAACGGTGGCGCCCCCGTGGCAGTGACTCGCTCGGTTCTCGGCCTTACGGTTCGCAACGATGAGAGCTACGAAGAGTACCTGCGGGTTTTCGACGAAGCTCAGCGTATTCTCAGTGGTACCAGCCTCGAAGGCTTTGCACAGGCTTTTTACGGCGAACTAGTGAGTAAAGGCGCTACGACCGGCGCTACGACCGACGTGCTGAAAACGCAAGGCGACCTCCTATGGACGCGTGCGTACCAGGCAGTGCAGGCCGCGAGCATTGACGACCGTCCGCTGTACTATGCTCGCCTTCAGGCCATCGCGGCGCTTCGCGCTTATCACCGGCGCAAAAACCTGCAACTATCGGACGCGCTGATCAACGCGTTCGAATGGCCCTCGCGGGGTTTGGCTGTTGACGGCAGCATTAATTTTGGCCTGGCGCTTCCGGGTGTTCGCAAGTCCCTCGTAACTGGATTCGATCCATTTCAGTTGCTATCCCAGCCGGACCGGAGCAACCCATCGGGACTGATCGCGCTCTATTTCAACGCAAAGACGCTTAACCCAGGGTCAGGGCCCGTCTATGTTAGGACCGCGATTTTTCCGGTACGTTATAAGGACTTCGCTAGTGAATTGATTGAGAACGCGGTGCGGGGAAGCCTCGGCTCAATTGTTATGTTGATGACCACCAGTCAAGGCAGGAACTTCTACGATGTCGAAAGATGGGCTGGCAGGAACCGGGGACCTGGGAGTGACAACAATAACAACGTTCTAAACGCACCACTAACCGATTTGGGGGGATCGACTATCGGTGGCCCACAGTTTCTGGAGAGCACCTTACCCTACGAGCAAGTGATAACTCCAGACCCTCAGACGCAGAAGTTGCCCGGGCCAACCGGTGACACCCCGTTCGTTATAAACCAGTCCTACTGGGTAAAGGGAGCGCCGCCAATATTTAGCCCCGGTAAATTCCGTGATAAACCGTCTGCTGGTGATCCCGATGGATTTGGAAAGGTCAAGGATGGCCCCAAGGGTGATTCCCTCCTGGGATCAGGGGGTAACTTCCTCTCGAACGAGATCTTTTATCGCACCGCGCTGCTTCGTCAGCGTTTGCGGCCATCCTTGGCGTCCGGCCATTTGCACGTTCCTTCTACTGATATTAAACCGCAGACCACAGGTCCTAACCTCCTTACCGGGGTTGGACAGGCCCTGGTGCGATTCCTACAGAACAGTTTCAGGTTGCAAGTCTCCGCCATCACGTTTCCACTAACCGTTGTTAATACAGGCGCCTCAGGCACACTGATGGTCACGAACGATACAACCGATATACTTAACGTCGCTGCCGTCGATGTAGCAGCGCCTTTTTCGGTTCAGTTGCCAGGCCCCTTGCCGATCTCTGTGACCCCTGGCTCCACGCTTACGGTAACATCCGTGTTCACTCCTACAGCGGTGGGGACATTTTCCGCATTCCTGACTGCGCGAGATGTGAGCGGCGAGGTTTTGTTGATGGCGGCGTTGACCGGCCAGTCCATTCCTTCGTTGCCCCAGATTACAAGTTTCAGTCCGGCATTTGGGCGCCCAGGCACCTTAGTCACAATTCTTGGCCAAAATCTGGATGGAGCCGTCGATGTACGCATTGGCGGTGGTAGCGTCCCATTCAATGTGATCAGCTCTACCCAGATCACGGCAACTGTCACCGTGGACGCGTCCACTGGGTTAATCGAGGTACAGACACCCAACGGTGTTGCCACAAGCTCAGGGACATTTCGTGTGATTATCTTGCCGCCGCCGCGAGGACCAATAGAGCCTCTCTAGCGTGGTTTGGTAGTGGGTCATTTTGCGTGAGGACATGTGTCAGGGCATGACTTCAGAGCTTGCGGAAAAACTTATTCTTGTGAGTGACAGAGAACCTCATGGGCTAAAGCCAATACGGTTCACTTAAGCTTTTGATGAACCTTTTCGATCAATAGCTTTAGTGCAGAGACAACCGAAAATCTGTGCCGCCCCGCTGGGGCTTGTCATTTATCTCTAATCTTTTCCCAGCGTTCACACGCTGGGCTAACTT